>JBCCNJ010000300.1:0-1805 GCA_039025905.1 Pseudomonadota bacterium | reverse complement strand
CTGACACCCGATTTGGAGCCGCGGGTGACCGAGCACATACCGGAAATCATCACGCTGACGGAGACATTGATCGAACGAGGGCACGCGTATGTGGAACAAGGCCATGTGCTGTTCCACGTGCCATCTTATGCGGAGTATGGGCACCTGTCCGGGCGGCGCACCGAAGATATGATAGCGGGCGCGCGCGTAGAGGTCGCACCTTACAAGCGTGACCCCATGGATTTTGTTCTGTGGAAGCCATCGACACCAGAGCAGCCGGGTTGGGACAGCCCTTGGGGGTGGGGACGACCTGGCTGGCATGTGGAGTGCTCGGCGATGATCGGCCGACATTTGGGTCATACCATCGATATTCATGGTGGCGGTCAGGACCTGATTTTCCCGCATCACGAAAACGAGATCGCACAGGGCACCTGTGCTCACGGCAGCCTGTACTGTCGCACATGGGTACATAACAGCTTTGTCACCGTCGATGGGCAAAAGATGTCGAAGTCGCTGGGCAACGTGTTATTGGTGCGTGATCTGCTAACGGAGGCACCGGGTGAGGCGATCCGTCTGGCGTTATTGTCAACCCATTATCGACGTCCGCTAGACTGGAATGCAGAGCGTTTAACAAATGCCCGTCGTACACTCACACGCTTCTATAAATCGATCGCAGAGTTTGAATCGGTTGCTGTAACTCCCGATCTTCTCGCTGAGACGGGTCCCGACGCGGATTTGCTCAGCGCTCTGAGTAATGATCTCAATGTGTCGGAAGCGCTCATGAGCCTGCATAGGCTGTTGAGGGAGCTTGAGAACGCCGAAAGTGTGAGCGTACGAGCGCAATCGAAAGCCCGCTTGTTAGCCTCTGCCGGCCTACTAGGTCTGCTACAGCAAGATCCTCAGTGCGCGCTAACTGAACTAAGGCAGGCGGCGACTGGCCAAAGGCCGAGCTCAATGGATGCAGCACGCATCGAAGCGCTGATCGCTGAGCGTGAACAGTCGCGACGTGATCGCGACTTCGCCAGGGCAGATGCACTGCGCGATGAGTTGTTAGCCGCGGGCGTACTCGTGAAAGATACACCCGAGGGCAGCACCTGGAGTTTGGTCGAGGAGGGTGTGGCGTGAGGCACTGGTTTCGTCGCGCGATGATCTTGCCGATTCGTGGCTACCAGCTTTTTATCAGTCCTCTGTTTGGAGCGCAGTGCCGATATCATCCGAGTTGCTCACAGTATGCCGTCGAAGCAATTGAAACCCACGGCGCATTCAAGGGTATTTGGTTAGCGCTGCGGCGGGTATTGCGTTGCCACCCACTACACCCGGGTGGATTTGATCCGGTACCGCCGGCAAAGGTCGTGGCAAAGGTTGTGGATCATGACGAGCGATGTTGTCCCAGACACCAGGGCGATGGGGGTCGCTGATAGAGGTCGTTTCTCAGCGGTTGTTTCGGCTCATCGGGCCTAGCCTGAGACTGACTCATGCAAGAACTTGATGTCGTGATAGTAGGCGCAGGTCCGGCTGGTATCGGCATGGCTCTGAAATTGTGCGAGATTCAGGGATTGGACTTTGTTGTGCTGGAACGGGATCGCATAGGGGAGTCTTTCCGGCGTTGGCCAGCACAGACCCGGTTTATTACGCCATCGTTTAACAGCAGTCCCTTTGGCCTAGCAGACTTGAATTCAGTCGACCCCGTAAGTTCGCCGGCGCACTTTGCGGGCACCGAGCATCTGAGTGGTGCACAGTACGCGGACTATCTGACATTTCTGGTTACTGCTACCGGCCTACCGGTGTTCGGTGGTTGTAAAGTGCTGCAGGTGGAACCGAATGCG
>JBCCNJ010000299.1:0-2020 GCA_039025905.1 Pseudomonadota bacterium | reverse complement strand
CGCGTATTGGAAACTCTGGCACAGGTGAATCAAACTTTTGGGACCACCGTTGCGGTCATCACGCACAACGCGGGCATTGCGGATATGGCTGATCGGGTAGTGTACATGCGCAGCGGAAATATTGCCGAGATTAGGCAGAATGCGCATAAGCGATCGCCTACTGAACTAGAGTGGTAAAAACTTTTTTGACCAGTACTGAAAGGAGGAAGGAAAAGACAAAGCGAAGGACGTGAACAAAGGCAAGCTTAGTGATCAAAATAAGTCTTAACGCGTTGGATAGAAAGCTGTTGCGAGACCTGCTGCATATGCGCGGTCAGGTACTAGCGATTGTGTTGATTGTGGCCTGTGGGATTGCTAGCCTAGTGACTATGATGAGTACCTATCATTCGCTGAAGCTCACTCAGGAAACCTACTACAGCCAGTACCGCTTCGCCGATGTATTTGTGCAAATGAAGCGGGCACCCGAAAGTCTCATCCCTCAGCTAGAAAATATTCCCAGCGTGGGCACTGTGCAAACTCGAGTGGTTAAAGATGTCACTATCTCTGTCGAAGGCTTAGCAGAGCCTGCCACTGGTCGGCTAATCAGCATTCCAGAGCGACCCACCCCCATGCTCAACGATCTGTTTATTCGCAGCGGACGCTACCCTGAGCGTGGAGATGAGGTGCTGGCCAGCGAATCTTTTGTGCTGGCGAATAATCTCACCTTGAACGATACGGTTGGAGCCATTGTCAATGGCCGCTGGCAAGACTTACACATTGTTGGCACTGCTCTGTCGCCGGAATACATTTATGCCATCCGAGGCACCGACATTGTTCCCGACAATCAGCGGTTTGGAATTCTTTGGATGCAACGGGACGCGCTCAGCACGGCCTTCGATCTTAAAAGCGCATTTAACGATATCAGCCTGTCCCTGATGCCGGGAGCCAGCGAAGCCCAAGTAATTTTTCAACTAGACCAAGCACTAGAAATCTATGGTGGGCTAGGCGCATTGGGTCGAGATAACCAAATATCTCACAAATTCGTATCCTCAGAGATAGACCAGCTCTCAGCGCAGGCAATTATTATGCCGAGTATCTTCCTGGGGATTGCCGCTTTCTTGCTCAATCTGTTGTTGAGCCGGTTGGTGAGCACCCAGCGAGACCAGATTGCGGTGATCAAGGCCTTTGGTTACAGCAATGCTGCCGTGTGTTTTCATTACCTCAAGCTAGTGACGGTAGTCGTAATAATGGGAGCTATCCTCGGTATTGGCCTGGGCGGTTGGCTAGGATCGGGTATGACGCGCTTATACGCTGACTTTTATCATTTTCCCATCCTACGATATGAGATTCGTCCAACAGTACTCATTGCAGCCCTAATGGTCAGTGCTGGCGCTTCTATTTTGGGGGCGTTCTTAGCCGTGCGGCGAGCAGTGATCCTTCCCCCGGCAGAGGCAATGCGACCTGAGCCGCCAGCAACGTTTCGTCCAACGGTGGTAGAAAAACTGGGCTTACAGCAGTGGTTTTCAGCCCCTAGTCGGATTATTCTGCGCAACCTGGAGCGCCGCCCAGTTCAGGGACTCATGTCCATTATCGGCCTGACGGTGGCGGTCGCCATTTTAGTGGTGGGTCGCTACTTTACCGATGCCATGGAGGCCATCGTAGATATTCAATTTCGCACCATCCAACGAGAAGATATTACGCTTGTTTTTAACGCGCCCCTCTCTGCTCAAGCCCAATTCGATCTGTACCATTTACCAGGGGTAATGCGCTCCGAACCGTTTCGCGTGGTGCCTGCCCGGATGCGATTTGGCCACTACAAGAAACTTACAGGTATCACGGGCGTAGAGCCGACCAGCGAACTGCGTCGCCTGCTCGATAGCCAGCAGCGACCGGTGACGTTGCCCCCTGAGGGACTGGTGCTGTCAGCCAAGCTTGCCGATTTGTTACAGACTCAGCTGGGCGATCGCATCACAGTAGAAGTCCTCGAAGGTGCACGCCCTCACCGCACCGTCACCGTCACCGGTATTTTTGACGAGCTAGT
>JBCCNJ010000298.1:0-2235 GCA_039025905.1 Pseudomonadota bacterium | reverse complement strand
GTGTACTTCTTCGCGGACCGAGAGATGACGGCGTTTTGGTCTTTGGAGTTTGATTTTAACTATACCGAGAACGACAAAACCAACGTTGATTCGTCCCCGCGTTTTATCCAGGCAGACTTCACCGTTGTGGGTGCACCCGGCACCGCAGAGGAATCCCAAGTATCCATTGAGCCGCGCAAAACTGAAGGTAAAGGCGAAACAAGCCGCTACAATCTAAAAAATACGTTCCTGTTTGGCGACGCCTTCGGGTTTGATCACCAGATTGTCTTATCGGCTTCTTACGAAGATTTTTCCACAGAGTCGACCAGCTTCCGCGGTGATCGACGAGTCCATTTTGACATCTCAACAGGCGAATACTTCACGCCGGATATGCGCCCTGTGAACCCCAATGATCAAGAAATCGTGATTGGCGACAATATAATTTTTGGTCTGCGAGATAACGGCAGCGCCACTCGCGAAGACTTCGATGAGACGGGCGTTAATTTGCTGGACTTTATTACCTTCAACGAACACTGGGCCTGGCTGATTGGTGGCCGTTACTCCAAGTATCAAGACAAGCTAAATGACTTTGACGATGATGATATTAGCTACCGCACCGGCGTCGTCTACACGCATCATGACGATCTGTCATTTTATGTGAGCTACTCGGAGGGCTATACCAACTCCGCTGGTCGGGTGCAGGAGAATGGTGATTCCATTGACCCCGAAACCTCCACGGCCTGGGAGCTTGGTTCCAAATGGCAGCCGAATGACGAGTTGCTCCTCACCGCCACGGTTTATCGAATACAAAAGCAGGATCTCGGTTTTCTGGTTAATCCAGAAGCACCGCCGGGTGAGCGCTTCTATACCAATGTCGGTGAAGTGCAGAGCCAGGGGCTGGAGCTGGAAGCGGTGGGATTCATTACACCCCAATGGCGCATCCAGGCAGGTTATTCCTATGTTGACTCTGAGGTTAAAGAGGGCGGCGTTGGCGAGTTTAATGCAACTTTTCCAGAGGGCAATGCGTTTCCAGGTGTGCCGGAAAACAGCTTCAATGTGTTTACGTTCTACGAGTTTGACTTAGGGCAGGGCGTCCTTGGGTTGGGCGGCGGCTTATACTACGTGGACGAGGTTTTCCTCAGCCTGGAAAATCGGGGTAAATATGATGACTGGTACCAGTTGGATCTTGGCGCCTACTACAAGCAAGACGGATGGAAGATTCAGCTGAATGTAGATAACACCACTGATGAGGACTACCGGTTAGCCCAGGCAGCGATAGATACCGACAGCTTTGCTGCGACGCGCGTCGGAACGTCAGTACCAAGGCGGTATATCCTATCGTTTGCGTACGAAATCTGAGTTCAAGACTCATGATGCCTTTTGGGGCGCGCACCGTCTCAGATCGTGCATCTGAGTCGGTGACAATTTGTTCTCAAGCAATCGACCAAACTCGATTGTGCTAAGAACTCTAGTGCATCGACTCCATCACCATCGATGTTAATTTCGTGGGTTTGCAGTTTTGTAAGCTCACGCTCGAGCACTGATTGAAAGCACTAAAATTGACCAGCTCTTTGCCGAGTGCGACGGCAAACGATTCAGCATCGGCGCTACGCGAGTCCATTATGAGTGTCGTGAGCTCGAGCGTGTCCGCTGCTTTGTTCACCTTGCAGTCGACCAGGCCCGAAAGTGCTCCGTTGTACAGTACGGGTAGACAGAAATAGCCGTACTTTCTTTTGGCTGCTGGCACATAGCACTCCAGTTGATAATCAAAATCGAACAGTGCCTGCATGCGCTTGCGCTGGATAAGCAAGTTGTCGAAGGGTGAGAGAATTTTCGCTTTAGACCGCGATAGCGGTTGATCCAGTAGCGACTCGGCATTTGGTAGGGCGTAGTATTTGGCCTCTCCCACTCGCACTTCGATGACCTCTTCTGCGCTGTGCATGGCTTGTAGACTCTCTTGAACAGCTTGCTTTTTCCCTTTCAATAGATAGGTCATCTGCGCCGGCTGACCCAGGCCATTCGCATGCAGGTAGCTGCTTATCAAAAAACGGGCGTGCTCTTCCTCCGTCGGGACCGACACATCGGTGTCAGGAGGCAACACCCGCTCGGTGAGATCATAGACTTTCTGGAAGCCAATCCGCCCGGCGGTCATCAGATCACCCTGCATGAAAAGATACTCAAGGGCGCGCTTTGCGGGCTTTTGTGACCAATCGCCGACCTTGTTTCCGCTGTGCTCGAAGTCTCTGGCCATTAGCG
>JBCCNJ010000297.1:0-2335 GCA_039025905.1 Pseudomonadota bacterium | reverse complement strand
ACCGTATCAACCGGGGTGTTAGCGAGCGCTCTCCACGCTGCAGGAAGCACCAGCGTTAACTGATACACCGCTTTTAAGTCCGGTTGATCAAATAGTGGAAATACCGTGCGCGCGCGGTCGGGGACGAGCAGTGTGTACAAAAATCCAGGGTTACGATTTAAAGACCCACTGCCTGCGGTAAACGCGATTTCGATATGATTGCGCCCGCGTCGCAGCACATCAGACGATACGACAATATGTTCGTTAACCCAGTCTATTTCAGCGACCGCGCCGTTAACGATAAGTGAATGCACCTTGCTTTTGGGCTGCGCATAGTCAATCTGTAGTGGCGAGCGGGCATTAGACAACTCAAACGAAATACTCGCGTGGGCGGAGACGTCAGCCCCTTCGTCCGAGGGAATATCAAATCTCAGCTCATAGCGCAGCTGACTAATTCGCTCTACCCGCGACTGCGCGAGTGCATGCGACACCCCCGGATCGACATCAGTCATGCGCTCGCTACAGGCAGCAGAGATGAGTGCCGCACTTAGCGTCATTAACCGCTTGGCTAGTTTCCACATTGCAACCCTTGAATCATATTGAGCGCTACTATAACAAAGGAGCTGTCAGTCAATGCTGACAGCCGCTAACTGTTCGAATCTCCATAATCTTCTTAACTCTGTTATTTCTTCCATTCTATACTCGATCAATCTCACGACTCAGATTAACGAGTTAGCGGATGAGCAGAGTCCTAAGCCTTGTTTTGCTGGCAGCTATCGCATACTGGTATTGGTCAGGACCCTATCAGGCCAGGCACAATCCCAGTAGCGAGCAAGCTCTTGAACAAGATATTGATCAGATGCGCCAATGTCTACGCGGACAGTATTATAAAGTTGGCGCTACGGGGCAGGCCGATGGTGACCCGGCAGTCATCTGCGCCGCACGCTACAACCTATACTATTACGAAGGTGAGTGGCGGCGCCGGCATACACCCTAGGTCAATCCGGTTTCACAGGTAACAGCACGGCCAAAGCCCAAGTCGGTGGCGCATGTTCTGCAAAGGCGTCCGTAAACCAAGCGACCCAAGGCGGCAGTGATTTTGGTCTGCGATAGCGCTTACCCGGCGCAATAACGAAAGCCTTCGTCTCGCGTGGCTTTCCCCCTCTGAAGTAGCGAGTTCTTGGCTTTTTTATGAGGTTCTTAACCCAAAACGAGCGTTCGCCTCGCGCCGTAGTCACGAACACATAGCTTCCGAGTCGCATCGCAACCAGTGGGGTACGGCGAACCAGGCCGGACTTAAAGCCTGTCGATTCAAGTACGATTAAACCAGCGGGGGCGATGCGTGGCGAGGCGACCCCTCGACGTACCGCCGGTTCAACCACCGCGTTCAACTTGCGGAAAAACTCGCGCTCAAATTGAGTGAAGTTCAAAGCTTACTCTCCTGGGAAAATGAGGAGTGGGTATGAAACAGATAAATGCTGTGACTGAGTCACCACATCGCCACAGGATTGATGATCATTTGTACCGTTCCTCTAATTCTTGCTTGACCTAAAACAAACAGGAACTCCTTAACCCCTTCTCTAGCCAGACGACCCGTATCCATCGTTTCAAGCAAGTAGATACCGTTCTCTTTGAGAAAAATCACGTGGCCATAAAAGGTTTTATCCCCGGTGATAGGCGGTATCGCTTCGATTCCCCAAGTATCAGCGCCCACCGCCATTGGATTGAGCGAGGCAAGATAGCGCGCTGCATCGTTGGTCAGACCCGGCTCGCCACCACCCCAGGCTACCGGGTCTGATTCAAGCATACCGTCGGTCCAGCCAGTATGAAGCAACACCACATCGCCCTGCTTAACTTCAATACCCTGCGCGCTCGCAGCTTGCTTGAGATCTTCTGCAGAAATGCCTTTACCCGCGGGCAGCATTGGCATGGCGAAGTGCTTGGTCATATCCAGCAACACACCGCGCCCGATCATGGGCGGTACTTGATGTGTGCCTAGTTTTTTTAGGCCGCTGATATCGACAATCTCAGCACCGCGATTGCAGTTGTAGTAATAACCTGCCTCGCCCATGTGGCCCAAGCCGTCGAGTTGCGAACCGATTCCCAACCACATCTGGACGAGGTCGTCTGTGTAAACCGCGTCCCAGCCAAACGGGAGATCATAGGGCCCGTGACTGTGCTGCCCTGGTGCCACCACCTGCAGGCGAAGATATCGGGGCGGAAAGGCCGGCGTATTCTGATCGATGATGATCCCGAGCGGATGACTCTCCCCCTTCTTTACCAGTTTGACCGCCATCAGCACCTGCTCGGGTGACACATAATTTGCCGATCCAATTTCATCATCTGGACCCCATTT
>JBCCNJ010000296.1:0-2495 GCA_039025905.1 Pseudomonadota bacterium | reverse complement strand
TATTGGCGTCGCCGTTAGCCGCGATAGTCTGTAAGCCTTCAATAAAATCGGTGGGTTGCTCGGGAAGAGGGCGGGGATCCCAGCGCAGCATATTGGGTGGGGTGGGTACCTCTGTGATGGGTCCGGTGCTTACATGGCCAGTGCTCTGCTGCCAAGGTTGATAGTCGCTCTGCACGACGGAGGGTCGAATGCGGTAGAACCAGGTGCGTCGATTCACCGCGCGCGGTGCCGTAAATGCCGTTGAGCTGAACTGCTCTGCATACAAGCCATAGTTCACCCGCTGCGGGCTAAAACGACCTACGGGCAGAGCGCCAGGCAATGCTTCGCTTTCGTGTTCGTTGCCGAAGCCGTTGAGATACTGCAGATCGTTGACAAGCTGCGCCGAATCACTAGTCATCTTGTGCCTCGCTATCGACCTCGCTGGCGATTGCCAGGGCCTGTTCCAATATAGCTTGATCACCCACCTGGTTGGCCAGCAATAGAATCAGCCGGGCATTGATTTTTTCGCTAGCGGCGGGGGTCTTATCCCGGTGAATATCGGCGAGTGCGGCATAGAAGGCGTCGGGATCGGTAAAGTTAGGCTCCAGTTGTAGGCTGCTCATGCTGCGCTCTCCCTAATCAAATCAGCACCCAGGGCGCGTTGAACGGCTTTGGTAACAGCGATGGGGTCTAGATTACGCCAGCGCGCCGTGACGTGTTGGTCCGGCCGAATAAGATACACAGCGCATTCATCGAGAGCGTAGCGCTCGCTGAGAACACCTTTCTCGTCTTGCACTACCATGGCCTCTTCAGGTGGTTTGCCCTCTGCGTCCACACAAAGTAATGCCAAGGTATCGGCGTCCCGGTTCAGTGCATGCAGTAGCGTGGTCGCCGCGTCGGAATCGAATTCGCCTTTGAGCATCAGGCAGAAGCGCGTGCCGATGTGATTAAGTAGCCAGCCGCTGCCGTTACCGCCTATCACCGGTGCGTCGGTGCAGGGCGAGCCCGGTGCGACGCCGCCGGTGAAGCGTTCGCTATCTTCGGTATTGAGAATGCTAAATGGGTAGCTGCAAGGCTTTGACAGACGACCGCTGTTTACCAGTGTGCGAGCGAAGGGGTAGTGGCGTGACAGCTCCAGCACCGAATCCCGAAAGACCTTGGTGATATGATTTTTCGGCGTCATGAAGTCCGTGGAGCGAGTGGAATTTAGGATGTTCTCTTTCGCACCATGCTGTCGCTCTGTATCGTAGGTCGCCAGTAGTTCGGGAGGCGCTTCGCCACGCAACACCGCGGCCAACTTCCAGCCGAGATTTTCTACCCCCTGTAGCGCGCCATTGGCTCCACGAGCGCCGAAGGGCGAGACCTGATGGGCTGAGTCACCCATAAAGAAAACACGATGATGAATAAAGGAATCCAGCTTGCGGCAGCGGAATGTGTAGACGCTGGCCCAGTCTAGTTCCCACTCCCTGTATTTGCCCAGCATGGCTTCGATCCGCGGTCGAATGCGCTCCAGCTTTTTCTCCTCATCGGGGTCGGCATCCCACCCCAGTTGGAAATCAATGCGCCAGACATTATCGGCTTGCTTGTGTAACAGCGTGGATTGATCAGGGTGAAAAGGTGCGTCGAACCAAAAGCGCCGCTCGGCGGGAAAGTCCGCTTTCATGATGATATCCGCGATGAGGAATCGATCTTCGAACACCTGGCCTTTACTCTCCAGCCCAAGTCCGCTGCGAATGTGGCTGTTCGCACCATCGGCAACCAGCAGATAGTCGCAGGTGAGCACATAGTCCCCCTCCGAGGTGTGCACCGTGATCTCTGCGCCGCTGTCGTCGGTCTTGACGTTAATCACCTTATGCAACCAGCGCATATCAATCTGCGGCAGCTCCAGGCAGCGCTTCACCATGTACTCTTCCATGTAGTACTGCTGAAGATTAATAAAAGCGGGTACTTTGTGGTCTTCCTCTGGCAACAGGTTGAACTCATACACCTGCTCTTCGCCAAAGAAGACCTTACCCAGGTGCCAGGTAACGCCTTTGTCCAGCATAGGCTGTGCGCAACCGTAGCGGTCGCAGATCTCCAGCGTGCGCTTGGCGATACAGATCGCCCGCGAGCCGATGCTGACGGTGTTGTTGTCATCGAGAAGCACTGTCTCAATACCCTGCAGAGCAAGATCCATTGCCGCGGCCATGCCGGCCGGGCCACCTCCGACAATGATCACGCGGTGGTGTACCGGTTCCCCTGCGTCCTGATCTGGGCTGTGTCGGTAGGGGTACTCAGGATTGACGTAACTAATGGGCATGGAGCAATGACCGAGGGTTATATAGTTGCAACTGAGAGTAATAGTAGTTTGAAGAAAAGGCTAAAGCAACTCAAATGGCATATAAATGGGGGAAAAAGCGATATGACGATTGGAATATATTCTTATATGCAACTATAATGATCGCTTCTTCAGCGCATAACTGCATTCAGGCGGACCCACACCATGGCAAAAAAACCCTTCGCATCATCGGCTGATC
>JBCCNJ010000295.1:0-2501 GCA_039025905.1 Pseudomonadota bacterium | reverse complement strand
GTCAACGCAACAGCTTCCTCCATCGCTTCTGCAGGCGACATAAAGTGCAGCGTCTTTCTGGGCCTGCCGTTCAGTTGCGCAGCTGTATGATTCAGCACTTCTTGTGAATGACGTGACAAGCAAGTCTTCTTCGGGAAGTACTGCCGAACGAGAGAGTTCGTGTTCTCATTCGTTCCGCGCTGCCATGGACTCTGTGTATCACAAAAATACACCGGCATATTTGTTTGCTGACTGAACTCAGAATGCTTGGCCAATTCCATTCCTCGATCCCAAGTCAGTGATTGCCTCAATTCACAGGGCATGCCATTGAATGCGCTTACGAGAGCAGAGTTGACCGAGTCAGCATCCTTGCCAGCGACTTTAAGCAGTAGGGTGAACCGCGTTTTCCTCTCAACCAATGTAGCGATGTGCGTGTTTCCAGATCCGGTAACCAGGTCGCCCTCCCAATGGCCTATTGTCCGCCAGCTGTCGACGGTACTGTCCCGCTGATGGATCGAGACTCCATTAACAATACTGATGGTGCCTCGATCACCAGACCGCGAGTACTTTTTGCCCTGGCGCATTTTGTGCCCTCGTCGAAAGCAGCAGGCAAGCCGGTGATCAAGCGCCTTTCGTGACCGTACGTATACGGTCTTGTAGATCGTCTCGTGGGAGACGTGCATCGAGACGCAGCCGGGGTAATGGCGTCGCAGCCAACCGGCAATCTGTTCGGGCGACCAGAATAATTGAAGTTTCTCGATGACCGTCTGTCGAAGCTCTCTATTGATCTCTAGCGCACAGGCTTTAGGGCGCTTTGCGCATCGCCATGCCCGATTGTCTGCCGCGATAGCCTTGTACCATCTGCGTCCTCGATTGCGATTGACCTCACGAGATATCGTTGAGGGCGATCTGTTCAAGCTTTGAGCAATTGCGCGGATGCTCATCTTGGCAGATAAACCTGCCCTTATTTCCTCACGCTCCTCGAGCGTCAGATGGTTCGCAGCACGTTTTCTTATAGCCGGCCTGATACCCCCATGTTCTCTTAAAATAGTGAATACAGACCCAGGTTTCGCATCGAGCACACGACCAATATCGCTAAAGCCGCAGCCTTTCTTCCATAAGCTGAAAACAAGTTCCCGCTCGTCTGTCGTATATGACCGCTTCATCAGATATCTCCTCAAAATCAATGTACTGAGGGTATCTGTTGCACTGACTGATTGAATCTACAGCAGCGTACTTCGCGCGCGACCTCTAGCGAAGTACGCCTTTATTCGTCGGCACAGATCGCATTACCCCGTGGTGCGATTGTGCTCAGTGCTGGGCGTTTCACGTAGTGGCTACTACGATTGGCTAAAACGGAAGCCCAGTGCCCGTGATCAAGCCAATACGGAGCTGATTAAAGAGATCCGCCAGATTCACGGTGAGGTCTATCGCAGCTATGGTTCGCCGCGCATGCACGTTGAGTTGCTTCATCGAGGTTATGCAGCGAGCCGCAGCCGGGTGGAGCGCCTTATGCGAGCACACGATATCCGAGCAGAGCGATCCAATCGTCATCGACGGTGTCGGCGTCACCGAGAACATCAATCGCCCGAACCCAATCGTCTGAGCCGCCAGTTCTACGCCTCGGCCCCCAATCAGAAGTGGGTATCAGACATCACCTTTATTGAGACTCGCCAGGGTTGGTTATACCTGGCGGTGGTGCTGGATCTCTACTCAAGGGCTGTGGTGGGGTGGTCAATGCGTCAGCGGCTCACAGCTCATATTGTCAGAGACGCTTTGGACATGGCGGTACAGCAACGAAGCGTCGTAAAAGGCGCTTTAGTCCACTCAGATCAAGGCGCTCAATACCTGGCGGCGATCTACCGGCAAGACCTAGCTAAACATGGCTTGGTTGCGAGTATGAGCCGGAAAGGTGAATGCCATGACAATGCGGTCGCTGAGAGTTTCTTCCACACGCTGAAGGAGGAGCTCACCCATGACGGGATATTTGAGACTAGGGAAGAAGCCAAGCAAGCCCTGTTCCGCTACATTGAGTTGTTCTACAACCGGAAAAGGCGTCATTCCTATCTGGGGTACGAGGCACCATTGGCCTATGAGATGATGAACGCCGCTTGATTAACCTGTCCGATTTAGTGAGGGAGGTTCAGTTTACACAACCGCCAGTTGGTCTCCTGCGTGGGTTCAGGCCCATTTATTGAGTTAACGGGCCCCCTAAGTCCGGTAAAGCACCGGCAATCCTCTTTGCTGTCGTTGGGTTAAACCCGTCGACAAAAATAGCTTGTTGAAATGCCGCAGGTACCGTGACCGGCAGCTGCGCCTGGCGCAAGTCGACGTTGAATTTCTCCCGCGACAACTTCGTTCCCAAGTGCACCAAATAGACCGCGCCTAAATTTTTTTCGATAGAGAACAGCGATGTCGATGATGCGATGATCGTTGAAACACCCACCACCGCCATCATCGTGTGCAAGCTTCTCCTACCCTGATGCCGGCGCCCGTTACTATATCTTCCCTAATGCCAGCGC
>JBCCNJ010000294.1:0-2715 GCA_039025905.1 Pseudomonadota bacterium | reverse complement strand
GCCTGGTGGGGATTATTGCCCCAGACCTCTACAGGTTACTGCTGTCTACGGTCTATCAGCTAACGGATGATTCCGCAGCCGCGAAGGCCAGTGCAGGGGCTCAACTGCCCGCGCCGCCCATAGAGAACGTTGCAGACCGCGCGATGAATGTGTTGCAAAAGCTGGATCTCGATGCCCAGACGCTAGAGAGCATATCCAACGTTCTGAAGGGCTATCACACCTGATGGCCGTGGCCTGTCGAAAAGGAGGAACGAAGCTATGAAGCACGAGACGCTTACAGACTGTTTAGAGCATTGGGCGCAAGTAAAAGGCGCTGACGTATGGCTGCGCGAATTGCACGAAGATGGAACCCAGGACTACACCTGGTCGGAATCTAAGGCTCAGGTTGATGCGGTAGCCACGGCACTAGAACGCCGGTTCGGTAGCGGTGCTAACATGCTGCTGCTCTCGCGCAACCGACCCCACTGGGTGCTTGCAGACCTGGCGGTGATTCGGTCAGGGAACGCCACGGTTGCGCTATTTACTACCCACACAGCTGCTACTGCCAAGTACATTGCAGAGTTTACCGACGCACAAGTTCTTATTCTCGGTGAAAGCCCCAACTGGCCTGCACTGCGAGAAGTATTGCCGCCTGAGCTCACCATTATTACCTTGCCCGGCGTTGAGTTCGATGGAGAACATTTGACTTGGGAGCAGCTAGTAACAGAAGGGGAGGGCGATAAGCCAAGCTATGTAGCCGATGCTAGCGATACGATTTCTCTGGTGTTTACCTCAGGCACGACTGGCTTGCCAAAAGGCGTTATCCAAACGCATGACAGCAACCTGATACCGATCCGTCGTGCCTACGATTTTATTCGCGTCGCGGCCCAGCCAAGATATTTTTCGTATCTGCCCTTATCGCATTTGGCCGAGCGGCAGATAGTGGAGTTCGCGTCCCTGTTTAGCGGTGGCGAGATTCTATTCAATGAGCGTCCCGACACCTTGCTTCGTGATCTACAGCAGGCGAAACCCCATATCTTCTTTGGTGCCCCGCGTGTTTGGGAGCAGTTCCAACAAGCGGTGTATAGCAAGTTTGGTGGTCAGGAATCGTTCGAGAAGGCGTTTCAGGCAGACCCTGCTGCCATCGGAAAACAGGTGATCGAGAATCTTGGTCTCAGTGAAGTGCAGTTTTGCTTAACCGCCTCTGCGCCCACGCCACCTCCTTTGATTCAGTGGTGGCACTCCCTGGGGCTGCCGCTGGTTGAGGCGTTTGGTCAAACTGAAGCGATGAGTCTCATCCTGAGTCGCAAGGACCAGTTTAGACTCGGTTCCATTGGCAAGCCGATAGGCGAGGTGGAATATAAGATCACCGAGGAAGGCGAGTTGATTGTGCGGGCTGAAGGCTTTACACCGGGGTACTACAAGCAACCAGAGAAAACGGCTGAACTACTGCGCGACGGCTGGCTGTACACGGGAGATAAGGCCAGAGAGGATGAGGACGGTTTTTTGTATATTACCGGCAGGGTAAAGGACTACTTTAAAACCATCCAGGGAAAGTTTGTTGCGCCGCCACCTATAGAGGGATTGTTTGCGGAAAATCCTTATGTTGAACAGCAGTGCTTAATGGGAAGAGGGTACTCCAAAACCGTTATGGTGGTTGTGCTTTCTGAAGAAGGTAAGAGCGAGCAGCCTCGCGTTGTCGACGAAGCCATTCGAGCTACCGCGAGCAAGATTAACAGCGAGATTGAGAAACATGCGCGCATGGGAGCTGTTATGGTCAGTAGTGAGGCCTGGACGATTGACAATAACATTCTGACGCCTACGTTGAAATTCAAGCGTGAGAAAATTGATGAGCTGTTTGGCGAGCGCGCCGAGCAACTTGCCCGCCAAGCCGCCGAGAGTGGACAACTCATTGTTGAGCGAATCTAACGACTATGACGTGGTTTCCCTAGCCAGGCGAAGCCACGTCGTTTTGCGCCATAGGTAAGCCGGGAATGGAAGAAATCTCAATCAGTGCCAGGATGATTCAAGAAAACATTCTTGGCCTAAAGCAGGTCAGGTCAGATTGGCGGGCGATATTGAAGAGTTGTGGCATGTCTGAGCAGGGTTTAGCCCTGCCGACAAAACGTTACCCCATTGGCGACGCCGTAAAGCTGCATCAGGCGGCGTTGAAGTTACTGGACGATGAAACCTTGGGCTTACTGGAGAAGCCCACTCCCCGCGGTTACTTCCGGTTGATGGTGTTAGCCCTCGTGCATACTCGCTCGCTGGACGCCGCTGTCGTTCGCCTTGTGGAGTTTACCAATGTATTTGAAAACACGTTTCAATATTCGGTGGAGACCAAGGGAAGCAATACCATTCTACGCTTGCTGCCCCTGGACGATTCGGGTGCAGACCGGGTATTTATTACGGGTTGGCTGATGACCATCGCGCATCGACTGTTCAGCTGGCTGGTCAATGAGCGAATCGTGCCGCGCGAGGTGAATTTTGACTTTTCCGTACCGGACTACCATAGGGAATTTTATTATGGTTTTTACGGATCGACTATTAACTATGATCAACACGTCGCCAGCCTAGTATACCGTTCCTCCGATTTGGATTTTCCGATCGTTCAGACGGAAGCCAGCGTTGAAAGCTATATCGCCCGGTTTCCAGTTGATTTTCTAATACCGGTGGAAATGGGCGGTGACCTAAGTCGCGAAGTCCGTCTACTGGTTATGGATAATTTGAAAACCT
>JBCCNJ010000293.1:0-2816 GCA_039025905.1 Pseudomonadota bacterium | reverse complement strand
TCCCGGCTGGCGGCCGACGCGGCGAGAACGGCACCTAGGCCCCGCAGCGGGCCGACACCTATCACAACGGCTGTTTTCATTTTATTAGTTCTCCTTTGACAGTCATGGGCCACCTGGCTATAGCGGTGTGAAGTCGCTAGCTGGTGGGTTTGCGCATCCAGACGGCTTGTGCGACGCGCGTGCGGACGCGGCCCAATGCTGTTTTCAATATTCGTCGAAAGCAAGCATCACACGCGCGATCTACCCTAAGGCAAATAGCAAGCCGAATAAACTCCGTTCTAGCACTTATGGGTATAGTCACTGGCGTGCCCGAGGTCAATTGCAAGCGATCGCAGGCCTATCCGCTTGTCTTAGCCCGAATTGGAGGAGAGACAGCCACCGATAATCGAGAGAATGATTCGCGGGAGCGGAGTGAGCGGTATGGTCAGGGTTATTGAACATGGGCGATATTGCGCTGTCATAGCTGCGCGGATTGCTTCTGGCCGGTTCGATGCCTCCCCGGGGTAGCGCGGTGAAACCCAGGCGCAGAGCGAACAGTTTCTTCTATAATGTCGCTAGGACATGGCCTAAAGCGCTCTCTCAAAGCGTTGCGAGCCTCGCCAAGGACAGCCAGCCTTGGCCTTCGACTTGCGCCGTCTGCGAGCACGCTTTGGGTCACGCTGGGTACTATGGAGTTAATCAGAGGTGCCCTAGTTTGTTGACAGAGAGGAGACGCGCAGATGATTGGTTACACCACCCTGGGTACCAACGATTTTGATCGTGCCTGTGCCTTTTATGATGCCCTATTTGCCAGTATTGGCGAAACGCGCATCATGGATATTGAAAACTTCGTGGTTTGGGGAACATCGCTGGAACAGACGTGCTTTTCTATCACTCGTCCCTTCGATGGTAAACCTGCGACGGTCGGTAACGGCGTGATGATCGCTATGAAGATGCCCTCGCAGGAGGCCGTGGATGCGTTTTATAACAAAGCCATGGAGCTGGGCGCAGCGGATGAAGGAGCACCTGGTGATCGCGGCGACGGGTTTTATGCCGGATATTTCAGAGATCTGGACGGCAACAAGCTGAATGCGTTTTTTATGTGATACAGCGTATTGGGCCTTGGAGAGCATCCGTGAGACTGTCGCGGTATAGTGGGTCCAACGCCTATAGAACGGGTTCGGGCGCTTAAGCACTGCGTTAGCGCCCGAGCTAAAATAAAGCTAATTGGTTAGGGCAGACGCCAAGTCTAACACCAGGGCCAGGACCAATACCGCGACCAAGACCAAGAAAAGGGCTTGGCGCGCGAGGATCTGGGCTAGCGGAATCTGCCCCGTTGAACGATCAGGTAGCCTGCACGAAAGGTGGTGTGGCGCCTGGAACAGACAAACAGGCTTTTAGGAGATTGGAATGAACAGCAAAGTACAAAAGATAGAGAAGCTACAGGTGTTGTTGGCAACGAGCTACACGGTATATTTGAAGACCCACAACTATCACTGGAATGTCACCGGGCCGATGTTTACGACCTTGCACACCCTGTTCGAAACCCAATATACAGAGTTGGCCCTGGCTGTTGACGAAATAGCAGAGAGGATCAGAGCGCTGGGGGCTAGAGCACCGGGAAGCTACACCGAGTTTGCCGAGCTCTCGCAGGTTAAAGAGAGCACGGGTGAGCCAAAGGCTGAGCAGATGATCCGCGATTTGACCACGGATCAGGAGACCCTGGCGGAGATGGCTGCCGAACTCGCATCGATAGCGAGTGACGACAGTGACGAGGCGACGGCAGACATTGCCACTGCCCGCCGCATCATTCACGAGAAGAATGCCTGGATGTTACGCAGCCATCTCGAATGATGTCGATATGAGCCCCTCAGGTCTTGTGCGAGCTTAGATAAGCTTTTTCGGATCCAGCAGATCTGCCAGCTTTTCCGTCGGTAGATCTGTCATTTCGGCCGCGACTTCCACGATTGGTCGATTTTCCTTATACGCCTGCTTGGCAATTTCGGCGGCCTTGCTGTAGCCGATTTCGCGATTCAGCGCGGTTACGAGTATGGGGTTTTTACTCAGGCTCGCTTCCATAACACTGCTGTTGACGGCGAAGTCGGCTATGCAGTTATCCGCCAAAGCCAGGCTGCTATTGGCAAGGTAGCGAATACTCTGCAACAAGTTGTGGGCGACAACAGGCAGCATGACATTGAGTTGAAAATTACCTGACTGGCCTGCAATGGTGATCGTTGCATCGTTACCAATCACCTGCGCAGAAGCCATGGCAACCGCCTCGGGAATCACGGGATTCACTTTGCCGGGCATGATACTGCTGCCTGGCTGCAGCGCTTTAAGACTGATTTCTCCCAAACCCGTTAACGGTCCGCTGTTCATCCATCGCAGATCGTTGGCGATTTTCAGCAGTGCGACGGCCAGGGATTTCAGTTGGCCAGAGAGCGCTACCGCCGTATCTTGGCTCGCGATGGCGGCGAAAAAATTTTTCGCAGGTTGGAATACAAGCCCAGTGCGATCGCTGAGGTGCTTGCAGAAAAGGCCGGCGAACTTTGGATCGGCATTGATGCCTGTCCCTATCGCGGTGCCGCCCTGGGCTAAATGTCGCAATTGTGGTCTGAGCAACTCCAACCGCTCTACTGCCAGTTCGAGCTGCATGCGCCAGGCTGATAACTCCTGTGCCAGACTCAGCGGCATGGCGTCCATCAAATGCGTTCGTCCAGTTTTGATATGGTCAGCAACCTCAACTTCGCGCGCGGCCAAGGCCCCCATTAGTTTACTCAGTGCGCCTTGCAAATGACTTTCCAGAGCGAGCTCTGCACTGACGTGGACTGCAGTGG
>JBCCNJ010000292.1:0-2830 GCA_039025905.1 Pseudomonadota bacterium | reverse complement strand
TGGCTGCGAATGAGGGAAACGAGATCCTGTTCGGCTTGCGCATCCATGTCCTCGCGCTTGCGCCAGCGATCGATAGATTCCTTTAGCTCAGAAAGGCCTCTATACAGCTGCGCCTCAGTAACGGGCGGAGTCAGGTAAGTAATCATGGTCGCGGCGCTGCGACGCTTCGCCAGCAGTGCCTCAGATGGATTGTTTGATGCGTACAGATAGAAATTGGGAAGATCACCGATCAGGCGGTCGGGCCAGCAGGTCTCGGACATACCCACTTGTTTGCCGGGCATAAATTCCAACGCGCCGTGGGTGCCAAAATGCAACACGGAGTCGGCACCGAAGTCCTGGCGCAGATAGCGGTAGAAGGCACTGAAGGCGTGGGTGGGCGAAAAACCACCCTCGAACAACAGGCGCATTGGATCGCCCTCATAGCCGAACGCTGGTTGTACCCCGATCATGATATTGCCCAACTGCACACCCAGTACGAAAAGAGATCGACCGTCGCTCTGATGCTTGCCCGGGGCCGGACCCCATTGCGCCTCGATTTCCGACAGCCAGCTCTCGTTGCGAACATGTTCCTCTACGTCAACCTTGGCAGCCACGTTTGCATGCACGCCATGGCTGGTGGCATTGCCATTGATGATGGCGTCTTGTAGGGCTTGTGCAGTCTCTGGTAAGGCGACGTCGTAGCCCTCGGCTTGTAGACCCTGCAGCGTGTTGTAGAGCGACTCGAAGACAGAAAGATAGGCCGCCGTGCCCGTACTACCGGCATTGGGAGGAAAGTTGAACAGGACAATCGCCAGTTTGCGCTCGCTTTTGGGTATCTTCCGCAGCTGCGCGAGGCGAGCAATACGAGACGCGAGCACGTCAATGCGCTCGGGGTGTGGCTCCATGTCCTGTACACCATCATCAGAGCGGCCGCCAAACACCATGGGCCCGGTGGCGCCCTCTAACTCCGGTATCGCCACCATCATAGTCGCCTCGATTGGCGTCAGGCCTTGCACCGATTCCTGCCACTGCTCGACGCTTTGAAACTCGAGTGATTGAGCTGAGATATAAGGCACGTTCAATTGGGCGAGGATTTCCTCTGCGGCATTGGCATCGTTGTATGCTGGTCCACCGACAAGTGAGAAACCCGTTAGCGACAAAAGACCGTCAATGCACGGTGTTTCGCCCTCGAAGAAGTAGCGCTTAATCGCGGGGCGAGCATCGAGACCACTGGCAAAGGCTGTGATAACTCGGTATCCCTTTGCTTCTAGCGCTTCGATTACCGCGTCGTAATGAGCCGTGTTGCCGGCCAGCGCATAGGAACGCATGATCAACACACCAATCGTTCCCTGGCTACGATCCGCAACGGGCTTTGGCAGCTTGTCGCGGCTATCGCTGATACGACCTGGTATCGCCGGATGATAGATACCCACCTCTGGATATTCGATAGGCGAGCACACTTCCAAGTTTGTCTTTAACGCGGCCCGCTCGTCGCGTGCATAGCGATCTACGAGGTATTGAACCATGCTGCAGAGGTTTTCCTCTGAAGCAGCAAGCCAGTATTGCAGTGTCAAGAAATAGGCGCGCACATCTTGCGCGGTACCGGGTATGAAGCGAAGAATGCGTGGCAGCCTTCGCAGTACAGACAGCTGTTGAGCGCCTGCCCCTTGCCTCGAAGTGCTGCTTTTGCCACGCAAGCGCTTGAGCAAAGCCATTGGACCTTTGGCTTCGCCTTCCATGCTGAAGCGGCCCATACGCGTTTGCTTCATTACCTCAGAGGCCGTCATGCAGCAGATCATAGCGTCGCAATGATCGCGTCGCGCCCGCAATTCTGGCATCACGGCCTGGATATGATTTTCCATGAACAACATCGTGACGACGATGATGTCTCCTTGCGCTATGGCCGCTTTGCATTCCGCCAGAGCATTTGGGTCAGTATCCCAGTTAGAGGCCGCGTGCATACTCAATTGCAGGCTAGGTAAACGGCTTTGGAGGCGGCGCTGTGTGCGCTGAACAACGTTTCTCAGATGGTTGTCTAAGGTAACGAATACAACCCTCATCGGTGGTGCATCAGCTACTAAAGTGTGCTTTTGCCTCATAGAGAGTCTCCAGGTTGATGAGTGACATACCTCGCTCTGTTGCAAACCTCTCTGTATTGCGCCGCGCCTTACCGCGCACGAAAAACGGTATTTTTTTCAGCTCTTGCTCGGCATCCTTATCCCACATCGGTTCACCCTCATTGCTTGCGGCGGGTAGTTCCTGCACGGGCACCGTGTGTTCGCCACTGCTCGCCAGATGGGATGCTGTAACGGATTCGGAAAACTCGAAGTCTTCCCTGAACATGGTGAGCAGGTGTTCTTCCAGGCCCATCATCAGGGGGTGTACCCAGCTATCAAAAATCACGTTGGCACCCTCATACCCCATTTGCGGCGAGTAGCGTGCGGGATAGTCTTGTACATGTGCGGGCGTGGAAATGACTGCGCAGCCAATTCCCAGGCGTTTGGCGATATGACGCTCCATCTGTGTGCCTAACACCAACTCAGGCTGCAGCCTGGCGACCTCGCGCTCCACTTCGAGATAGTCGTCGGTGATCAGGGGCTCTACATTGAGTTCTTTGGCAACTTTGCGTACTGCTCTGGCCTGCTCTCGGGAGTAAGTCCCAAGACCGACGACGTCAAACCCCAGTTCATCGCGCGCAATACGCGCTGCAGTCACTGCATGCGAACCATCGGCAAAAATAAAGACGCGCTTAGCTGTTAGATAGGTGGAATCCACCGATTTCGAATACCACGGCATATGGCAAGCGGATTCTGCCTTGGCGGACCGACAGTGAGGTGCTTGGCCACGACTG
>JBCCNJ010000291.1:0-2920 GCA_039025905.1 Pseudomonadota bacterium | reverse complement strand
TGTACTACGGACCGGGGGCGACTTTTTGGCATAGGGCTTCTCGCCAGTTCTACCATCATTTTTGTATCCTTAAAGTCTCACTATATTCTCATTTGGATGCTCGGTGCCGTAGCCTTTGCAGTAAAGGTTCACGAAATGAGGGCAAGACTTGCCTGTTCTGTCATCTCTACGCTGCTCATGATAGCCGGAATTGGATTGAATCTACTTGGTTCAGCTGGCGCAATGCAGATTGATTTGATTGTCGAGCATGGACGGGAAATCGGTCTGGCGATCTTCTCGATTGGCCTGACGCTAGCGATTCCAGTACTTACTACTAGCAACCCACCTTCTTCAGGTGTGATCGGAAGGGCGTACGCTGCCGGTACTTTCTTGGCGACGTTTTCATACAGTGCCTATCTCGTTCACATGCCTCTTTTGTACCTTTACCTTGCAATCGCGGGACATGAGCCCGAGAAGGTGTTAGGCGCGCGGCAGATTTTGTCATTTACAATTTTGGTCGTCGTGTTGTTGTTCTCTTCTTGGGTTTTCTATTTCTTCACAGAACGGCACACGCAGTCGGTTCGTCGGTTCGCTTATTCGTTGTTCCGTAACGGATGAGTGGTTCTCGTCAATAACGCGATTATTTCCCGTGGAGACTGCAGAGACTCTTTGATCCGGATCGTCCTAAGGTGTTGTCGCTACCATTTTGCTTCGCCCATATTCAAACCCGCGTGGCCTCCATTAATTTGAGCTGGCAATTTCAGCTCTACGAGTAAGGGTCTATGGTCACCGCCTAGGTTTGGCCCTACTGAATGCTTGACCAGTGAAATTTCTCTGCTGATAAACACGTGATCTATGCCTACACGGGCGTAATTTGGTGCGTTCGCCGGCCAGGTACCGACCCGGAATAGTCTGGGATTTGAATCTACAAGACCGCTCCGTCTTTTAAAATTTTGGTAACCCGCTCCAAACGGAGTGCTATTGAAATCACCCGCCGTGATCACCGGCATGGTAGAAACATTCCTAATACTGTTTATACTGTCGGCGACATCACACAATGTCTGTTGAGCCCTATACCACAAAGAATGGTTGCGTGAACTTGGCACGGATGGTCCTCCCAAAAGCACTCGCTGGCCTTCGATCTCAGCCACTTTTAAGAATTCAGCGATGTACTCATTTCTGAAGTGTGCTTCGCCAAACAATACCACAGGATCCCACAAGCGCGTTTTACTGAAGATATCGTGATGCGGATGACCCGATCTGAATGGGTACTTTTCCAATAGCAGCTCGCTCCTCAGCAGTGAATCCGAGCCCTGGACTACGAATACAAAATCGGGGTCGTGGATCGCTATCCATTCAGCAACCTGGCTATCGATAGGTATGTGCCCGCCATTAATTTGAACAATACTCACTCTAATACCAGGGGCGTTTTCCGACACATACGTGCTAGGCAATTGATGAGCAACAATCGACATTAACAATGCAGTGGTAGAAACTATTAAGCAGAACAAACTCGCTACGGCGGTTCGGTTTTTAAAGAAGAAGTATCCGAGTGTTATCAAGGAATACAGCAAGAGTAAAAGCTGCGTACCTGAAGCCATAAGCTCAGAGTAGTATGATCGGTGCCCCCATAACGTGACTGCGGCAGGAGCCAGTATTACTACGCACCAGTTCAGCTCACCGAATGTGAAACTAATCACTTTGCGTAGTTCTCGTTTAGAGAGAGGCTGCACGAACCTTTTCGCTGATCGCTAGGAGTGCTTTGGGTAACGCATGAAAGAATCGGTCTGAGGCTCTCACCTGATTGCCCGTGTATTAACGGATCTGTAGCGCGAGCGTCGTGGCTGCATTACAAGCAGCGACCTTTGAGGACAGTGTTTGCGTTTTGTCATGACCAGTTTCTCCTGTAATTCACCTCGTTTTTCACGTACGTTGTGGATAGAAGTTTAAGCAGCCATCAGTAGGTGCCTTGGCGCTACGCCGCTGTTAGCTATATGGGGTCGTTCGTTGTTGTATTGCCAGACCCAACGATCGCCAAATCTCTGCCTTGGTTGAGTGGCTGGAAAGCCTGCATGTTGAGCCACTTATGTCTGGCCGTTTGATTGAATCGTTCGAAGTATGCGTTCTGGGTCGGCTCGCCCATGCCATTCTATGTTCCATTCCAGCGTCCTTAGCACCCTTGCTGCCGGCAGGGAGAGGTCCACTCCGATGCCGAGGCCTTCACGCGTGTAGTTGTTGATCACGTTGAGCTTGCGGAACGACTGGCCATCGGCCAAAGCGTCGGACATCAAATCAATCGACCAGACCTGATTGATCGCTACAGGAACGCTCAATGGGTCAGGTTTACCCCGGATCAGTCTGACCTTCGGCTTGGTCCGCGGATTCAACTCAATTTTACGATAGATCCGATAGAGTCTCGTTTGATCCCAAAGCTTGTGCTTCACGTTGCGCAGGTGCAGGCAACACAGCCCGAAGCCCAATTGCTGATTGTCTGTGGTCAGTCGCAGCAACCAATCGGCTATCTCAGCATTCTCCGAAGACAGCTTTGGCTGGTATCGGTAACAGGTCTCGCTTATGCCGAGCGACCCGGACGCGTATCTCATATTGCTCTACCACGCGCACGGCCATCTCTTTGCGCTGAGATGGCCTTGCAACTGGGCCTGCCCCGCAGTATCGAGCATTCCCTCAAGGGCTTCCCGGCGGAGTTCAGCGTTTGTGCGCTCTTCGGCATACATCTTCTTGCGCTGGGCATTCGCCGCCATCAACTCCTTTAGACTGTTCATTCACGACGCATTCACTCCGTCAAACTTGCTGCGTCGTTGGTAAAACAAAGCGTTGCTCATTCCATGTTCGCGGCAGAGGTCATTGACAGGTACGCCGCTCTCTGGGTCGCCCCGGGATTTCAGGAGGCCTTTTGGTTTAAGTCAGGCCACCTGACCTG
>JBCCNJ010000290.1:0-3063 GCA_039025905.1 Pseudomonadota bacterium | reverse complement strand
GGCCAGAGAGCGCTACCGCCGTATCTTGGCTTGCGATGGCGGCGAAAAAATTCTTCGCGGGTTGGAATGCCAGCCCTGTGCGATCGCTGAGGTGCTTGCAGAAAAGACTGGCGAACTTTGGATCGGCATTGATGCCTGTCCCTATAGCAGTCCCACCTTGAGCCAGGTGTCGCAATTGTGGTCTGAGCAACTCCAGCCGCTCTGCTGCCAGTTCAAGCTGCGTGCGCCAGGCAGATAGCTCCTGCGCCAGACTCAGCGGCATGGCGTCCATCAAATGCGTTCGGCCGGTTTTGATATGGTCAGCAACCTCAACTTCGCGCGCGGCCAAGGCCCCCATTAGTTTACTCAGTGCGCCTTGCAAATGACTTTCCAGAGCGAGCTCTGCACTGACGTGGACTGCAGTGGGAATCACATCGTTACTACTTTGGCTACAGTTCACATGATCATTTGGATGCACCTTACTGCCCAGTGCTGTTGATGCCAGGTTAGCGATCACCTCATTGGCATTCATGTTGGTGCTGGTGCCCGAACCAGTCTGGAAGACATCCACAGGAAATTGCTCCAGGTGCTCGCCTCCCGCTATCGTCAGTGCCGCATCGATAATGCATTTACCCATCTCGGGTTCTAGCAGACCTAGCTCTCCATTAGCGCCAGCGGCAGCCGCCTTGATCAGGCCCAGGGTTTGAATGAATTGCTCAGGCATGGGCGTAGCGCTGATATGGAAGTTGTCTATTGCCCGCTGTGTCTGGGCGCCCCATAGCGCGTCAATGGGGACGTTCACCGGGCCCAGGCTATCTCTTTCCTCACGAAATTCTGTCATGTTGCAATACTCCTTTTGTTGTCACCCGACTGTCTTTCCATGGGAGTCGGTGGATGAATCGATGCCGCAGCTGAGCTTTGATCTGGCCTTGCGTGCAGATCGTATTCTAGAGGCATTTTGGCGGCTTTGCTCTCGGCTTTGGTCAAAGTCAGACCGAAATTGGAGTCAGGCGAGCTGGCGCAGCTACAATGCGCCAGGGTGTTGGTTCAACATGCGTACCTGCCGCACGCCCCAGTCACCAGCGTGGTCATGGCAACTGAAATGACCCCAGGCCGTGAATGGCTTTGGATGGCGCCTGGGTAATGCATCGATCTGCTCGCGACTGAATAAAACCCGGCAGAAAGGCGGTTTGGACGGAGCGCATCACCGTGAAGGGCGGGCACAGCGCGGGTGTACAGGCTCGTTAAAAAGGTCACCAATACGTGCCGATACACGCAGCACACAATACCTGCGTTGAAACGCCCGCCATATGAAGAGAAGGATGTTTCTTAGAAGGAGGTAGAAATGGAACTGTTGAATATTATGGTCGTGTATGACCCTACGACGAAAGTGCAGCCGGCGTTGGCAAGGGCAAGAGTGATTGCCAGCCGTGATGACGTAAAGCTGCACGTTTTCTCCTGCATTTTTAGTGAAGTCGACAAGTTTGAGGATGCAGCCGAGCAGCGGCGACAGCTTATCAGTGCGCAAAAAGACATTGTCGAGAATACAGTGCAACCCTTGAGAGAAGCGGGCATCGAAGTCACAACGGAAATCGAATGGGATGAAGACTGGTATCAAGCAGTGGTGCGCGCCTCTATCAGTAATCAGTCCGATTTGGTCCTTAAGTCGTCGCACAAGCACTCGGCTACGCAGCGCTTGCTTAAACCAACGTCCGATCGAACGCTACTGCGGCAGTGTGATTGCCCCGTACTGCTGGTCAAGGGTGAGGTAGATAGTGGAGCGCGGAGAGTGCTGGCCGCGATTGATGCTCGCACAGAAAGCAGTTCATACGAAAAACTGAACGGCACGATATTGGAGTTCTGCAAGCGCTTTTTGCATATGGATAACACTGACGTGCATTTCGTGAATGCCCATGAGGGCTTGGCTGACCGACCTGATAAAGGCGCGCTTGTCAGAGCATGCGGCGTCGACAGTGAAAATGTTCACATCGTTATGGGCGAGCCTGATAAGGTGATCGTGGATACAGCGCGATCGCTGGAGATCAATTTAGTGGTGATTGGCAATTCTGCTCGGACCGGTTTGTCGGCACTGATTAACACGAACACCGCCGAGAAGATTCTGGATGAGCTCGACTGCGATGTCCTAGCATTGCCCTAGCGTGGCATCGCCCTCAACCCTTGTTCATGGTGTAGCGGGCCATCAGTCCTGAAATACGGCGCAGCAGCCATTTTGGTGTGGCTCTACCCGTCACGGTAGCCGCTACATTGACCGCGCCAGGGACACATATCGCATCGCCCTTCAAGCACGCGCGATAGCCCTGGGCGGCGACTTCATCGACATCACCAACAAGAAAGCCTGGAACCGAGAGGCCCTCGCTTTGCTGCTCTGCTTTAGCCAGCATGTTGGTCGCCGTTACACCGGGACACAGCGCTGTCACTGTGACGCCGCTACCCTCGAGTTCAGAAACCAGAGACTCGGATAGTGACAGCACGAAGGCCTTTGTTGCCGCATACACCGCGAGCGTGGGGATGGGCTGGAATGCCGCAATGGACGCGACATTCATGATGCGACCGCGACCGCGTCGTACCATGGGCGGCAGAAAATAGCCGAGCAGGCTTGTCAGGCCGCTGATATTAAGGTCGATCATGTCTTGCGAGGACTTTGCGGCGAGTTCGATGAACGGTCCGTGTTCAAGAACACCTGCACAGTTAACCAGGATATCGACCTCTGTAGACTGTTCGCTAAGCACTGAAAAGAGCTTTTTGGCTGCACCGCGCCGTGCCAGATCAGCAGGTTCAATTGCGATACTAACCTTGAATTGCTCTACAAGCGCATCGGCCAGTGCAGCGAGCTTATCTTCACTGCGCGCTACCAGAATGAGGTCGTAGCCTCCTTCGGCAAAGTGTTTGGCCAGGGCTTCGCCAATACCGGATGAAGCGCCGGTAATGAGTACAGTTTCGGTGGGCATGGCATAGTCCTTATCGGCAGTGAATTCAGAGCTTGATGTGATCAGCGAGATTATAGAGTAGATGAGCCGTTCTGGCGGAAACTGTCTTGCCGTGAAATCGTTTACAGCCCGGCAG
>JBCCNJ010000289.1:0-3065 GCA_039025905.1 Pseudomonadota bacterium | reverse complement strand
TATCCAACACATCGTGCTGACCGCGGGATTGGTGCCTATCAGTAGAAAGTAATCGCAGTGGTCTATGTCGGTTTGTAGGCTGACCCAGGGGCTGCCGTACAGCTGTTCTGAAACAACGTGCAAGCCATTCTGATCTATCGATCCCACCCAGTAGCGGTTTTGCGTGCCCAAGGCATCCAGGAAAAGCCCTTGAAATAAGGCGCTGCTGAAATTGTGTCCGTTCGGGTTGCCAGTGTAGCTTGCTATTGCGTTCGCGCCGTGCTCGCTGGTGATACGCTTTAACCGTGAAGAAATATCCTCTAATGCCTCATCATAGCTGCTCTCGACGTAGTGATCCCCCACCCGTTTCATCGGTTTACGAATGCGCAAAGGGTGGTTCAGTGAATGGTGGGCTTTGGCGCCCTTGATGCAATAGTCTCGCCAGCTGTAGTGGTTGTCTTTATCCGGCTCGATTTTCAGCACCTGATTGTCAGCAGTTGTGACCTTCAGCCCGCAGGCCTGTTCGCAGATGCCGCAGATAGTGTATTTAACTGTCATCCCAACCCACCCGTGATGGTCGTTGCAAGCTGCTCTGGCGCAGGCGTCTAGAAGCCGGACGTGTCTTTTACATCTGTAAACCAGTCGCAGATTTATAGCATACTTTGTTTATTATGTCCTAAGGACACAAAAGCCAGGGCCGGGTTAAGCGTGCTAGTGCTTTGTGTCGAACACTAGCGGCTAATTTCAACCCCACCGACAGACCGGAGCAGAATGCACGTCAACTGTGGCTACCCTAAAGCAGCGTGCCACCCAGCGCTGATCCTGGCGCGGCGATACGATTTATCTTCTCCAGTTGTGCCGCATCTAGCGCTATATCGAGAGCGAGCAGGTTCTCATCGATCCGTGCGGGATTGCGGGTGCCAGGTATGGGGATAACATCCGGGCCCTGATGCGTAAGCCACGCTAATGCAAGCTGCGCGGGACTGATATTGAGATCAGCGGCGATCGCTTTGAGCGGTGCAAAACGATCCAGATTGTGTTGTAAATTATCACCCTGGAAGCGCGGATTATTGTTGCGAAAGTCACCCTCGGCTAGCGTCTCGATACTTCCAGTTAAAAAACCGCCACCGAGCGGGGACCAGCCCACCAGAGCGATGTCCAATTCTCGTAGAGTTGGCAGTAGTTCTTTCTCTGCTTCTCTGCGCCAGAGCGAGTATTCGTATTGCACAGCAGCAATAGGGTGGACAGCGTGAGCCGCCCGCACCTGGTCTGCGGTGACATTACTGAGACCCAGATGTTTGACCTTGCCGGCGGAGACAGCCTTAGCCATCGCAGCGACAGTTTCTGCAATCGGTACCACAGGATCGGGATAATGGGCGTACCAGAGATCGACAGTCTCCACGCCTAAGCGTTTGAGGCTGGCGTCTAGCGCTCTGCTGGCATAGTCTGGTCTGGCATTGATGTTGATTGAATAGCCCCAACCGCTAGGCACTTCAATGGCATCCTCTGCCTCGTCGAACACGATGCCAAATTTGGTGGCAATGAAGGCGTCACCGCCATGTTCCGCCAATGCCTGCGCCACCAGTGCTTCGTTATGACCACTACCGTAGGCATCAGCTGTATCGATCATCATGCCTCTTTCCATAGCATGGCGCAGGGTGCTGATGGCTGCGGTGTCGTCTGATTCGCCGTAAAAACCCTCCAGGACCATAGCGCCGTAACCCATTTGCGCGATGGTCGGGCCGTGGTTGCCCAGCTGTGCTTGTTTACTCATGGTCTCTTCCTCAGTCATTTCTGCATTGCTCGGGAGGTAGATTAAGCGGCTACCGATGCTATCTCGGATTCGAGTTGTCTAGGTGACCGTAGTTTGTTGAGCACGCTTATGAGCTCTTCCGCATGAGCCTGCGCACGTCCTTTCACCTCATCCAGACGGTTGTAGACCTGGGGAATGTAGACCATGCCGTGGGAATACACGGACTCGAATGTCATACCGGCAAGGTAGGCGGTCTGCTCTAGCGGACGCAGCAACTGCTCCAGTGAGAAATGATTGTAGCCGGTAGCTTGATATGCGTCGGATGGCCCGCCAATGGTGAAGGAGGCCAACAGTATTTTGCCCTGCAGCTTGTCGCCGGTCGAACCATAAGCGAAGCCATAGGCGAAGACGTCATCGATCCACTTCTTGAGCAGTGCCGGTACTGAGTACCAATAAAACGGAAACTGCAGTACGACGATATCTGCTCGGCGCAGTGCAGCTTGTTCACGCTCGATATCGATTCGGTAATCGGGATAGCGTTGATCTAGACGGGTAATACTAATCCCATCCAACCTCGCGCTTAGTGCCTCCAAAATCAGCTGATTAGCGTTTGACGATGCCAGATCGGGGTGACCGGATACGACCAGAATATTTCCCATGACGTTTACTCCTATTCGTTTGTTGAATGGAGCCAGTCTATGGCAGTAGATTGATAAGTATAAGACCGATATTATTTAAATGATTGTAAGTTAATAATTAACAATGGTGACGCATGTCTCAACGCGGTTCGATATATACAAAATTGCAATTATTCGCAGTCATTGCCAGTCAAGGCAGTATTCGCAGTGCGGCGCGTCAGCTGGGACTGTCAGCACCCGCGGTCAGCATGGCGCTAAAGCAGCTTGAAGTAGATGTCGGTCTACCGCTTTTCTTGCGAACGACGCGTTCGATGGAGTTAACTGACGCGGGTCGACTGCTGCTTGAGCGTACTGAATCGCCCATCGCTGAATTAAAACTCGCTGTAGAGAGCGTGCAAGAGCTGGTGGCGATACCGGCTGGGCGACTGGCGGTTACGGTGCCGCGCTTCGTTTATCGATGGCTACTGAAAGATAAAATTGCGGCATTTCATCGTCGCTACCCGATGATCGACCTGGAGCTTTCGCTTGACGATGCTGCCGTTGATTTAATTAGCGGCGGCTTTGACGCGGGTATTCGCCTTGGACATCGAATCAGTGAGGACATGGTAGCGCGGCAGATCACAGAGCCCTCGCGCGATGCCTTGTTCGCTTCACCCGAATACCTCGCTCGCGCAGGTGTTCCAAAATCTCCAAAC
>JBCCNJ010000288.1:0-3092 GCA_039025905.1 Pseudomonadota bacterium | reverse complement strand
TCGAAGCCAGCTTCTTCAGCGAAAGACTGGCTGGATCGCTGTGCGGTAGAGCTATTGTCGCCCCACTTGTAGCCACTGCGAGTAACAGTATCTTTTTCCCAGCTTGCGCTAGCGGTAGGCTGCTGAGGTGTGCCACCCCACTTGTAGCCTTCTGCCTGCATGTTGCGCTGATAATTAGCGCTTGATGTAGAGGCTTTAGCGCTTTCGGCCGCGCTGGTTGTTTCGGCCATACTCAGTCCTGATGCCGTCATGGACGCCGCCAGAACTCCTGATAGAGCTAATGTTTTGTTGATTTTCATTTTAAATCCCATCCTGTAGGAAAATTTTTTGCTAGTTTTGTGAAGCATTTACGCCACTTTTCGCGAATTGTGCTTAAAAGTTCGCTTTTTGGGCAGAAAACACTTGATATTAGTATGCAGTTAGGATTCTGAACTAAACAGGGGGCGGGGTAACCTTTTTGGGGTAGTCGTGCTCAGCAGGGGGAGGAGAGTGCGTTGAGAGCGCTGGCTATCGACGTTGTCAACAGAGAATAGTCGAAATAGTTAAAAACTCGCCAGGGGTCGAGTGACCCTAACGGGGCAACATGCCGTGTGTCTGCGCTTTTCCTATCGGTTTGGCGCCGACCTCCGACCTAAAGTAAATGATTTCTGCTAGTTGTTAGGCGAGGTGTCGGCTTTTTGGCGTTCCGACTGGCGTGGCTCCCAGTCGAAATCGAGGAATGTGTTGTCATCCTTGTGAGACCTATTGGACGAGTCTCGTCTTCCCATTGGGTCCTCTGCCCCCCATCTACGATCAGATACAACACCTTGTGTCGTCTCCTTGGGCGATAGCATCAGGTCTAATCCGGGCAAGCTAGGATTGCCTGCCTCATCGAGGATCGCTGGTCCGCGCGTGGGTTGGGCCTCTGAAATGGCCTTTTCGATATCCATTCCGGAGTCTCCGCATGTGGTTGAGCCAAGCGTAATTGCCCTGTTCGCGTTTACATAACCATAGCCTTGTTCAAATGGGCTGTAGGCCAACAGCCCGTTATCATCAATAGCAGGTTCTGCGCTGGTGATAAGCATGCACTTAACTTCGTCAGGGCTCAGCTCCGGGTCGGATTGAAGCAACAATGCGACGATGCCCGAAACTAACGCTGCCGCTTGGGAGGAGCCAGTCATGGCCATTTCGCCAGTCTCCAGTAAAAACTCGGGTTGCTCGATTTCCAGTCTAGAACCCGCGGGGGTCAAGCCTATCAAATTTGTGCCTGGTGCCACCAAGTCAGGCTTAACGTGGCCGCTGGGTGTTGGGCCCCGTGAGGAGAAGCTGGGGATGTAGTCATCATCCCGCGCCTCTGGGGTCCCCGAGTCAGATACGGCACCCACCGTGATAATGAACGGTAAGTTACCTGGAGAACCCACGGTCATGAGGTCCGGACCGCTATTACCGACTGCGGCTACCACGGTGATTCCGCTGGCCCATGCACGCATCAGTGCTTGATTGATCGGGTCGAGCCAGTAAGGCCACCGTGGTTTGGTGGCGAAGGAGATGTTTATTATGTCTATGTCATAACGCTCTCTATTATCAACAATCCATTGTATTGCCCTAACGATGTCCAGGAAGTGGGCATTGCCGTCGTTCCCGAAGGCCTTTACCGCGACTAGGTTCACGTCTGGGGCGATACCTTTGTAGTGTCCAACGTTCTCACCGCCGCGAGTATTACTTGCGCTGCTGGCGATAATGCTTGCTATATGCGTGCCGTGCCCGCGCTCGTCAGAGACCTGCGACTCTTTGGCATCGGTGATGGCGTTATAGCGAGCCAAAACACGCTGTTCACCCGATATGTCTTCGGCCAGGGCATCCGTTTCCCAGAGACCGGAATCGATAACGGCAACAGTGACGCCGGCACCAGTAATGCCTCTTTGGTGCAACAGATCCGCGCCGACTAGAGAACCTGAGTGAACATATTCGTGATAATCGGCATACAGCGGCTCCAAAGACACCATGCATTGGTCCTCGAAAGTAATCTCAAGTTTGAAATTGCTTTGGGGCAGAGAACGGAGTTTTTTTGATTCGAAGCCAATTTTCAGGCTCTGCGTGCCCTTGAGCTGTGGAGCGTTTTGCGAGTCGAATTGAATATTTGCCGCGCCGGGCTCGGATTTTGCCAACGAATTGAGGTTGATGACCTCAGACCCAAGTTCAATCCGGTTTATCTTGCCGATCTCAGCTGGCCAGGCGAGATTCAGGTTCTTCAATGTGGCGGGCTCTGCATTATGGTTTGAAAGCCTCCATTCAATAGCGGTCCCGCTTCGGATGAGTTCGGTATATCCCATTACCGAGCATAAACCTTCCTCGTCCTCGCCAACGAATTCATCTTCCTCGCTGACCTGCTCAGATATGTCATCTTCAATACGGTGCACGATGAGGGATTCAGCAATCGCGTCCAGCTGTTGCTGGTTTAAGCGCGCGCCCACGGCGTCGATAATATGCAACTTGTGTGTAACGAGTCCGCCATCGGATTCGACGAGCTCAACGAGCTCTGCTGTTGACGTGCCTTGGAGGAACACGCGAGTGCTTTTGGAGTGGTCCGGCGTTATTTGGGTCGATGCGCCTATGGTCGGGAGGCATACCGCGAACAGAAAAAGAATAGCGGTCTTCCGGCTCACGCGGATTGGCTAGCCGATGCTTTTTGTATGGGTGCCGTACATATCCCAGGTAAACACACGTTTTAGCATGTCGGGTACGTCTTCCGGATAAATGGGTCTGGCGAAGTAGAAACCTTGCAGCAGGTCGCATTCGCGAGCCACTAAGTAGGAGAGCTGGTATTCGTCTTCAATGCCCTCCGCGATGACGCGTAAGTTGAGCGTTTTCGCTAGTGCGATAATGGCGTCTACGATCGCAGCTCCATCTGGGCTGACAAGATCAGCTACGAAGCTCTGATCAATCTTGAGCGTATCAATTGGGAAGCGTTTGAGATAGCTCAGCGAGGAATAACCGGTGCCGAAATCATCTACTGCCAGCTGTAGCCCCAGTGCTTTTAATGCACGTAGTTTTGCAATATTGGTGCGCGCATCGGTCATGATTGCGCTTTCGGTGAGCTCCAGTTCAAGGCG
>JBCCNJ010000287.1:0-3125 GCA_039025905.1 Pseudomonadota bacterium | reverse complement strand
CGGCGAGAACCCACCCCAAGCCCAGGGCATCTCCCACGCCGGAGTTCATACCGTAACCCCCGGTGGGAATCACCTGGTGTACTGAGTCGCCTGCCAGCCAAACACGACCCGCGCCATAACTGTCCGCCAGGCCCAGTCGGGGCAGCCAGCGGTTATGCACCAGCACTTCGCACTCGAATTCTCGCCCAAACAGCGCGTAAAGAACGTCTTTGGGATCCGCGTCTTCGATGCCGGGATACAGTTCCGGTGGCAGATGCACAGTCCAGGTATCCACATCGTCCTGGGCAATCATGCTCCAACCTCTGGGCGATTGCAGATGCCAGGAGTGGCCAAATTTTTCAAACATATCGCGCTCTGGAGACTTGAAGTGAATCATATAGCGCTTCATGGGGGGCTGCGTGGCCTCAGGGGGCTCTCCGCGGTAGTCGTCGAGTAGGTTGTTGGGATCGCCAGACTCCAATACCTGCGGAACGGTAATGGTATTAACCGGAATGCCCAGCGCATTGCGCGCCACGCTGTTGGCTCCATCACACCCGGCCAGGTACTGACAGCGAATGGTTTGAGTCTCACCTGTTTCAGTCGACTGGATTGTCGCCGTAACCCCGTCGCTATCCTGCTCTAGGGAAGACAGAGCCCAGCCAAAACGCACATCGATGTGTTTGCTTTCGCTATCCAATATGTCTTTGAGTACGGGTTCCAATAACACCTGTGACACCCGCATGCCCGGTTCAAGCGCCATCGTGCCATCATTGCGCTCGCGCAGCTGCTCTCGGGCCTCATTCACGCTCGGGTAATCAAAGCGCGCCAACTGCATACCCTCCGGTTTGTCGCACCAGATAACCGATACTTTGTGGTCATCGGGTACCGCTACCTCGCGCAATCTATCGGCGACGCCGAGGCGGCGAAAGATCTCCATGCTGCGACCATTGGTGATGTCCATCTTCGGGTGGCGAGTGGTGGAAGGATTGCGCTCAATCAGGATCGCATCGACACCGTGGCGCTCAAGTTCCAGCGCTAGTACCAGCCCGACTGGCCCGCCACCGGCGATCAGTATGGGGGTATCAAATTGTTCGCTCATCGTATTCACCTGTTTCTCATTATTTGCCTAATCCAGGATCAAGGCGCAGGCATAGCCTTGCGCTGGTCAGTGCCTCAACCGGGGGCGTGCGGCCCCCATTGCGCTGCACGCAAGGATTCAATCGGCTGTCGATCGGTAGGAACAGCTGCGCTGAACAGGTCACCATCGGTGAAATGCTCCAGCGTCGTGCCATAGGGGTCAACCCAGTAGTCAAAAACCTGACTACCCAGAATGTGTTTACCAATGCCCCAGCGATGTTCGTAGCCTTTCGACGTCAGGTGGTCGTGGCCGAGCATCAAGTCATCCCAGTCATCCACCTCGAAGGCGGCGTGCTGGATGCCGGGCACTCTGTCCGGCATTCCGAGAAGAAACAAGGAGTGATGATCAACGGGCTTGTCACCCTGGTTGCAACGCATGAACGCACCGATCACGTTGTCCTTTTCGCCAGCGTAGATCTCATCTGACGAGATGAGACCAAAGCGCTGTTTGTACCAATTCTCACTATCACGAAAGTCATTAACAAATAACACACAGTGGCCGAGGCGTTTGACTCGGGAAGGACCGGCGTTGAGCCGCACGGGCGCTTCCGTCCGGCGCCGGTTCTCACCGCTATTGATCGGAAGGCGCTGCTGCGGTGGCGTGGATGTCGCCTTCTCCCAACCAAAAATGCCGTCCACCTCATAGCCATGTGAGTCGATAAAGCGCACCCGTTCACCGCCACCGGGTGTGGTGAGTGCTTGTCGCGGGGACGCCCCTTCCATTGCCGCCAGTGCGTTGAGGTCATCACTGGAAGACATGAGAAATCCGATCCCTACAAATCTCGGCTCGCCCTGCTCAACAATGTGTAAATAAGGTGAGCCATCCGTGCCCCTGCTATACAGCACAGGCGTACCCAGCTCAGTGCTTGCCTGCGATACAGACAGCCCGAAGTCCTCCAGGAACGACTGCATCTTGGCCAGGTCAGGGGCGGTAAATCGGAGATAAGCAAGGTCGGCGGCGCGGGGCTCAGTGGTATTAGCACTCATAGAACACCTCTTGTCTTTTCTTATATGGCAAACATTCATCGAGCCCGTCTGAGCACGGCTCGACATACGTTAGATGCAATAAGTCTACACCACTAAATATGAACAGTGCCATATTTAGTTGACATTTATTTTGCTTCAGTTCATATTAAAGCCAGATTCCAAATCCGAATAACGAGATAAGCAAAATCTGGAGTCCGATCATGACAGGAATGACAGCACGCGCATTTGAGGCCTTCAGCCACTCCCAATCATGCCTAAAGATCAGGTACACCGCGTCAGCGGTATGCTGCTTGTGCCCGATAGCCCAGCAAGCGCAATAACTCGCGGACAACGCTTTCTAACGCTAAAAAATAAAAGGGTAGTCTCTAATGACCAGGTCAAATTCAGCATTCACACTCAGCGCAATGGCCGCCGCCATCGTATCCAGCGCAGGCTTTTCATCGGCACCGCACGCACAGAACACACCACAGCTCGAAGAGGTCGTGGTTACGGCCAGTAGACGCGCTGAAAACCTGCAGGACACCTCGCTGATCATTTCGGCTGTGACCGGTGAGCAGATGCAAAAGCGCGGCATCACAAACATGGTAGACCTGGCGCAGGAGGTCCCTTCACTGCAGGTTGGCGCTGCTGGTGCAGGCCTCCAGCTTTATATTCGAGGGGTTGGCACCGACGCCGCCAGCGGGTTTAGTTCACCCGGGATTGCCATTAGCAAGGATGGGATCTATATCCCGCGCGTCACGGCCATGTCGGCCAACTTTTTTGACCTGCAGCGAGTTGAAATTCTTAAAGGTCCTCAGGGCACGCTGTATGGACGCAACGCCACCGGCGGCGCCGTGAATTTGATTACCGCTGGCGCTGAGCTGGATGAGGTTAACGGGTACGCCTCAGGTGATGTCGGCAACTACGACAAAGTGAGCTTTGAAGGTGCGGTGAATATCCCGATCACCGATACCTTTGCCACTCGCCTGGCGGGAACGGTTATTAATCGCGACGGGTACATGTCCGATGATACCGGTGACGAT
>JBCCNJ010000286.1:0-3223 GCA_039025905.1 Pseudomonadota bacterium | reverse complement strand
TCCGCAGGCTCAGGGTTTCCAGCCCCTGCATGATGAGGAAAGCGTTGTGTGGCGATAATGCAGCACCTGTATTGCGCAGGGGCACCACCCGGCAACGCCCTATAAACGCGGCCTCGCCCATCGCCTCGGTATAGACGACCCCGTGATAGGAAGGATCAGGTGTGTTCATTACCGCAAAGCGATCTGCGTGAGCTGCCCAATCGAATTTACCGGAATCAACAATCGCACCGCCAATGCTTGTGCCATGACCGCCGATGTACTTGGTTAAGGAATGCACGGCGATATCGGCGCCGTAGTCAAATACCTTGCACAGGACAGGTGTCGCCACCGTGTTATCCACAATCAGCGGCACGCCTGCGGCGTGAGCGATATCTGCCCACTTGCGAATGTCGACGATATTACCGGCGGGATTCCCTATGGATTCGCAAAACAATGCCGTGGTGTTTTCATCGATTAACGAAGCCGCTGCCTCAAAATCATCCGCCTTGGCAAAGCGCACTTCGAGTCCCTGACGCGGAAATGTATGCGCAAACAGGTTGTAGGTTCCGCCGTACAGCTGGGTGGTGCTGACGATGTTGCTGCCCACCTGAGAGATGGCCTCGATACTGTAGCGGATGGCTGCCATACCTGAGGCCACCGCCAGCGCGCCCACGCCACCCTCGAGTTCGGTCAAGCGCTGCTCTAACACGGCATTGGTGGGATTCATGATCCGAGAATAGATATTGCCCGGTACTTTCAGGTCAAACAGATCCGCCCCGTGCTGCGTATCGTCAAAGGTGTACGAAGTCGTTTGATATATAGGCGTCGTCGCGGCGTTCGTTGCGGGGTCGCCGTCATAACCAGCGTGTAGTGCAATCGTTTCCGGTTTCATACTTTTTTCTCGTTTTGTCTTAGTGATCATCGCCGAAGCGGCGGGACACGAGAGCTTAGCAAACATGTGGCAGGAGGCAAGCTCAGCTGAGTCGTGTTTGCTTTTCCAGCCGAGGCTCGCGCCTCATCTCGTATTTAGTAAGCGCTGTTAGTAAAATTGGCCGCTCAATCGAACTGGGTATCATTATAGTGACCGTATCTACAGCCATGCGTGAGCGTGTGAGAGATTTGCTTGGCCGCGAGCCCAGGGGCCTGGAAGAGGTTGCGGTGGTGAGCGAAAGCGGTAACCCTATGGTGATCAGAGTTGCCTCACTAGTAGAGGATACACCGTTTCCTACACTGTTCTGGCTTGTCGATCCCCAACTCTCGCTACGAATCGATGCCGCGGAGGCGCGGGGCGTGATCAAGCAATTGCAGGAACGTGTCGACGGTGATGAAGGTTTACAACACACCATGCGATTAGACCATATGGCGCATATCGCGCTGCGAGAGCACTATATGTCGTCCGAGATGAAGGCTCGCATTCACGCACTGGGCTACACCGGCGTTTTCCGTGAGAGGGGTATTGGTGGTATCGCGGATTTTAGTCGTGTTCGCTGTTTGCATACCTGGTACGCCTCACATCTGGTGGTGCCCAATACCATCGGTGAACTGCTGGAGCAGTGGTGGCAGAACGGTGACCAGTTTTACGATAAAGAGCCGAACGCGGTCGGCAACGGTGGCCCATGAATTCTGGATCGGGGACGTTGGAGCATTGATCGACGACGCAATCGTTGTTGTAGCTTTGGCTGTGCTGACATTAGCCGTTGCTGCAGGCTGCAGCCGAGAATCTTCAGAGGCCATGACGCAGCAGGCGAAGATTCGCCTGTTACAACCCGAAGACGAAACACTCGCTCAGCTCTATCGTCGCAGCTGCGCTAACTGTCATGCCATCGTTGGAACCGGTGCACCGCTGACTGGGGACCGAGAAGCGTGGCAGCCGCTTCTGGCCAAAGGTATGGATACTCTCGTTGCGCATGTGAGGAGGGGTTTTGGGCGGATGCCAGCGTCCGGCTTGTGTCTGGCCTGCAGCGACCAGCAGTATCGAGCGCTGATTGAGTTTATGGCAAACGCCGACGTCGAGGGCTAGTATTCACATCCTGGCGGGGCTATGTATTCGCTCTGCGGGAAAAGATGAGATTCACTCTCAGAATAATAAGGATCTACAACCCTATGCCGCAGGCAAAAATACGATCGCCGCAACCCTACAGACGACCGCGAGTTCGTGCTACCTACGACTGGTCGCAATACGATACCGGTGCATTCTATGACGAGATGATCACGGCCTCTGGGCGGGCTCGACCTGCCAGCGGCGGTATCGCTAGCTACATACGCAAGCAGACCGTGAAGCATCTGATTTCACGACAGCATGCGGCTGACATGGCGATTCAGGAGATGGGCATTTCCTTCACCGTTTACAGTGAGGGCCAAAATATCGATCGTGCCTGGCCGATGGACATCATTCCTCGCGTGATATCACTTACCGAGTGGCGCAAGCTTGAGCGCGGGTTAATACAGCGACTGACCGCGTTAAACCTGTTCATCCATGATGTGTATAACCAGCAAAAAATACTGAAAGATCGCGTTGTTCCCCGCGACATCATCGAGAGTTCCCCCGATTTTCTGAAGGCGTGTATCGGCGCGCAGCCACCGCACAAGGTGTGGTCACACATTTGTGGTTCTGACTTAGTACGCGACGGAGACGGCACGGTTTACGTATTGGAGGACAACCTGCGTGTGCCCTCGGGGGTATCGTATATGCTGGAGAATCGGGAGATCTCCAAGCGTGTTTTACCGCAACTATTCGAACGCAGTTCGATTCTGCCGGTGGCCGACTATCCCTCGCAGCTGTTTGATATGCTCGCCTCCCTGTCGCCCCGGAAGGTGAAGCACCCTGAGATTGCCGTACTGACGCCAGGTATCTACAACTCTGCCTATTTTGAACACGCCTATCTCGCACAGTGGATGGGAGCCGAATTGGTAGAAGGTTCCGATCTGGTGGTGCAGAGCGATGACAAGGTCTACATGAAAACCATAAGAGGCCTGAAGCAGGTTGATGTCATCTACAGGCGCATTAATGATGACTTTCTTGATCCGCAGGCGTTCCGTCCGGACTCGACTCTTGGCACGCCGGGTCTGTTTCGTTCGTGGCGCAAGGGCAAGGTGGGTCTGGCCAATGCGCCCGGAGCGGGCGTAGCAGATGACAAAGTGGTTTATACCTATGTGCCGGCCATCATCAAGTACTACCTCAATGAAGACCCCATCATTCCTAACGTGCCATCCTATCTCTGCTTCATTCCTGAGCATCGCAAAC
>JBCCNJ010000285.1:0-3272 GCA_039025905.1 Pseudomonadota bacterium | reverse complement strand
CGGCTTTTTTCTCGGCAAGTTTATGCCTCCCCACCAGGGACACCTGCTGGTTTGCCGTACCGCCCTGGAGCTGGTCGATGAATTGACCGTGATGTTGTGCTCCCTGCCGGGCGACCCGATTCCCGGCGATCTCCGGCTGCGTTGGCTAAGAGAGCTGCTGCCGCAGGCAAGGGTGGTTCACCACGATCAACCCATCCCACAGGAGCCGGCCGAACACCCACAGTTCTGGGACATCTGGCGCCGGACGATCCAAACAGTCCATCCTGAACCGATTGATGAGGTGTATGGATCCGATCAATACATCCACCAGCTTGCCGAAACCCTGGGTGCAGAGGCCGTGCTGGTAGATCCGAACCGGGAGGCAATGCCCACATCAGCCAGCGCGATTCGCGCACACCCTTCTTCACAGTGGCGGTATATCCCCGGTGTGGTGCGACCGCACTTCGTTAAGCGCGTGTGCCTGTTCGGGCCAGAGAGCACTGGCAAGACGACGCTGGCCCGCATGCTTGCGGCCCATTACGGGGCAACCTTTATGCCGGAGTACGGTCGCATCTTTGATGAACAGTATCAGCCCGAGCAGTGGTGCCCCGAACACCTGGTACGCATTGCAAAACGTCACGAGGCTATACGAACGGCCTTGCTTCACAGCGCCAGGCCGCTCGTCCTCGAAGACACCGACGCCCTATTGACGATCATCTGGTCCAGGGCGCTGGTAGGCGAAGTCGACCCGTGGTTTGAGCGCGAATTCGCGCTGGCGGACCTGTACTTGCTGACGGATGTGGATGTGCCCTGGGTGCAGGATGAGCAGGGCTCGCGACAATTTGGCTCAGATGACATGCGCCGCCAGTTTTTCCGGGAATGCAAAGAGGTGCTCGATAGTCGGGGTGCTAACTATCAGCTTCTGCACGGTGACTGGGCCTCCAGGGAGCAGACCGCACTGGCTGCGGTAGATCATTTGCTAGGGCAACTCTGATTAATGCTATCGCCCCTCAGGCTTTCCGGCTGGTGCGTGACCAAGGTGGGGTTTCGAAGGCAGGCTGGTTGCACGGCCAGAAAGCCTATGCCCTAGGGCGGGGCCATCAAGCCCGTTGAGAAACGCTGTCCCAGTTTCAATGGTTGATCTTGCAGGTGTTTCTGAACTTCGTGGAGGAAGCTAAGATAGTATGCTACACATTCGCTGACCTGCTCTTTACAGGTGCGAACTTTCACTAACCGAATTTAGTGCGAGGCGTCACAAGGTTTTAATCATCTGAGACAACTGTGAACCCAGGTATTTTAGTCATTAGAGCGCTGATTTTCGTCTGCTTGACGGCAGCCTCATTGAGCGCATGTAAGGTCGAACTGCCAATACCTGTTGGCGGCCGCGTCAGTGTGGAATCAGATAGCCTGGTTTGCGAGAGCAGACAAACGTGTGTGATTGAAATCACCGATACCTCATATGATTCAGTATTTACCGCTCGAGCGGAGGCCGGCTACATTTTCGGCGGCTGGAGAAATCGACCAAGAGGCCTTTTTGGCGGCTCTTTGGAGCCGCAAGTCCGTATCAACACCACAGGGTTTGCGGGAAATGACATCATTGAGACTATTCTTGAAAGCGATGAGCGGTTTTATTTGGAGCCGATGTTTATTAGCCTGCCTGATTTTGCCGGTGACGTCGCGGCGATTAGATCCTGATGGCCCTTCCAATCGTCCGTATTTCACCAATGTATGGCTCGCGGCCGACATGAATAACGATAGCTTTGACGATCTCGTTATCGGTGGCCCGCGCTGGGAGAACGGCTCTTTTGTCGATGTGGGAGTGCCCTTGCAGGTCCTTTTGACCGATGGAAATGGTTTTTTTAAAGAAGATGCAGCATTGGTATTTGGCTCTGAAAACGCAATCCCTCGACCAGTCCACGCTAGAGAGGGAGTAACTGCCGACTTCAATCGCGATGGATTCCCGGACATCGCAATTGCATCCCACGGAGCAGACTTCCTCGACGAGAGTGGACGATTTCCGATGGAGCGAAATTTTTTGATACTGTCGCAGCCCAATGGGAAGTACACCGAGGTAGGTAAGGGCAATCCCGCTTTTGACTACCTTGGATTTACTCACTCCTTGGCCGTGGGTGACATTGATTCTGATGGCGACGTGGATATCGTCTTCAACGATTTATTTGTCCAGGATGAGGAGTTCTGCATGAATCTACGGATTCTTGTGAACGATGGCTCTGGTAACTTTACACACAGGATCGAGACTCTTCCGGACGCGGTGTATGCGGATCAGTTTTGTCCGAGCTGGTTAAGTACTTCGCTGGTAGATATGAACGGTGATACCCATCTGGATCTTGTCCTCGGTGGTGGTAGAACAGGCGATAAGTCGGTGATACTTTTCAATGACGGCGCCGGCGTTTTCAATAGCCCGGATGGAGTCCATGAGCTTCCATCCAACCGCAGATACGTATTGGTGCCAGACGTTCTTGCACATGATGTGAATATGGACGGGCGGATGGACTTAATTCTATCCACAACTCGCGAAGAGCCTTTCTATGAGGGACGGTATCTACGTGTTCTGATACAGAACACAGATGGCGACTATATTGATGAAACCAGTCGCTATATGCCGCAGCAATTATGGGCCTTGCCATGGGTGGTCGAATTGCGCCTAGTCGATCTGAACAATGATGATTTAGAAGATCTGTTATTGCTATTTGAATATTCAGAAGTGTCGTCTAGGTTCGCTTATCTCAGGGCTGCTGATGGGAGTTTCAAACTTCCCGCAGCTGGTGCCATGGGTGCCGGAAATGGGACAGCGGTCAATATCGATGTAGATGGTGACCAAGACACCGATCTTGTGTTTGTGAGAGGCTTGTTCGCCGAACCAGAGGTCTATCTACTTGGCGCCTTAAAACGCAATGATGGTTGAAACACTGTGCCTGTAACATTCATAGGCTGGTGGTCGATTTCTGATCGCGAAGCAGGCCTTACAACTCACCTGGGATCGACCCAATATTCGCTCCTAGAACGAGAGTATTTGCCAGTCGGAGATGGGTTTTGGCTTACGAGATCTTGGCAATATCTTTAATTGCACTAACTCATTATGGTGGTTGGTAGCCCCTCACGCCTCAGGGTGTATCTCTTGCTGATCTGAAGAGTTGGGCAGAGGGCAGACTGTTGCGATAAGCTTTGAGAAATCCACCAGCTTTAGTAAGAAGGCCTTCTACGCGCCCGGTTCAGATTATCTTGGTCGGTACTCTTGTCACCAACTCGTGCGTTAAATATCAGCGTCAAAT
>JBCCNJ010000284.1:0-3329 GCA_039025905.1 Pseudomonadota bacterium | reverse complement strand
GTCTCAGTACTGACATCGGGATGATATTTGCGGGCAAGCTTGCGATAGGCAGCTTTAATCGCTGCTTGATCCGCCTGTTCGTCAACGGCGAGTATCTGGTAGTAGTCCTTAAACTCCATAGCCGGCTCTAAACCCTCCTGGCGAGCGGTGGGGATCATCAGGATAGTGTTGATCAACGCGATTTGCCATGCCTGATCGTGATGTATCGTTATCGTTTGTCATAGACTGAGGTCTTTCGGATTCGCGAGCGGAAAATCGTTGCGAGCTTTTGTGTGTAGAAGTAGTGTGTCCACTCAGCGGTGGCTTGTTGGCGACATTGATTGCGTCTGTGGGCTGAAAGCTCGCAATAGGTCTCAGCGGCGATGATTAAGGCCTGTCTCCATCGCTAACTGCCCTATAATAAGATGTGAAACATAAGAAAACTGGCTCATCAGACAAGGAGATGATTGCCATGAATGCAGCATTGCACGATCTGGAAGTCACGCGTTTAACAGGTTCGTTGGGAGCCGAAGTAAGAGGTATTGCCCTATCTTCGATTACTGAAGAACAGGCTAAGCATATAAAGTTATTGCTGCTGGATCACCAGGTCCTGTTTTTCCCCGATCAGCACTTATCACAAGACGAACATGTTGCCTTTGGCAGCCATTTTGGCGAGTTGGAATCGCATCCACATCTGGGTATGTCGGGCGGACGTCCGGAAATCTTTGAACTACACGCAGTGGGCGGTGAAGGCGCGGTGGCAGATGAATGGCATAGCGATCTCACCTGCATGGAACATCCATCGAGTTTCTCGATTCTGCAAGCGGTTAAGTGTCCTTCTTTTGGCGGCGACACCATGTGGAACAATGCCTATAAGGCGTACGAGGCGCTCTCCGAGCCCATGAAAACGCTGTGTGATGGGCTGACGGCGTTGCACGATGCCAGTCCGCATGGTCGACCCCAGGATATGGCGATCCACCCGGTGGTGCGGGTGCACCCCGAGACAGGGCGCAAATCGCTATTTGTAAACGAGCACTTCACCCGGCGGATTGTGGAATTGCGCCACGACGAAAGTGCGATGCTGCTACCCTATCTGACCCGATGGATTACCCAGCCGCAGTTTGGTGTTCGCTATCATTGGAGCGAGGGCACGGTCGCTTTTTGGGATAACCGCTGTACCCAGCACTGCGTACTCAATGATTTTGAGGGCGAGCGTATCATCCAGCGGGTGACCATCATGGGCGACACGCCGGAAGCAGCAACGCCTTCAGATTGGCAGCCGTCTATCAAAACACTGAGCGCCGCGAGTCATCGCGACTGGCAGCTACAGAACTTTTTGAAAGCGCAAGAGGACGAGGCAAGCGACGCTCACTGACACTGCGATCTTCGGCCCCCTTTATACCCGCTGAGCGCCCGCCGCCCTGACATCCGCCAGTGTGGGGTAGCCATTCACCGCCATCATGAGATCGGCCTCGGCAAGCATGCAGCGCAATACGTGCGCTGCACCCTGCGCTCCGCCAAGTGCGAGTCCATAGGCGTAAGGGCGTCCTACTCCTACGGCTGCCGCGCCCAGTGCAAGCGCTTTGATCATATCGCTGCCTGAACGAATGCCGGAGTCGAACAGCACGGGTAAGTCTCCTGCGCCTTCGACAACCCCGGGCAGCATATCGATGGCGGCAATACCGCCATTGGCCTGGCGGCCGCCGTGGTTCGAGCAGTAAATAGCATCCACACCCAGATCGGCGGCCCGGCGCGCATCGTCTTTGTGGCAGATACCCTTCAGCACAATTGGAAGCTTCGTGGTCTCGCGCAGCCAGGGGATATGATCCCAGGTCATCGTCTCGCCAAAGATACCGGCCCAGGTAAGAACAGCGGTACCTGGATCTTCTGCCGGCGGCTTCTCTAGCAAACTTAGAAACACGGGGTCAACAAAGTAGTTCTCTAAGACTTGCCCTCGCAGTTGCGGGAAGTTACCGAGCGCCAGATCTCGCGGTCGCCAGCCTGGAACCCAGGTATCTAGCGTCACCACCAGAGCCTGGTAACCCGCCCGCTCTGCGCGACCAATAAGACTCTCTGCCAGCTCGCGATTTCGCGGTGTGTAAAGTTGAAACCACGCCGGCACGTCGCCGCAGTGGGTGATGACATCTTCTAGTGGATCGTTCGCCAGGGTTGATGCAACAAAGGGGACGCCGGAGAGGGCGGACGCCTGCGCCGCGGCGATATCGCCGTGGCCATCGGGCGTGCAGATAGCGTTGACGCCGATTGGACTCATAAATGCGGGGTGCTGCCAGGACTGGCCGAACAGCTCAACTGACAAATCGCGTTCAGCACAATCCACCAGCATGCGCGGCACCATGCCCCAGCAGGCAAAAGCGCTGGCGTTGCGATCCTGTGTGAGTTCATCGCCACAGCCGCCTTGAACATAGCTCAGCACCTGCGGTGGCATCGCCTTGCTCGCGCGGTCGACAAGACCAGCAAAGTCCACAGGGTAGTCAGGCATGACACCCTGTAAGCCCTTAAAGTAGATCTCGTTTTGAAAGTCTCCGAAATGCGGTTTGCGTTGCTCTTTATTGAAGATCGCCATACTGAACTCTCCCGTTGTTTGCAGCCGAGACTACCGCAATTGTGCCCGGAACAGAATTGCCTGAATAAGGTAACCGTTTGCTGCTGTGACCTGATATTTGCGTGTTACGAATGAAGTGCGCAGCTAATGAAGAAAGCCTGCAGTGAGTCACTGCTCCGATCCAGAATCTATTCAGCTCTATCGATGTTGGAACACTCTGATGTCGAGAAACATGATTGGCCATACTCGCAAGTTTGCTAGGGGGGCGCCTTGCTTTGCTCGCTCTTTACAACTTTGCCATCTTTCATCACAAAGCTCACTGAATTCATGATGGCGATGTCTTCCAGCGGGTTTTGCGGAACCGCGACGATATCGGCGTAGCTCCCCGCGGCGATTAGGCCCAGTTTATCTTCCTCTCGTAATAACTTGGCAGCATTCACTGTCGCCGAGCGCAGCGCCTCCAGCTCTGGCATTCCGGCTTCCACCATAAACTCGAACTCTTTGGCGTTTGCGCCATGGGGAGACACGCCGGCATCTGTTCCAAAGGCAATGGGTACACCTGCCTCCCAGGCGGCCGCAAAGGTGTCCTGGATCTGGGGACCCACGGCGGCGGCTTTGGGCCGGACGACTGCAGGGAACTTGCCCTCCTGCTCGGACAAGGCTGCGACCCACTTGCCGGCGGAGATGGTGGGCACGTACCAAATGCCTGCCTTACGCATCATTCGCATAGCTTCTTGATCCATGTAGGTACCGTGCTCAACGGAATTTACCCCGGCGCGGATCGCGC
>JBCCNJ010000283.1:0-3429 GCA_039025905.1 Pseudomonadota bacterium | reverse complement strand
GTCGAAACCACAGGTAAAACGGCACTGGGATCAGATAGGCTATGTCCAAGTGCTTCTCAAGCGCCGCATACTGTTGGACGTTAAATACTGCTCGACTGGGCTGCCATGGCCAGTGATGCAGGCTAGTAAAGAGCAGAACCCGCTTTTCTTTTCGACTTTTTACGGCTCGATCGCTCAAGATGTTCTGTCCGAATAGAGAGAGTCGAACGTAGCGGACACGCTGTCGATTCCATAGTGCCTTCTAACATGCTCGTGCGCGGTCGAACCTAGGCGTAAACACTCTTGCGTATCGCTAACCAGCATGGAGAGTATATCTGCTAACGCTGAGGAATCACCCGGAGGAAAGAGCCAGCCCGTCTTTTTGTTAATCACTAGCTTAGGGACTGCTCCAACGGATGTTGCGATAACGGCTCGGCCATGACTCATCGCTTCAATAATCGACATCGGTAAGCCTTCGGTGTCTGAGCAGTTTACAAGGAAATCAAACCGGCTGTAGATATCGATTTCGTCATTGAGTTGACCGGTCATCGTAACTTTCGCACCCTTCACTAGCTTCGATGCTGAGCTAATAGTGCCCATCTCTGGACCGTCTCCGATCACAGCTATTTGGATTTTTAGTTGTTCCTTCAACGATAGTTTTTGAACAGCTTCGAACAATAGGGGTATGTTTTTCAGGCTTACCAGTCGTGAAACGCAGCCGAGACGAACGGTATCTTGCACCACTGGTAGAGTCTGTTCGGGCATTAATATCCCGTTGGGAACGACATCAACATGTTTGGCGTCCCAACGGTAGCGCCCGCGAACAGAGTCGCGAGCAGCTTCCGAGACTGCAGTTACTTTGCTTAAATACAGCTTTGCGAGCCAGTGAGTGGCGCCCAAGAACTTCTGTTCTGGGTCAACCTCTCCGTGTATCGTGTAAACCACACGGGTACCAATAAGGAGTGGTGAGACTGGAGCTAGCGCCCGTATGACAGCTGGGGAATGAATGTGCAACACGCTCCCGCTCGTAAATAGACGGGCCTGACTGAGACGCGATCTCAGCGGGCCGGTTGGGAGCATAACCTGGATGCCATGACTCGCTAATTGGCCAACGAGTTCGTCGCTCTCCTCCCCGTAGCTAAAGACACCGACATCGTATCCTTGCTCTTGCTGGTACTTTGCAAGATTGGTGACAAATTTTTCAGCACCTCCAGTCTGCAGGCTGCTGACGAGGTGAATCAATTTAGATCTGGGCATTCTAAAAGCTGATTTGAGAACAGGGCAAAAGTGATAGATTGATGATAACAGCTCGATTTCGGCGACCGGTATCGATCCTATGTTACGGTCTATTTCTTGCGAGCCTGGCTACAATCGCTCTCCTGTTTTTGCCAGTGCCATTAGACTTTCCACCCCTGTTATTCCTTGAATTTGGGCCGCGGTGGTTATTTGTACTTGGCATGTTTCCTCTTCTTCTTTGGGTGCGATCCAATGCTGCGCGGTCTTTGCTTGCGATAACGATTGCTGTCTCTCTCGCCAGCGCCGTCGACTTTCAGACAGCAGGCTGCAACTCCGGAGCGCACACGACCGATCTCTACCTTACTACTTACAACGTTGGCGGGGGTTTTGTAGTTCCTGCGGAGCTGATGCTTCTCTATCAGAACGATGGTATGGACGCTCTGCTCTTGCAGGAAGTCAATCAACCTGGAATCTGGAAAGACGCTGCGGCGTCCTTCGGTCTTGAAATGCTTTGCGAGGGAAAACTCTGCATTGTCACTCACCACATGGCGGTCGCAAGAAAGAAAATCGAGCGTACGCCACCCGATGGGTGGGGAGTGATGGCCGCATTGTTCGATGTTTGCATAGATCAGGTGTGTATTCCGTTAGCCAACATTCACCTGACAACACCAAGACATGAAATCGAGGCGATCCTTGATCTAGAACCACTTCACACGGTCCTCAGACTGGGCAAGCTTCGGATTCAAGAGAGTGACGCGGTCAGCAGACTGACTGAAGATCCTTGGGCAATTGCTTTGGGCGATTTCAACATGACTGAGCAGAGCCCGATTTATCGGCGCTATTGGAGCGCATGGACCAATGCTTTTGGCACGGCGGGATGCGGAATGGGGCATACGAAATACACGCGCCGCCTTGCGGCTCGAATTGATCACATACTTGTAGGATACCAGTGGAGGGTCATTGAAGCGCATGTCAGAGAGGGATACGGAGGGGATCATCGACCTCTTAGTGCTCGTCTTTCATGGCGATAGCGCATCCTTTTGAACACGTAGTGAATCTCCAATTTAGTCGGGATGTACGGTCCAAAGCCATTGCGGCTCTTAAACGTGCTTGTCGGATATCTTTAGGTTTAACGATCTGATCACCACCAATTTCGATGCTATAGGTGACAGTCGCTAATTCTTTACCACGCTTAACGAGGAGTATCGTTTCATGTTCGCCGATCTTTTGATCAGTGATGCTCCATCCAACAGGCACATATTCGTTTAGGTAGAATTCGGCTCGCTGGGCGTCGGTCGAGCCATCGAAATCGATTATGTAGTCGTAAGTTGCTTCACCTGTTGGTGTCGTTTCTTCACTAGCGTTTACGATTGAACTCGCATAGATTTGAGGCGCGTGAGCAGTCGGAAATTCGATGGCAGGCGCCGCGTCAATATCGAGCGTTTCTATTCGTAAGACTTCCGTACCCGTTATTAGTCGAATCGTGATGCCCGAGATAATAATAATGATACTTATGACGATGGCGACCGGCACCCCTAATCCAGCCAAAGAAGCTGTGTCTGGATCTACTTTTTCGGTGTTAGGTGTGGGTTCTAATCGATCAGCGAAGTAGAACGTGATGAACATAAGGGGCGCGAATAAGAACCAGCCGAACATGTTGTGATCTTTAATTATCGGAGCCTGCATGTCGGAAAAGTAACCGATCAGAATGAGCGCTACTATACGCAGCCAATTAGTGATCATCGCACCGAAAAGAGCGAATGCTGCCAAGATTGCCAACGACCGAACTCGCTCAAAATGCAGGACGCCGTAGAACACCACTAAGGCGAGTGCTGCGATCACATAGCGAAGCCCGCTACAGCCGTCCGCGATTTGAAAAGTACCGGCTGGTATTTCTACGTACTCTTGATAAACGAAGGTCGGAATTCCCGTTTGATTCATCAATAGGGTGACCATCCATATCGAGCTCCATTGCAAGAACTCATTAATTGGTCCCCAAACGGGTGTGACAAACCAAAAGAAGCCACCAATTGCTAATACAAATCGGTTCATCTTGAAGACAGTGAGCAACGCCAGAGTGATGCAAAGCTTCCAGCCGGGTGGTGCCGCGTCAACGAATGCTTTTATGAGATCGCCATGGCGTTTTTCGGGAACTAACCGGCCGACAGCCAAGACGTAGCGGTGACGCTCAAGGCCGAACTGCGCCAGTTGGCT
>JBCCNJ010000282.1:0-3434 GCA_039025905.1 Pseudomonadota bacterium | reverse complement strand
TCCTTGAGCTTCAGCCCCCCATCTGCGGTCATTCCAGCGGGCATGTGGCTATATGCGGCACTCAGCTTTTCCAGGTAGATGGGTATTCTTTTCGGTTTTCCCGTCGTACCACTACTTTGTATCAACACCGCCACCCCAGGCTGCGTTCGCACAGACGGCGCAGTGTCGTCCTGATCATGCTCAGTCCGCGCAGAAACGTGTTCTGTAATACGGGATTCTTCCAGAGAAATGCCGAGTATCTTTGCTTCGGCTGCATAGTCTTGCAGAGCTGATGATTGCCAGTCCTGCGCACTGGCGATGACCACCTTGGCCTCTAGGTCTACAATATCTGCAACAATCTTATCTGGCGACGCGAATGGGTTGATCGGTGCCACACAACGTTGACTACAGATAACGGCGCAAAAAGCGGCGGCCTGATGCGGCCTATTGCGACAGATAACGGCCACTTCGGCACTCTCGGGTACCTGGTAAGTCGTTAAGATATGACTGATCTCAGCAATCGTTTCACCGAGAAACGACCACGGGTACCACTCCCCTTCGTACTCGAAAACGCCTGCCTCTGGCTGGAGTTGGCAATTGCGCAACATGATTTGTTCAAACTTCGTATTACTCATTTTCAATATCGTCCGGGAGCGAGCGTCACAATTCGTTAAATGCCTTGCCCTTATCGAGGCGTGGTCCAGCTGGAAGTCCGAGCGTTCTTTCTGCGATGATATTCATCAGGATTTCATCCGCGCCCCCTGCTATCCGTAACCCTGGGGTCCACAAATACGCATCGTAGAGTGCTTCCTGAATGGGATGTGTTTGCGCGTCCAGAACCGCACCTTGTTCGCCAAATAAATCCATTGTGTAAGCACTGAGGTCCTGATTGAGCTGGCACGACATCAGTTTCAGTATCGAGGCTTCACTACCCAGCTCGCCTCCCTCGGACAGCACAGTCAGCATACGGGACATAAAGTGTTCCAGAGCGCATCGACTGGCCAGCGAGCTCGCCATGTATTGCCGAACATCATCTCGTTCGATGGCTTTCTCGCCGTCTATTTCGCAGGCCTCAGCCACCCGAAGAACTGACAGCATCTCAGGCATACGTGTATTTAGCCGCTTGAAACGTTCGGTCGTCAGGCTGTGCATGGCAACTTGCCAGCCTTGATTAACCTCACCTAGACGCCTTGAATCAGGTAGCTCTACTGAATCAAGAAACACCTCATTGAACTCTGAGTGGCCCGATATCTGCCTAATCGGTTTGATTTGCACGCCGGGCTGCCGCATGTCCACGATAAAGAACGTCAGGCCTTTGTGCTTCGGTAAGTCGGGATCAGTTCGTGCAAGCAGAATGCCGTAGTCCGCCACCTGCGCACCCGAGGTCCACACTTTCTGACCAGTCACACACCAAGCATCACCCTCCTTTACTGCCTTTGTTCTTACCGCGGCAAGATCAACACCGGCGTTGGGTTCAGAGAACAGCTGGCACCAAATGAGATCGCCACGCAGCGTCTGCGGTATCAACTGTTTTTGCTCTTCGGAGCCATACGCGAGAATCGTGGGCAGACACTGTCCGACACCTACCGAGAAGTAATTGAAGGGCCTGGGCAGGCGCCTTTCCTCTTGGTCAAAGATCGCCGCTTGCATCCAGGAACCACCCATACCGCCATATTCTTGTGGCCATACGATATGCGCGTAACCGGCATCTGCTTTCTTCCGCTGCCAGGCTCGACAGCGTTCAATATCCGGTTCCGTATAGAGTTCATCGGGTGTCGTCGCTTTTAGATCAACACCATTCTCAGCAAGCCAGGATCTGACTTCCAGTCGAAAGCTCGCCTCTTCTGGGGAATCACTGAAATCCATTTGCTTATGTCGCTGGCAGATTTATTGACTTGAACTCGAGATAGTCGTGTAGACCCTCTTCCCCCAGTTCCCGTCCTAAACCAGATGCTTTGTACCCACCAAATGGGGCGGCAACATCCATAGTGAAACCATTGATTGTGAAGTTGCCGGTCTCGATCCTGCGACCGATGGCGATTCCATAGTCAATGTCAGCGGTCCAAACCGAACCTGAAAGACCTAAATCCGAGTCATTTGCAATACGAATGGCGTCTTCAATATCGTCGTATGCAATTGCACAGACGACCGGCCCAAAGATCTCTTCACGCGCAACCCGCATGTCGTTGGTAACATCGGCGAGCAGCGTTGGCTCGATAAAATATCCAGGTTCAAGATGTTCGGGCGTGCCCCCGCCGGTTACCAACCTGGCGCCTTCGTCGATACCGGCTTTGATGCAATCCTTTACCCGCTTGAAATGACGTTCATGAATCATCGGGCCTAGATCGGTGGCCGGATCGGTCGGGTTGCCCATATGCATCGTGCCGAATGCATCTGCCAGGGCAGCAACATAGTGTTCGTAGCGGCTGCTTGGTAGCAGAATACGCGTCTGTGCAGCGCAGGCTTGGCCACTATTGATCACTGAAGCTTTAGCCAGTTCTGGCACCACAACGCTAGGGTCAGTATCCTCACACACGATAGCGGCCGATTTCCCGCCGAGCTCCAGAGCAGCGCGTTTTACTTGAGATCCACAGATCTCAGCCACACGTTTACCCGCTACCACACTGCCCGTGAGGCTCACCATGCGAACATCGCCATGAGATACCAAACATTCACTGGCTTCTCGATCTGCAGCCAAAATGTTGATGACGCCGGCGGGTAGTCCGGCCTCTTGTATGCACTGTGCCAGCACATAGCTAAACAGGGGCGCCTCGACGGGTACTTTTAACACGACGGCGCAACCAGACGCTAAAGCAGGGCCAATTTTGAGAGCAGCAGCAAACAAGGGGCCATTGAAAGGTACGATGGCGGCGACAACCCCAACGGGTTCTTTGCGCACAATAACCTCACCAAAATACCCCGTTCTGCGCTCCTCAAACGCAAAACTGCGAGCTAACTGCGCGTAAAACTTCAAGGTCATTCGTGTCATCGCCACTTGCCCTGCACAAAAGGAATAGGGTGCGCCTATTTCATTTACTGCACAGCTGGCTAAGTCCGCGGCCCTGGCTTTCATCGCGGCTGATAATGCGTCGATATAATCTGCGCGTTCGTGCGCGGAGGCGTCACACCAGTCGGGATTATTCATTGCCGCCTGTGCAGCACTAACGGCGACCTCAACATCCAATTCAATAGCCTCGGGGCAGCTCCCGACGATCTCCCGGTTTACCGGCGACTCTATAAGCAGACGTTTATCCGAGCTCGGCTCACGCCAATCCCCACCAATAAATAGATGCTGATAGTCCATGAAATCCTTATGCCTCTATCAATATGGGAAAGGCCATTCAAGCTTTCTTGTAGCTGATATCTGACTCTTCAAGATCCCAGGTGGACGCGGTACAGCCTTCCTCCCGGAGCTCGCCCTTTAGAATCCTGCCGACCGGGTTCTTCGGGAGTTG
>JBCCNJ010000281.1:0-3435 GCA_039025905.1 Pseudomonadota bacterium | reverse complement strand
CGCGTAGTCACTGCCATCACCGCAGCGCGATCCCCACTTCTCTTCGGCCAGTACAAGCTGTGTCCATTCACCACGGGTTGGTAGCGGTTCAGCGAAGGACGGTCCGCAGTTCAGATTCAAGCCTTCGGTATTGTCGTGGGTGGTTGCGAGAATACAATCCACCTGATCGGCGGCGCGATCGATATAGGTCTCTGGGGATTTAGCAATGAGATTGGTCAGATCGGGGCAGACTTGAGCCACGGTGCTGACCGCGGCCTGTGCGAGTTCGGCTCTTTCGCTCGTCGCTGTTGTGCAATCGCCGTCTGCCAGGCAGTTGTTTGCGACAGCCAGTGACTGATTCATAAATTGGCTAGCCGCTTCGTAAGCTGCTTGCAGGCAGCCTTGTTCTGCCATATCCAATTTCGGCCAGACCGCGCCCTGAGGCCCACCAAAGGTGCGCCAGCTCAAGGCATCACTATGGGAGGTGCATGCATTCTCCAAGCGGCCGCCCACGTTGCTAACAGACAGACTGAGAAACTCGCCATCTCTGCAGGCGTTTTGAACGTCAGCGTTGAGCTGATCGGTGGCTGCTAGAAAACGAGGATCGTCGCTGTCGCAGGCTATACCGCCTTCGAAATAACAAGAGCCTGCGGCGGTATTGACCTCTTGCAGGCAGCTCTGGACAGTGCGGGGTATGGTTTCGGCGCAATTGGGCATTGGCGGAGCAGGTTGCGGTGTAGGCTCAGGCTCAGGTGCTGAGGATACAGAGTCATTATCGTCATCTGAACAAGCAGCGATAAACGAAGTCAGCACGACAGCGAAACAGAAAGTTGTTAAAGCACGCCCCATGTAGGTTGGCCTCCTCTTATAGTTTTGTGGCAGGAGGCTATCACAACCGTTTACCGATAGGGAATTTGGCAGCTACTTTGTCAGAACATTGCTGCTGGAGGCCAGACTTCCCAGAGCAAACGCGGCGACGCGGCGTCGCGCCAATGAAATGGCAGTAGGTCAGGTTGGGGCACAGAAATGGCAGACGCCATGAAGGCTGTCCAAAAGCAGTTGAGCTATGCATTGGTGGCATGCGCGAAGGCTGCACCAACGGTCAAACGCTAGGGTCGATCGATTAGATGAATATGTTCGACACACAGATTAATCCGTGTCGATGGACGCGCCGTACTTTTCCCGAAACGCAGGTGGCATCTTGCTGGGCTTTCCCGATGCAATGTTAATACAGATGTAGTTGATGTCAGCCCTGGCAAGCGTGGCCCCATCCGAGGGCCGGATGATTTGGAAATGACGGGTCGCTCTGAGCTTCCGGTCGTTTTTCACGATCCAGTTCGCGATCAGTATTGTGTCATTGAGATAGGCGGAGGCGTGGTAGGTGATCCGGCTCTCGCGAACCGCCATGCCATATCCCAGTTCAGAAGCCTCTTCGGTATCGATGCCCACTGCAAGAGAATGTTGCCGTGCACACTCGTCGAACCATCTTACGTAGACCGAGTTATTGGCGTGTTGGTAGCTATCGATATCCGCGGGGCCGACTGTTGCTTGAATGACAAACGGATTGAGGTAATCCCAGCTCAGATCGGCGTCGGATGCCTCAGCATCGGGCGAGGAGGGAGGGTTATCAAATGACGAGCTGCTGACCATATTGGCAAGGAATGGCGATGTTAACCCTATAGCGATTGATGAGGCGCTCAACATACCGATTCATGGACCCTGCTGTCTAGACGTCGCTGTGCCTCGTCATGAAACTGCAACGCCATAGCGCTGGTTGCCAGGCGACATTCCGTGCTTAAATATGATGGTTATAAGCACTGGAGTTAAAACCATGAGCCTGCAAAGCGAACTGACCGCAGCACTCGCTGCATCGACTATCCCTGAAGATATCCAAGCGAAGATGCGCGATGCGATCGAGTCCCTGGCCGGCTCCGGCATTGTTGACGCAGCGCCTAAGGTGGGCGACAAGCTGCCAGAATTTGAACTCGGCAATCAAAACGGTGAGATGAGAAAGCTGTCTTCTCTGTTGGAGGATGGCCCGCTAGTGGTGACTTTTTATCGCGGTGGCTGGTGTCCCTACTGTAATCTGGAGCTGCGAGCGTATCAAAATATACTGCCCGCTATTCATGCAGCGGGCGCTGATTTGGTGGCGATTACGCCCGAGTTACCCGACTCATCTTTAACGACAGCGGAGAAAAACGAGCTGGAGTTCGAGGTCCTTTCTGACGTGGGCTCCAAGTATGCGCATGAGCTGGGTGTGGTGTTTACCCTGCCAGATGAGCTTCACGATATTTACGTCGACTTTGGCATCGACCCGCAAGAGTACAATGGCACTGAGGTGCTAGAGCTGCCGCTGGCCGCTACCTACGTGGTGTCACAATCTGGTGTCATTGCCTATGCCTTCGTTGATGCGGACTACACGCGGCGCGGTGAACCAATAGACGTACTCCAGGTCCTGCAATCGCCGGAAATGGCTGCCTGATTGTCAGACAGTATCTATTTGAAAACGAATCTCGCGCAGCAGTTTGATTGAGCTAGCGGCGGGTCTCAACGAGTAATCAGATGACTAAAATCACCAAAGTCAAAACCGGATCAAAGTACGAAGAGATTGGGAGTTATTCCCGTGTGGTTGCCGTGGATAACTGGATCTATGTATCCAACACGGCAGGCAGAAACCCAGAAACCGCTGAAATGCCAGAAGACCCCATCGAACAAACCAAGCAGGTGTTGGCTAATATCGAGTCGGCCCTGGCCAAGGTGGATGCCACGCTGGCGGATGTTGTGAGGTCACGAGTGTTCATCACCAACCCTGACAATGTCTCTGCCGTCATGTCTTTGATTGGAGCGAGCTTCAAGGGCGTGGACCCGGCGCTCACGGTGACCTGTCCACCACTCGGTGGCGATGTCTACGAGGTGGAGATTGAAGTCACGGCCTACCGAGCTGCATCTCAGGCAGAGATCGAATTAATCGGGCCTTAGCAGTCGTTACCCTGCGCTGTGTTGCAATAACACTCGAGGGTAATGCCGGACGTAAGCGCTTCGGTAGTAATCAGTCAGGCCGAATCCGGCTCTCTATGCTTGCGCAAACAAGCAATCGCCTAAGCTTAGTCCTGCGAATTAGGTGTTTCAGGTACTTCCGGGTTTTGTTTCGATTCGGGCCAGATCACACCGACGCTTTTTATCCCCTTCGTGATGTCCATTTCTGGGTTGGCCAAGACAACGTGCCTGAAAGAGGGACTTCCAATGATGACGCGTTTGAACTTGCGTAGGAAAGCGTCGATTTCTTCGCGCACGTCCTGTGCAACCTCAAACTCTTCATAGCACTCTTCCATACAATCGAACATTGCCTGCCAGTGCACTTCAGTTAGGCCCATACCGCGATGGGCCGTTGCCATATCGCGACCGCGGTACTTCACATTACCGCCCCAGTGGGCGGCCAGGAAATCTACGAAATTT
>JBCCNJ010000280.1:0-3454 GCA_039025905.1 Pseudomonadota bacterium | reverse complement strand
TGGATATACACCATGCCCACCGCCGCATTGCTGTTTTTGCTGCTGACGCTGCCGGTGCTATTGCGGCGCGAACCGGAAAAACCGAAGGAGTTACAAGCGCGTCTGGAGCAGGGCGCTAGTGCCCGTTTCAGCAATATAGTGTCCAATCCCAAGCTGTTCTTTGCCGGTGTCCTGTTGCCGTTTAAGGACTTTGTCGCCCGGCCAGAGTCGCGCCTGATTATTCCCTTGATCGTGTTTATGGGCATGAATCTGAAAATGGTGCAGGCCACGCTGGCGGTGTTTTTGGTGGACCTGGGCATGTCGCTGGCGGAAATCGGTGCGTTAATCGGGCTGGGTGCAGCGGGCGGTTCTGTCGTTGGAGCGCTAATGGGGGCAGCGATTATGAAGCGCTACGACCTGCTGGGCAGCGCGAAGATCTGTTTGGTATTGATCGCGATCGGATTTCTACCCTGGCTGTTTCTTGCCTATAGCCAAATCCACAGTGTGCCGCTGGTGCTGATTGCGCTGACAACGCTCGGAATGCTGGTGACTCCCACTCAGGTGCTGGTCATGGCCGCCCGCTTTCGTTGGGCCTCGCGCGCGCAAGCGGGAACGGATTTTACCTTACAGGCCAGTGCCGAGTACGTGGGCTATGCCATTGGCGCGGCAATCGCCGGACCGATGGCAGCGCTGCTCGGCTGGGGGCCATTTTTTACCGTAGCGATGGTGCTGTCTGTCACCAGTCTCGCTATCTACATCATCGGGCATCACTTTGTGGAGTCGTGTCTGGCCAATAGAGGAGTCACCGCATGATGCGTGAAACTCAAGTAGTCAATCAGTCCGGCAAGAGCAGGTGCGGCCGTAGACCTGCCCCAAAAGCGTCTGGCGTACTCGCGCTGGCTTTGTCGAGCGTTGCTTGCTTGTCACTAGCTCAACCAGGTGATAGTGATGGTGGTAGACGTCTCGAGGAGGTGCTGGTGACTGCGCAAAAGCGCACACAGTCTATGCAGGACGTGCCCATTTCCATCACAGCCTTCGACCGTCAGGCCATTGAAATTCAGCGTATCAACAGCTTGGACGACTACGCTTTGAAGACGCCCAATGTTGGCTTTGTTGAAACAGGCAATCGCAGTCGCGGTCAGTTCGCAATTCGCGGCATCACGAACCTGGGTGGCGATGTGAACGCAGCGGGCGTGTATGTGGATGAGTTCAATATCGCACCCTCGGCCAGCACGCGCACCTTCGACGTGAACCTATTCGATTTGGAATCGATTGAAGTCTTGCGCGGCCCGCAAGGCACGTTTTTTGGACGCAATACGCTGGCCGGAGCGTTCAACATCACCACCGTTAAACCGTCAACCGACGGCTTCGAAGGGCAGATGACAGCTGAGTACGGGAACATGGGTTACATCATGGGTCGGGGCTCTTTCAATATTCCGTTGACGGATCAGGTCGCCGCAAGAATCACAGGATACTACGAGGAGGACGACGGCTGGATCGATAACATCGGGCCCTCCGGCGACGGCAATAGTCGCGATAACTATGGCGGCCGCCTGGCACTGCGCTGGGAGCCAACGGATAACTGGGTCGCCGATTTTGCCGCCTCCGCCGTGCGCTACGATCAGGGCGCTAACAATGTGATCATCAATGGTCGCTTCACTGAACTCCAGGCCAGCGGCTATGTAGATGGGATTAACAGCGCTATCGCCAGTGGCTTGTTTAATGTGCCGATATTGCCGCTGGAGGAAGTCGCCTACAGTCCCGAGAACACCGACAAAATCGCGACGGATTATAATCAAGGTTCTGATAACGAGACCGATATTTATACCCTGCGGAATGAAATCGAGCTGGGGGATTACACACTGATATCGGTCACCGGCTATATAGACTCCAGCTACAGTGAGACCTTCGATGGCGATCAATCCACCTTCGGCCTGATTGAATCTACGCTGGAGACGGAGTTGGACAGCTTCAGCCAGGAATTCCGACTTAACGGCGAAGTTAATGATTGGCCATACACTCTGGGTCTGCTCTATGCCTATGACAAGCGTAAGGCGTTCTCTCTGCAAGAGATCTATGACGATGGTGCTTACTTTATCTTGTTTGCCAGTGCGGGTATTGAAGAGGGGCCCTTTACCATCATCAATACCGAAAACTCTACGACCAGCTATGCGGGCTTTGGTCAGCTGGAAATACCGCTTACGGACAAACTTAACTTCAGTTTAGGGGGCCGCTACAGCTACGATGAAATTGACAATCAGGAGGACAATGTCGGCCAGTCCTTTGAGGACACCTTCCTGCCCAAGGTGAAACAGGATTTTGATGATACCTCCTACAGTTTTGTACTGACCTACTTTCCAACGGATGATGTCACCCTCTATGCGTCGATCAAAAAAGCCTATAAGCCCGGTGGTACCCGTTCCACCTCCGAAGGGCCAGAGCCCTTCGCCGAAGAAAACGCCTGGTATTACGAAACCGGCATCAAAAGCACTACCTTCGATCAACGCCTACGCGTGAATGCTGCAGCCTTTTATGTCGACTGGACGGACCTTCAGGTCAGCGCGCGCGATCCGCTGACACTGTCCAGCCGCATATTGAACGCAGCCGATGCGGAGAACTATGGCGGCGAGTTGGAAATCCTGGCGCTGCCAACGGAGAATTTGACGCTGGAGGCTGCGCTGGGCTTTCTTAAAACCAAATTTGGATCCTTCGACAACGCCGTCAATGCCAGCGGCCAGGTATTTGATGCAACCGGCAACGAAGTGCCATTCTCACCGGAGTGGTCTGTGAACCTCAGCGCCCAGTACGATTTCACCTTGGGTGATGCGTCGTCGGCCTATGGTCGTGTGGAATATGTTTATAAAGACGATCAATTTGGCGATGTCGAGAATACCAAGCCCGGGGAGAACTTCTTCGTGGGTAACTCCGGCGTGTATGAGCTCTCGAATCGCTTTGTGCCCAGCATCAAGATCTGGAATGTGCGAGCCGGGCTCAATCTTGGGGATCAGCTTGAGCTCTCCCTATCGGTAGAGAATGCAACAGATGAGGAATACGTGACTGGCGCACGCGCCACGTCCATTACGCTATCGGGTAACCTCGATGCCATCGCGCGGCCGCGATCCATTATAGGGCGAGTAAGCTATGCCTTTTAGGCGTGCTGAAACGGCGTCTTGTGAAGCTAAAACTCGACTATTGGTATTTTCATGGTCGCACACCGCTTATGGAAGTAGGTCGAGAGTGTGCTCATTGCGCTGTCGCCGACAACAAGATAGGCGATGTCGAGATTGGACGTAGCCTCATGAACCGCACGATAAAGCTCGACGGGACCGGGATTAAGCTTGCCGCAGATGTTTATCGATGTATTTTTCGTAAACAATGCTTGCCGTCTCCAAGTTTCTTGGGTCACCGGTCGCAGTCAGGTCAGCATAAGTGAGAATTGGATCGGTGACATCTTCCTGAGGATTGTCCGGTTTCC
>JBCCNJ010000279.1:0-3459 GCA_039025905.1 Pseudomonadota bacterium | reverse complement strand
TCCGGTTCGATCGGGATGAGAACCGCCAACCGGGTAAGCGTCGACTCCAGGTCCTCCACCCGCTCAATGATCAGAGACAGTGTGTAACTAGGCCGATTGTCAGCAAGGAGTACGCCGTTTCTATCAAAGATCAGTCCGCGTTTGGGCGGTAGCGCCTGCAGTCTTACCCGATTGCGCTCCGAGGCGGTTTGATAGGTCTCATAGTCACTAATCTGAAGCGTGTAGTAGCGCGCCAGCAAAACGCTGAGCAGCGCTAAAATCATGAGAAGCGCGACCACCGAACGGTCAGCGAAGATGCGCTGTTCGCGCGAAGGATCCTTGAGTGCTACGCGCGAAGCCATGGATCTTTCGAACACATCACAAAGTGTGGAGTAGTATCGAGGCGTGCGATAACCAACATATTATTGATCGCGTGCCGCGGTTCGTATGGAAGCTCCGCGGTGATAGGGATGTCCCACGTTAATCGTCCACGCTCGGTAGATTTGCTCCACAAGTACCACTCGCACCAGTGGGTGAGGCAGGGTCATGGAGCCGAGGGACCAGCGTTGACCCGCCATCTTGAGGCAGCGGGAAGACAAACCATCCGGACCACCAATGAGAAAGCTCAGATCCTGGCGTCGCGATTGCCAGTCCTCAAGCTGCACAGCCAGCCTCTCTGTACTCCACGCCTGGCCTGAGCTATCTAAAGCTACACAGTGGTCATCAGGTGACAGGCCTTTAAGCAGAGCCGCACCATCTCGCTCGCGCAGGGATTCGGAATTGCGGTCGCGACCTCGTCTAGAAAGCGGCACGTTGCGCCAACTCAGACGCAGCTCCCGCGGTAGCCTCCTTTGGTAATCGTCTACCGCCTGTTCGACCCAACCCGGCATTTTGCCGCAGACGGAGTGCACGGTGACACGCACTAGCTCGCTGCCGCTAGCCTGGGTTGGACTCAGGAATTGGGGTCCAAAGTCGTTCCAGGTCGTAAAAGTCTCTTGTGGCCGGTTGCATGACATGCACGACCACGTCTCCCAGATCCACCAGCACCCATTCACCGGTATCCGCGCCTTCAATACCTAAGGGACGTGTACCTGCAGCTTTTGCCTTTTGTGTGACAGAGTCAGCCAGGGATTTCACATGCCTGTTGGAGTTACCGCTGCTGATCACCAGATAATCCATAACCTCGCTTTGAGCGCTGACATCAAGACACACGGTATTGACACCTTTTAGATCATCGAGGGCATCGATGACCTGTGCGGCGAGATCATCGGGGGAAATCGTTTGTTCCAACGCTTGATGTGTAATTAGTCAGGCTCTCCTCGAAGTGGGAATCATCAGGTGGTCCAACAAATTCATTGGCTACAACCGTTTTTTCTGCATATTGTAAGCATCCGTAGTGTCGACGCTCTGATAGGAGCTAGGCAGAGCTAGCCCACCGGTATCCAGATGCTCATCGGCGCCCTCTCAGATTCCATCGCCTTCTCGGTCTAGGTAGAGACCATGTTCCTGAATAAAACGATATACCGGCGCGGGCAAACTGGCGCTCGTGTCTTGCCCTGATTGTAGCAGGGCTCGAAGCTTGGTCGATGAAATCGGCAGCGGAGTGAGTGCTATCTGCGCTACTTGTCCGCTGGGCTTGCCAAATAGTGCATCAGGTGCAACTTCGTCCTTAATCAGAGCAGTGACCCATTCGTTTTCTGGGACATCAAATCCCGGTCTCGCGACGACAAGCAAATGTGCGAAATTCAGGATTTCGTTTGAGCGATGCCAGGATGAGAGAGAACTGAATGCGTCCATCCCAAGAAGAAAAATCAGTGGCGCGAGTGGACCTAGCTCAGCGCGGATTTCCTCCAGACTGTCAGCGGTGTAGGAAGGGCCTTCGCGCTGCGCTTCTCGTCTATCGCAACCGAGCCGAGGATGATCGGCAATCGCCAGCTCGATCATAGCTGCCCGCTGCTCTAAATCCACAGCGGGGGGCTGCCGATGCGGCGGGCGGGCCGATGGCATAAACCGGACTTCTGTTAACGGCAACTGATCTAGCACTTCCAACGCTGTGTTCAGATGTCCGATGTGAATTGGGTTGAAAGTTCCTCCCAGCACCGCGATCGACTCAATCCTGTCCAAAAATCAATGCCTCTGTCGACGTGCTCGTATGCCACATTCCATGGTGTTTTCCGCGATATCACCGATGCCCGACGCGTCTGCAAAACGTAGAACGAGGCATGCAGATCAGTGCGGTGATAACTGGGCGCCTGAAGGATACGCGCGATGTATTCATCTGCCGAACAACACGCAAGCCAGGAAAAAAAACAGTAATGCAGTTGACAACTATAAACAGTTGCAACAGGATCTCATTTGAATATCACGCATTGGAAACTGGTATGTACGTATGCCTATGCAGAGGCATAACGGATAAACAAGTCCGTGACGCCGCGAAAAGCGGCCACCAGAGCATAGAGGAAATGCGAGAGGCGCTGGGTATTGCTTCACAATGCGGCCAGTGCAGTGGCTTGGTCGAGGAGCTGATTGCGAACAGTGTCACGGCGCCCAGCGTACCAACGGAGCCTCTACCGAGGCTCCCCAATGACGTTCAGATCTGGGAAGAGGCTTTAGTCTGAGCCGGGTTTGATCCCGCGTCGTCCGCGATTTCGCGCTTAAGACGCTCACTAGTTTCAGGTTACGTGTCATGGCTCCCCGACTGCCTTCCCTGGTTTTGTCGTTTCTGAAGCTAAGAACAGCGATCGCTCCGGAGATCGCTCCTAGCGACCACCGCATCCAGATTACTCGCAGTTCCTCGTATCGGCGGCTGAATCCCGCTTAGCGAGTTTAGATCGATTTCTACTAAATTCCCTCCTTTGGTCGACTCTCAGACCCACTCCTATCGCCTTACTCATTCGCCCCGCTACAACGGCCGCGTCATGCTTCTTCGCCGGTGGCTCGTGTGTCGCAAAGTGGCTGAGGCCCGACCCAGTCTCGGTGCGCAACTCACCGGTGCGAGATCGTCCGAATCAGCGCCCTCCAATTCTGGGCGTTTTTGAACTAGGCATCAGATCTCCAAGTAGAATCATTTTCATTAGTAATTTCAGTAACTTAGCTTGATTTTTCAATGACTTAGAGTAGGGTAGCGCCTCGTCGTTCCAGGCCATTTCCACAACGACAAGGTGCGGGAGATGGCCAAGCCACATTCACTCTTCAATATTGATAAGGAGTCAAACTTCCCATGAAAGGCGATCCAAAAGTCATAGAGCATCTGAACCGGATTCTCGGAAACGAGTTAGTCGCAATTAACCAGTACTTTCTGCACGCACGAATGTACAAAGACTGGGGTTTGAAAGAACTGGCTGATCATGAATACCATGAGTCGATCGAGGAGATGCAGCACGCCGACAAGCTCATCGAACGGATACTGTTCCTAGAAGGGCTTCCAAATCTTCAGGACCTGGGCAAGCTAATGATCGGTGAAGACACCAAAGAAATGAT
>JBCCNJ010000278.1:0-3536 GCA_039025905.1 Pseudomonadota bacterium | reverse complement strand
TCCACCTCCGGCGTCAACTCACCCAGCGCCCGCAAAGACGTCTCCGCGGAAACGTTTTCAAACTGCGGATACACGCTGGCTTCAATTCTTCTGCCGGCGGATGTGATAAATTCAAAGCACTGCCCGGCGTCGGTTTTTACAGTTCTGATCGAAAAGGCGCCGCTGTGCAGCAGCCTGTGGTGATGCCGACACAAGGTCACCAGGTTATCTAAACTGGTTTCACCTCCATCCGCCCAATGTTGCACATGGTGGGCATCCACATACCGCGATTCACAGCAGCCGGGAAAGCGACAGGTTTTATCGCGCTCCTCAAGCGCGCGACGGATTCTGTCGGGCACGGTGCGCGTTTTGCGGCCTACGTTTAGCACATTGCCCTTATCATCTTCCAATACGGTTATCACGCTGGCGTCGCAGGCCAGACGCCTGGCGGTGCTGGGGGCCAGCCAGTGTTTATCGCCCAGGTGGCAGCGCTGGTGGCTAGGGTCTGGGTTTGTGTGTTGCCGTAGCGTGTTGATATCCACGTGCAGTACCAACTGGCAGCGTTCACTGCCTTTCAAGCCCCGCAATAAAGCTCCATCGGCGCTGGTGGCGATAAAGTGCTCTGCGATTTTTGCCAGAGCATCGGCGCGGGTGTGTTCCATCAGTTCCTGGTAGTGGTTGCCCTGCTCCGCCTTTACGCTGTGCTCAAACGTCTCCGCGGAAACGTTTTCCTCATCATTTTTGGGCGCTTCCTGTTTTGCTTCCTGCTCGGCTCTCTGCCTGGCCTCTTGCTCTGGCCTGGCAATGGCCTCTATCGCTTTTACCACCAGTTCACCCGCCTCGGCCGGCAGTTTGGCGTGAATCACCCACATACCGTCTTCATTCTGGTAGTAGACTAGTTCGCGCGCCTCGTCGCATTCGCGTTCTTCGCGCTCTGCATCCTTGCTTTGCACGCTGCGATATTTGGCCACGGCTTTTTCCACATGGCTGGCGGTGCCGTGCTGGGCAATGCGCAACAAGAAGTCTTCGTTTTGAGGCGTGGCGACACGGGTCATGGCGCGCACTTTGGAATAACTGATTTCGCCTTTGGCGAAGGCGGTGTCGATAAGGGGTAAGGTTTTTAAACAGTGCGCTACCCGCACTTTCTCTCTGCCTGCCCCCAGGGCGATACCGCACTTCCAGTTGAGCCAATGCGCGCAGGAACGCACGGTGCCGCCACCGCTCCAGCCTTTGCGGGTATCGAACTCGGCAATCATGGTGAGCAGGCGGTGGTTAGCGGCATTGATTTGGCCGGCGAGCAGGGTGATTTCCTCGGCCAGGGTGTCGCAATCTTTAAAGGGAATAGGTAGTGAAGGCAGGCATAGGTTAGTCATGGTGGCGATTCCTTTCATCACTGTGTTCTTTATACAAATACTGTATATTTATACAGTATATTTTATCGCAGCTAATTATGCCTCACAAGCGTTTTGCACTGGTTTTTAAGGGGTAAAAGAGAATCGGGCTGGCGTTGGTCTAACTCTCACAGAGCCTTTAAAGATCGGACTCTCGACGATGCGAGCACCCGGCCGAGCTACTCCCCATCTGCCGCGATATACTTCCGGTTAATACGCAGTGCCAGATTGCTCAACCCAATCAGGACCAGACCCATAACCACCAGGGTGATCGGCCAACCGACAGAGTCGACAAAGTGCTGTTCGGTGAAATAACCAAGGTAACCGATCATCGCCACTGTACTGCAGAACAGCAGGGTGCGGCTGCGGGCAACCGTGCTTGCGTAGAGCAAGAAGGCTGTGATGCCGAGGTAAAAGATGTGAACCGGGGTGTTCTCCAAAAGTTCGAATGACGCCCAGAGGAAGGAAGCGCTACCGACGAAATACCAGAACGGCGTAATCACCGCGTGTCGCGTCTTGTCGAGGCCATAGCTCACCAGCATCAGTGAAAGCCCGGTGATCAACCAGTTAAGCTTTTCATCCACATACAGCAGGTCGAATATGTTCCAGCAACTCATCACGGCAAACGCGAGGGCGAGAAACACCAGCACCGAGCGCGGGTAGCGCAGCAGGATCAGGAGCTGCTGGGCCAGCATTACGACGGTGGTCGCAAGTAAGGCATGTTGCGGGTCACCACCGCTGCCCAACTCCTCAAAAGCCACCAGCATGCCAGTAGGTTGCAAGCAGGCGGCCGTGAGGAACAGGGGTGTGGCGGCCTTGGCATACTTGTCATGCTGTAACGTCAATAGGGCCAGCACCAGCGCGACCAGGCCCGAACCCAAAGTGATGATGATCCTGGCCGCGCTATTCATTTCCTCCCAGAACATGCCTATGTAGACGACGACGCCGGCGAACACAAAGATGCCGCCGATGTAGGCAAGCAAGCGCCTGACAATGCCGCCGCCGGAGCCTGCGTCCTCTGTGGCAGCGCCATTCAGTGCCTGTTGGATGTCCTCTGCCGAAAGACGATTGCGCTGGGCTATATCGACGATTTCCGCTAGCGCATCGTCGCGCTCACTCATGGCTGTTCGTTCTCTAGCACCCAAGCGAGGAAGCGCAGGTTGCCCCCGTACTGATTGCCTTGGGTGGGAATTTTTATGGCGCGGCCATCCTTGCGTATTAAGCCGCGGTAACGGTAGCCGCTGTCGAAGAATAAGAAGCCGCTGCGGCTGCTGTAGTCGGCATCGAACATGTAGCCGTCAGGAGCGATAGTCTTCTTGCTCAGAGTGAGCCCCTGCGCCTCAGGGATCTCGAGTTCCTGGCCATCTTTCACATCCGCAGGAATGACAATGCTGAGTTCCTGGGTACTGCCAGTACTCACGTCGAAATAGTAGATACGCGGCAAATTGTGCTGGTCAAAGCCTGGAGTTTTACGAAACACGGCATGCAGCCGTCCGTCCCGAATCTCTATTTGTATCGCACCATCAATGAGCGTGTTGTGGTCGTAGTAATCAGCGGTATAGAGCAGATCATACTGAGGGTCGGCCACAGTCATTTTCGGTATGACCGTGGCGATCCAGAACACCAGCACCAGTAGCAAGGGCAGGCTCACGCCCACGACCAGCGCGAAATTCTCTTTTAGGAGTTGGGTTTTCGACATGAGCCGCGCCCTCTTGAGCTAGCCACCCGCAGAGATCTGGAAAAGGTGTTAGCGCAATATGGCCCGCGAGCCCAACAAACACAAGCCAGCGTGTTTTTGGGCCGCGCCCGTCGAGCTCAAATCAGCGCTTAGTCGGATTCGCCCGGCCAAACTTCAAGCGCGGGGAGCTGCGATGAGGAAGGCTGCGTGAAGGGCGTTCGGTGATTAATCAAGCAGTCTTGGCTGGTGGGCGATGAGTGCTACAAAGCAAGCGAATTCGACAGACCCATCAATCCAAACTACCTCCAAACCCACGTCGAAAGGGAGATGCCCCCAGCCATTCCCCCAAGGCTTCGCCATCACTAGACACGCCACCCTCGGGTCTCCAGGTCTGATAGCTGTCGAGCACCAGCCCCCTGGGGCTACCTTCGAATATCCTCACCGCACCTATGATCACCGAAATCTCCATGATGCCTCCCCAGCCAGTA
>JBCCNJ010000277.1:0-3606 GCA_039025905.1 Pseudomonadota bacterium | reverse complement strand
GATAGGGATGTGCGCATAATCGTTCTACCGCCTGAGCAAATGGTTGACAGTCTCGCCAGGGGCGTGATCGACGGCTACTGCGTGGGTGAGCCCTGGAATAGCATGGCCGTACAGTATGGCGTTGGCGCAGTGCAGGCAACGGGCTATCACATCTGGAACAACGGCATAGAAAAAGTATTGGGCGTGCTGAAACGTTGGCATCAAAACTATCCGGCCACGCACTTGCGCCTCCGTTTGGCACTGATGGAATCGTGCAGGTGGCTGGCAGATCCGGTAAATCGTGTGAAGGCTGCCGAGGTACTGTCCAGACCCGCCTATTTAGACTCACCTGCTGATTACCTGCTGCCTTCTCTAACCGGGCAGTTTGTATTTGCTCGCGGACAGACGCCTGTTTCCATGCCCGATTTTCACGTTTTTGGGCGTTTTCAGTCGGGATTTCCCTGGCGCTCTGACGGTGAATGGTTAATGCAGCAAACGGGTGCGATTCTGGGGCGCACTCTCGAGGCCGAGACGGTTAAAGCGCTGGTCCAGCAAACCTATCGCACCGATCTTTACCGCGACGCCGCACGCCATCTGGAGATGGTCAGCCCAAATCGGGACTACAAGCCCATCAATCAGCATGCCGAGCCCTGGGAGTTAGAAGAGGGCATCAAATTGGGTCCCGATTTGATTCTCGGACAATAGGTTGCACCGATAGAGGTCACCATGAGTCTCATTGGTGCGAAAATCGGGCTCTCCATCATCCCACTTTGGTGTGCCCACTCTTACCGCAAGCTGTAACCCCATGAAATGTAATGACAATGGCGTTTATGGCACAGGTTTTGTTAGATAGACCCTGAACTTCCGCAACACATCGGTAATCTCCCCGGGCAACGACGTCCTCCCAAGGTGACTGTATCTACAGTCAAGGCGGGGAGGGCGATGTGTGCATGCACTTTTCATTTACGAGGTAAAGCATGATACGCATTTTCACCAGTTTTTTTCCCGTCCAGCCCGTTCGTAACGCGTTTGCTGCAGCAACAGTTTCGATATTGTTTTTCTTCACCAGTGCCCATGTGGCCGCCGAAATCGGTGAGCCAGAAAAAGATGAACTGAAGTTTGGTTTTATCAAGCTTACGGATATGGCGCCATTGGCTGTCGCCTATGAGCGCGGCTACTTCGAGGATGAAGGCCTTTACGTCACCCTGGAAGCGCAGGCGAACTGGAAGGTGCTATTAGATGGCGTCATTGACGGTCAGCTTGATGGCGCTCACATGCTCGCCGGGCAGCCGCTCGCAGCGACCATTGGCTTCGGTACAGAAGCTCATATTGTGACGCCTTATTCTATGGACTTGAATGGCAACGGCATCACCGTATCCAACAAAGTCTGGGAGGAGATGAAGCCGCACATTCCCAAGATGGAAGATGGCAGACCCCAGCACCCGATCAAGGCGGACTATCTGAAGCCGGTGGTAGAGGCTTATCGTGAAGAGGGCGAGCCTTTCAAAATGGGCATGGTATTTCCGGTGTCGACCCACAACTATGAATTGCGCTACTGGCTCGCCGCCGGTGGTATCCACCCGGGTTATTACGCACCGTTGAAAGGAGACACCTCGGGTCAGATAGACGCCGACGCCCTACTATCGGTTACCCCACCACCGCAGATGCCAGCTACCCTAGAGGCGGGCACGATTTACGGCTACTGCGTGGGTGAGCCCTGGAATCAGCAGGCGGTATTCAAAGGCATTGGTGTGCCGGTGATCACCGACTACGAGATCTGGAAAGACAATCCCGAGAAAGTATTTGGCATGACTCAGGAGTTTGTCGAGACCTATCCTAATACGACAGTGCGCATCGTCAAGGCAATGTTGCGCGCGGCCAAGTGGTTGGATGAAAACGACAATGCTAACCGGCCTGAGGCGGTTGAGATTCTGTCTCGATCTGAATACGTGGGCGCTGACTATGACGTTATTGCCAACTCGATGACCGGTACCTTTGAATATGAAAAGGGTGATGTACGCCCGGCACCCGACTTCAATGTGTTCTTTCGCAACTACGCGACCTACCCCTACTACTCTGACGCCATCTGGTACCTGACTCAGATGCGACGATGGGGCCAGATCCCGGAGTCTCACCCTGACGAGTGGTATGTTGAAGTTGCTGAGAAAGTCTACCGGCCCGACATCTACCAGCAGGCTGCCGAGGCCCTGATTGAGGAAGGTTACATGGATGCAGCGGACTTTCCCGAGTTTGAAACCGAGACAGGATTTCGTGGGCCGCAGCCCGATTTTATCGACGATATTATCTTCGACGGCAGCAAGCCCAACGAGTATTTGGAGCAATTCTCTATCGGCTTGAAGAAGGGCGAGACAATTTAAATGTAACGAGCCGCTCGCTTCTTCAGGCGCAGCGGCTCTTTCATTGAAAACAGGTGGTAAGGAGGCAGTACCGATGTCAAATTCGACAGCGCTAGTAAAACCAGACGAACGCTTTCAACAGATGACCACAATGGTCAAAGAAAAGCGGCTCGTGGACAACCTGCTATTGCCAGCACTGGGCATTCTTGCCTTCCTTATCGTCTGGCAGTTCGCTGCCAATCGTATCGACACTTCGCTTGGGCAGTTTCCTGGACCCACGCAGGTATGGGAGCAAATTCAAGGCTTGAGTGAAGAGCATACTCGCGAGCGGGACAAAGCAGAGGCCTTCTACCAACGACAGGAAGAGCGCAATGCCAAGAAGCTAGCGGAGAACCCCGATGCGACGATCAAGTGGCGTGACTACACAGGTAAGCCAACTTTCGTCGATCAGGTAATGACCAGCCTCGTTACCGTCGCCTTTGGTTTTCTGCTGGCCAATATCATCGCTATACCCGTCGGCATCATGTGTGGTTTGAGTGCGGGGGTCTATAAGGCAATGAATCCCTTGATACAGGTGTTTAAACCAGTCTCTCCGTTGGCGTGGCTGCCTCTTGTGACTATGGTGGTGAGTGCTACCTACAGCGTTGAAGATCCCTTTTTTGAGAAGTCCTTTCTGAACTCTGCGATTACCGTCGCGCTGTGTTGTCTTTGGCCAACGTTAATCAACACGACAGTGGGTGTCGCCAGCATCGATCGAGATTTGGTTAATGTCAGTAGGGTGATGTCGCTGTCGCCGCTGGTTCATGTACGCAAAATCGTCATACCTGCAGCAATCCCGATGATCTTTACCGGACTGCGCCTTTCTCTGGCCACGGGTTGGATGGTGCTAATCGCGGCAGAAATGCTCGCCCAAAACCCGGGCTTAGGGAAGTTTGTTTGGGATGAGTTCCAAAACGGCAGCTCGAACTCGCTGGGCAGAATCATGGTCGCGGTAATAGCAATTGGACTGGTTGGATTTGTACTGGATAGACTGATGTTGATTCTGCAGCGTCACTTTACCTGGGACAAACAGGCCATCCTGCGTTAAACAAGGAGTCGAGTTATGACCACTGCGTATCTAGATATCACCGGTATGGGCATGGAGTTCGATACCGGTGGTGAAAAGTTTCGTGCACTACAGAACGTTAATCTCAAGATGGCGCAAGGCGAGTTTGTTTCTCTCATCGGACACTCTGGCTGCGGCAAATCTACCGTCCTGAATATTATCGCG
>JBCCNJ010000276.1:0-3616 GCA_039025905.1 Pseudomonadota bacterium | reverse complement strand
TGCAAGTGGTCAACGCGGCAACAGCCGAAGTGAGCGGCATAGAACTAGATGTGACCTTTGCGCCCGCGGCGATCGAAGGACTGACCCTGTTTGCAGCGGTGAACTATAACAAGGGTGAATTCAAGGAGTTCAACGAAGCAGCTTGCTACGGTGGCCAGACGATCGAGCTGGGTTGTGATCTCAACTTCGACCCGAACGCTAACAATATTGGTGGCGGCATCGTGTTGGGCGGCTTCACCGCACAGGATTTATCAGGTGAAGACCTCACGCGCTCTCCTGAGTGGACCGGCAGTTTCGGCTTCGATTACGAAAGACCACTGGGCGACAGTGGTTTAGCGCTAAGTCTATCTGCTGCAACCGCCTACAACGACGAAATGTGGCTGGATGTGAGCTATAACCCGCGATCGCTACTCGATAGCTACTGGAAAACAAACGTGAGCTTGCGCCTGGCAACGCTAGAGCGAAATTGGGAGGTCGCTGTCATTGGCAATAATGTGACGGACGAGGTGACCGCGAGCACCTGTAATACTGGGCCCTTCTCTCAAGGCGGTGGCGTGATACCTAACCCCGCAGGGCTGCCAATCAATCCCATCAGCCCTGGGAACTTTGATAACGCGCTTTGCTTCGCCGAGCCCGGCAGAGAAATCTGGGTAAGGTTGACCAAATACTTCTAGCCAATGAACTAAAGGTTGGGCGCTTGCGCGATCTCTAGGGGCCTCTACGGCCCCTTACGTTCGCGCTTTTTTATGCATAAAAAAATGGTTGGCACAGTCGGACAAATACTATTTGCTGGGGTTGATTAAAAACTTTTCTCCCGTCGCCCTGCGACTGTAACGGGAGATGTTTTCAGGAGCTAGTGCCTCCTCCAGAGAGATCTCAGCCGAGTATTGGCTGGCAAAGGTAGACTTGATTTCCCGTTTGATCCGCGCCTTCATGGCCTCGACTTTGTCGGTACCCGCTTGCTCCATAAACTGTGAAAGCAGCCAACCCCCCACACCCCAGGCAAAACCATAGGCAGCCGTTAGCTGCGTGGGTGACAGATCCAGCCGACCGTAGATATACAGCTGTTTGTAAGTGTCCGAGCCATAGCGATTGTAAGGAGACTTACTTGCTATTGCTCTTTCCATGCACGAGAGAATCGTATTACCTAGCTTGCCACCACCGAGCGCATCGAATGCCAGCGTTGCGCCAGTCTCGGCTATCGCCTCGGTCAAATGAGCCCGGAACGTTTCCTCTGAAGAGTCCAGCACCCATGCCGCGCCCTCCTCTTTAAGCAACGCAACCTGTTCCGGTTTGCGCACGATGTTTATAAGCGATACACCTTCCGCGATACAAACACGATTCAATATCCGCCCCAGGTTGGATGCTGCGGCCGTATGCACCAGCGCCGAATGACCCTCTGCTCTCATGGTCTCAACCATACCCAGCGCGGTCATGGGGTTTACGAAACTGGAAGCGGCTTCTGCAGGCGAGATCGATTCACCCATCGCGGTGACCTCCTGCGCCTCGACGCAGCAGTATTGCGTAAACAATCCGTCACCCGTCAGGGCAACTGTTTGACCCAGCAAAGCTTGCGCCGCTTCCGATTCACCAGCGCGCACAACGGTACCGGCACCTTCAAAGCCCGCGCCTAGCGACTCACCGATACGCGAGCGCACTGCGCCCAGCAGCTTCTCAGGAATACGCATACGAGCAACAGGTCCATGCCCTGTGGCCTCGCATTCAATGCTGCTTAAATCAGCGGGACCGAACATGAGCGCGAGATCGGTCGGATTGATGGGAACAGCTTTCATTTCCACCAGCACCTGATTCGCTTCAGGCTCGGCTAGCTCGAGCTCGACCAGTGAGAGCTCTAGCGTGCCCTCCGCGGTGACGAGGCTTCTCAGTGTCTTAGATCGCTGGGTATTAGTCATAGCGGGCGCCTTTCATTTTTTTGTCGAACTGAATCATGCTCTATTGCACGCTTGCATTACCTGAGTGCCGCAGTGACTCAAAGGAATGGCAAAGTCGAAAGCGTCGCTGCGGGACCTGGCACTGACTTTACCAGGCAACGCAGCTTAGGCCTGTTACACGCAAAAAAATTGGAACTGCGCACTAGTCCTTACCGCTCAGTGAAGCTCCACAAATTCAAGTATCAATCCGTCTGGGTCTTTGAATAGCACAAAGCGTGGCTTTCTCTGAAGGGTGTCAATAGTTTGTGGCTCGGATAGAAATTCGACCCCATGACTGCTCAGCCTCGCTATTTCGTCATCCAAGCCCTTCACGCGAAAACAAATCCTGGGTGTCCCGACCTCATTGAGTTCGATCGCGCGCGTCTTCAGTGTCGGCTCAACCCATTCCACGAGATCCAGCACTGTCTCGTGCTGTTTGTGCCCGAGGGCTAGAAAGCGCGCATGGGTGTCCGAGTAGGCTAATCCAAGCCCCCTATCGAGCCCGGGAGTACCCTGCTCATGAAAGCTGTCTACGACCCTGTAACCTAACAGCTCATAAAATGCGACGGATCGCTCCAGATTAGTGACATTGATATTCACGTGGTACAAACCCAGGATCATGTCGGCTCCTTTGCAATGTAACTCTGCAAGCTAGCTCTTCAGCCGAGCTTGGCAGAATAGTTTCGAGTGTGAAACAGTCTGCGATGCCGCAGTGCAGTTATCACCAGACGAGTTGGAGTTCAGTCAGCGTTCGGGTAGCCACAGAAGGCGCGACAACAATATCTTGCTCAGGCTTAAGCATGATGTCAGGAAGTAATCTAGCCAACTCCTGCAGGGCGACTTTTACTTCTAACCTGGCTAGTGGCGCGCCCAGACAAAAATGCCGCCCACGACTGAATGTCAAAGGACGTTCTCTATTTGCCCGCACGGGACAATAACTCTCAGGATCGTCAAACTTCTGCTCGTCGTGATTGCCGGAGCCAAAAGCCATTACGACAAACTCACCCTTTTTGACGTCGAAGTTTTTTATCTTGGTGTCTTTTGCCACACGCCTGTACCAGCCCAGCACTGAACCATCAAAACGAATACTCTCTTCAACAATGTCATCAATGTGCTCAGGATGGTCCAGCATGTACTGCCAGCGTTCTCTGTCGCGCAGCAATTGATAGATGGCGTTTCCCAACTGCGCCATGGTGGTCTCGTGGCCAGCGCCGATGAAGGTAAAGATATACATCAACACAAGCTCATCTTCATCGAGGTCGATTTCACCCTTGTCCATGGCGGTGACCATTTCAGTCATCAAATCATCTCTTGGAGCTCGCCTGCGATCATTCAGCTTGGCCCGAATGTAGTTCTGATAATCGACGGCGTCCTGGGCGCACTGCTTTTGCTCTGCGGGCTCCATCGGGGTGAGCCAGATCTTAAATGTGTTACCGCTCCATACTGCCAATTGATCGAGGTCGTCTTCGTCCGCTCTAAATCCGATAAATCGAAACATTGTGAGAATAGGCAACAAATAGCAGAACTCACTAATGAATTCGCACTGGCCTCGCGCTTTGAATTTCTCTATTAGCTCAATCGCTATTTCTCGAACAATTGGCTCCAAGGCGCGCAGGCGTTTTGGTGAAAGGATGGGGATCAGTATTTTCTTGAAGCGGTTATGCTCTTCGCCTTCAACGCCATTG
>JBCCNJ010000275.1:0-3655 GCA_039025905.1 Pseudomonadota bacterium | reverse complement strand
GTGTCCCCGCTTGGATGGGGGCCATGGTCGGTCACATTCCCGATCAGTTCACGTTGCCCATCGGAATAGCAGCGCGCATCGATGCGGATAGAGGTCGCATTCAGTTTGGAGCTGCAGTGTTATGAACCCAAATGTCGGGTCGCCTGGTAACCGATGCAACGCATCGAGAGAATTTTGGAAGCTATTCCGCTTCGGACAGTTAACTGGATGTATAACCAGAAATCGTTTCTCATTTGCAACGTTAGTGCCTCACGATCGTGAGATAAGACGAGGAAAGGAGAGGAAAGAAGAGTGCCTGTTCGAGAACTAAAAGGCCGTACAAAGCTGCCCGAACTGATGCTGGAGCATGGCGACGCTCGAGTGCGCCTAGCGCTTCAGGGTGCGCACATCACTGAATACACGGTTGGCAATACGGAGTTGCTGTGGATAAGTGAGTCAGCCAGGTTCGCTGAGGGTGTTTCAATTCGTGGTGGAATACCACTGTGTTGGCCTTGGTTTGGTGCCAGCCTCGATGATCCGGACTGGCCACAGCATGGCTTTGCGCGAGTTGCTCAGTTTCGCTTGCTCTCTAAAGAATCCAGTAGCAATTACGCCACCGCCGTTTTGGCACTGGACAGTTTAGCGCCTGTTCCGGAATGGGCTGGCGTTGCCAGTTTAGAGGTCGAGATTCGCCTCTCGGATCATCTTTGGATGGAGCTACGGACGACCAATCGTTCCGATCGTGATCTGCTCTTGGGGGCGGGATTGCACAGCTACTTTCAGGTTTCTGCTTGCGATGAGATTTCTATGCCTGCTCTGACAGGTCTCGCTTTTGTGGACATGACAGCTGGTTTTGAACGGGCGAAACAGACCGAAGCTCTCGAGATCACGGACGAAGTTGATCGTGTCTATCTCGGTCCGCCGCGTATCGTTGAACTCTTCGATTCTGGTCGTTCACGCAAGATCGAGATTGACGCCTGGGGCAATACGGACCTGGTGGTTTGGAATCCAGGACCAAGAGTGGCGGCTTCAATGGAAGACTTCGATGACTATGGGTATCAGCGCATGGTCTGCATCGAGCCGGCTATTGCACTAGAGAATCGAGTGCGCCTACAGCCAGGCGCGCGACATGCCATTGGCCAGACGATCAAGTGTATTCACGGCTGAAACCTGTGGTTTGAACGTGACGCCCGTCGATGCCTCCGCCGTGCAGTATTCAGCGCAACTCCACCTTATAGGACAGATTATCCCAGCCGTAGCAGTTCCCCTGTGCCGAACAACGACCCACCGCCACGGTATATTCACCCGCTGTGAGTTCCAGCGTTACCGGTTCGTCGGTAGAAGTCAGCAGATTCTTGGCGGCATCATAGACCTCCACAAACAGCGCCCAGTTGCCAAACATGGTCTGCGCATTGAGCTGATAGCTACCAGCGCTTGAAATTGTGATCGTCGCTGTATCCCGATCATCAGGGTTGTTGACGGCGCCGTTGAGTCCTCCTGACTGCACACTGTCACCCGATTCCAAGGGCTCATCCAGTACCAGGAGTTCCTGACGCTGTAGTACCACGCTGTAGCGGTGCTCACGAATATTGCCACCGGGCATCGCGATCCCGGAAACCGTTACCTCATATTCCCGGTCGTACTCATAATCCGGAACAATCCAGGCCAGGGTGCCGTACAGCCCACCATAGCGCGTTGAATCTGAATACAGGTTGGTGATAACGACGCTGTCGCCGGTAACCCTATCCACTACGTCGACGGACGCATTAGCAAAATAGTTATGCTGCGGCGCAAAGGGATCCCGTGATATCGCATGTACGCTCCAGGGCGTCGGATTACGCCGATCTTTGTCAGCGAGCACGTATGGGTAGGCTCCTTCCGGATAGCCGATAAAATCGCCGACAACGCTTGCATTGACGGTGCCGCGGCCAAAGCCAAATACCTTCTGTGCAGCGAAGCCTAGGGTGGAGCCATAGCTCACGTAACCGAGGTTTGGATTGAGTACATGGCGCCGGTGGCCTGTGGCCATCACCGAAGCGACGTTATCAGCATCGTGAGCCCAGCCAATCATATAGCTGGTGGGGTTCTGATCCGCCTGGCCAAAAAACAGGTTGGAGGTGCCAGCACCATCGTCGGCCAGCTGTGAATAGCAGGCGTCCGATGGGGAGGGAAAATGCCCCGGGCTGCCGCTGTTTGCCAGCTGTACCAGCGATGCCGCTTGTACTTCCGCATCAAACTCACTCAGGTAGGCGACACTCGGTAAGCCATGCAGGCTGCGGATCGCATTAAGCGTATTGCGAGCCAGGTTTTTTGCTTGCTGGGTAATCTCACCGCTGTCGCAATTCTGCGTATCTGGCAGGCGCAAATACAACTCGCTTTGTGTCGGCTGGTTGCGCCGGTAACCCGCATCCCGTTCGATAGCGACGGCAGTTTGCCAAAAACTGGTGTTGGTGATGCCCGCTTCAAAAATGGGCTCCAGCGAAAATTCATCGTCTGTGTTCAGAACCGCCATCAGCGGTGTCCCTGGAAACGTGGTCGTGAACAGACGGCAGTCGGTGGTGCCGCCACCACACAGAAAGCGCTCTGCAGTGCGCCAGGCGCTAAAGCGCTGACCGGGTGGTGCTGTTACCGTGAAGGTCTCGTCAAAACCTGTATCAGACACGTCGATCAAACAGATCGCCGGCCCAGCGCACTGGTAATCGCCGGACAGCGAGTGCACCGTAGCACCCTCGGGAACGATGATCTTGATCTTGCAACCGGCGACCAGGAACAGCAGGAGCAGAGTGCAAAGATACCGCGTGGGTGATTGGGCCATGAGTCCCCCCCTCATCGCGCAAACATTCTATACACTTAGCACGTTTTTGACTGACTTGCGCGATTATTCGACGACTCGGGCCAGTGGCCGACCCCGTTTATTTACCGACCTTGTGGATCTCTGTGGTTAGGATGGCCCGCTAGATGACGATCAGTATCTAGCCCATGCCCTGGTGGTAGGTCTCAAACAGGTAGGACCGAGGAAACGTGAACTCACACCTAATACTTCCCAGCTTTTTAATGACCGCCACCCGCTAAGCCTGCCCCGGTAATAATCGTACCCAGCACTTTGAGTCGTAAACCACCGGCCTTAACGACGCCCGTTACGCCGATTAAGTGGCCCCAGAATCCATGGATGTCATTCGAGTATGCCTGAACGATGCAACCCGCTCCGTCGAGGATCTCTGCCTCATGCTCTGGATGCAGTAGCTCTATGAATGCCTGTACGGTGCCCCTCTCCAGGGCACGTTTTGCCTCCAAGAGCTGCCCATCCGGTGTGACCTGGCCGGTTGCGACCGCCGGTTGGAATGAGGAGATACGCCCGGGGAAGATTGCGTTTTGAAAGAGGATGTTTGCATTTGGTTCACAGGCGACTTCAACTGGCATCTGATCGTATAAAACGTTGCGAGACACCTGGTGAAAACCAGCCACGATACGAACCGGTTCATCTTTCACACGATCCGGAATGATCACCATCGCGGGACTGAACACCAATGTGGTCGCTGGGCTACCAAGACTCAAGGCAAGCTGCGTGACCGTTCCATCAACAAAACTTCTGACTTCTGTAAACCCGAGCTGAGTCTTGGCGGACTCAATAGCCGCTAGGGCCGCGTTGCGTTCCGCGAGAATACCTTCTCCGACG
>JBCCNJ010000274.1:0-3690 GCA_039025905.1 Pseudomonadota bacterium | reverse complement strand
CCCCTCCGAGGTGTGCACCGTGATCTCTGCGCCGCCGTCGTCGGTCTTGACGTTGATCACCTTATGCAACCAGCGCATATCGATCTGCGGCAGCTCCAGGCAGCGCTTCACCATGTACTCTTCCATATAGTACTGCTGAAGATTAATAAAGGCGGGTACTTTGTGGTCTTCCTCCGGCAACAGGTTGAACTCATACACCTGCTCTTCACCAAAGAAGACCTTACCCAGGTGCCAGGTAACACCTTTGTCCAGCATAGGCTGTGCGCAACCGTAGCGGTCGCAGATCTCCAGCGTGCGCTTGGCGATACAGATCGCCCGAGAACCGATGCTGACGGTGTTGTTGTCATCGAGAAGCACTGTCTCAATACCTTGCAGAGCGAGATCCATTGCCGCGGCCATGCCGGCCGGGCCGCCCCCGACGATGATCACGCGGTGGTGTACGGGCTCCCCTGCATCCTGGTCTGGGCTGTGGCGGTAGGGGTATTCAGGATTGACGTAACTAATGGGCATGGAGCAATGACCGAGGGTTATATAGTTGCAACTGAGAGTAATAGTAGTTTGAAGAAATGGCTAAAGCAACTCAAATGGCATATAAATGGGATTAAAATCGATATGGCGATTGGAATATATTCTTATATGCAACTATAATGATCACTTCTTCAGCGCATAACTGCATTCAGGCGGACCTACACCATGGCAAAAAAACCCTTCGCATCATCGGCTGATCTGGGCGAAAAAGTAGAAACACTGGAAGTACTGGCTGATGGCGTGTACGCGCTTACAGCAGAGGGAGACCCTAACGTGGGCGCGATTGAGGGAGAAGACTTTCTGATTGCCTTTGAAGCCCGCGCAACACCAAAGGCTGCCAGGGATTGGTTGGAGAAGCTTAGAGAGCACACAGACAAACCCGTGAAGTATCTCGTGCTATCGCACTATCATGCCGTGCGTGTGCTCGGTGCCTCTGCGTTTGATGCAGAGTCGATCATTGCTCATGAAAACACCCGCTTGTTGATCAACGAACGCGGCGAAGAGGATTGGGCCAGCGAATACGGACGCATGCCAAGACTGTTTCGAGAACCTGAGGGCATACCCGGTTTGACGCACCCGGATATCGTTTTCAACGATCAACTGGTGATTCCTTTGGGCGGAGATCGGGGCGAACTCGTACTGAAATACTGTGGGCGCGGCCATACTGCCGGCGATATCTGTGCCTGGCTGCCTCAGCACAAAATTCTGTTTGCCGGTGACCTGGTGGAAGCAGCAGCTGCGCTGTATACCGGCGACGCCTTTCACTTCGACTGGTCAACGGAAACCTTGAACGCCGTGAAAGCATTTGAAGCCGAAGTATTAATAGGCGGTCGCGGAGCGACTGCGCATGGTCGTGAAGCGGTAGATGCGGCAATTGAGCAGACCCGAGGCTTTTTAGAGGGCATGATCGAGAAAGTGGGCGAGGTGCACCGGGCCGGTGGCAGCCTGAAAGAGGCGTTTGAATCGACCCACGCTCACTTGAACCCCCAGTTCGGAATGTGGCCGATATTTGAACACTGTCTTCCCTTTGACGTGCAGCGTCTCTGGGACGAAATGGACGGCATCGATTGGCCGCGCATTTGGACCGCAGATCGGGACCAGGAGGTATGGGACAAACTGCAGGACTGATGCGCTGGCAACGGTTATTGGCAATACGCAATAAGCAAGGGCTATGAAAGCGAGCAGTCGAACCGAATTACAGCTGAAGAGCTTTTTGCCCTATGTGTTAAATAACCTGGCTGAGCGAGTCAGTGCCTGTCTGTCCGACATTTACTCCGATGACTACCAGCTAAGCATTCCTGAATGGCGCATCATCGCCAATCTGGCTGAGCACAGTCCCTTGTCTGCCCATCAGATCGTCGAACTGACCACCATGGAAAAGAGTAAGGTATCGCGAGCAGTGAATAGCTTGACGGAGCGAAGTCTGGTAGCTCAACGCCGCGCTGAGGGTGATAGTCGTGCCAAAGATCTCACGCTCACTGACGCTGGCCGGCAGCTCTATCATGCGATTGTACCCCGGGTGCTGGACTGGGAAGCAGATCTGCTGAATGGCATGGACCCGGGTGAGTACCGGGATCTGATTTACATCCTGACTAAGTTGGAATCCCGTCTGGGGCAATTAGAAGCGATTTCGTAGGGGCAGATATCGATCCGAAGGTGCGTGGATCAGGAGAGCGTCTGGACCAGATTCCGCCAACATCCGCCTTCGCCTTGCAGATTCCCCATACTGGACTAGTCTAGGATGCAGCAACGCGCTCTTATCCAAAGAGACGTTCCCTAAACGTAGCCACTAGCTGTAGGCAGTTATGAATCAGTCAAACACCAGGGCCGAAACTCACTCGAATTCGAGCGCTTCTCCTGAGCAGGACGCGAGCACCGAAAACCCCACGAGAGATCGAGCGGCTGAGCTCATCGATGCCCTGGACCAACTGCTGTTGGAGCGGGCGGTTCGCGAGCACCGAGAGGCATTGTCCCGACTCAATACCCTGCAACAGGCGTTGAATAAAGACGAGCCTGATTAGCCTTACTACGCCACGGACCGCTGCAGCACAAACCCAGTGGATGGGATGTTGCCGGCCGGCGCGCCAGTGAAAAACCTCGCATTGATAATGCTGTCTATCGGATACTGATGGCGGTGCTGCCAGGAGTGCGCTAGCGGTGGATAGCAGATGAAACGTGTTCTTATATTCGCCCTTGTGCTTGCTCTGGCTGCTGCGGGCGGGGCGATATCGCTTTATCAGATGGCCTCGAGTTTGGCAGCGCCCGCACAGAGAATGGTCGGCGCGCCGCCAGAGGATCTACCTGTTGAAGCCGTGGTTATTTCCCGGGACGGAGCGGCCCCAGTTCACGGCTGGTACATTCCGGGGAAACCCAGCTTGGGTGGTGTGCTGTTGATGCACGGTATCCGCGCTGATCGGCGGCAAATGATGGATAGGGCGCGTTTTTTACACGCGGCGGGCTACTCGGTGCTATCGATTGACTTTCAGGCTCATGGTGAGACGCAGGGTGACAGTATTACCTTCGGCTATCTGGAGTCTTTTGATGCTCGAGACGCGATGGCGTATTTGCGTGCTCGCGTGGGTGGGCGCCCGGTGGGCGTTATCGGCTTCTCTCTGGGTGGGGCCGCCGCACTGCTAGGTCCCAGCCCACTGCAAGCCGATGCAGTTGTATTGGAAGCGGTATTCAGCACGCTGGAGCAGGCTGTGCAAAACCGCATGGTGCGCAGCTTCGGAGAGTTTGGCAACATCATCACCCCGCTGTTACTGATACAGGTACCGCCCAGGCTCGAGATACCGCTGGAAGATCTGGCACCGATTTTGGCGATCACGCAACTGCATGTACCCGTGATGATTGTTGCAGGCACCGATGATGTACATACCCTAGCTAGCGAGTCGCGCGCACTGTATGCCGAGGCCAACGAGCCAAAAATGCTGTGGATGATCGAGGGTGCCAGGCACCAAGATTTGTATGCCTATGCACCAATGGAGTATCGCGCACGCATACTGGCGTTTTTCGAGCTATACCTACTCTGATTTACGGTTTACGGGACTTGGCAGCGCGCGACGTGAGTCGTGAGATCGCGGTGCGGGCTGAGGTAAGTGCATCAAAGCGAACAGCGAGCAATTCCATCAGGAGATGACAGGCCATGATTTATACTCCGCT
>JBCCNJ010000273.1:0-3760 GCA_039025905.1 Pseudomonadota bacterium | reverse complement strand
TTAAGGGGTCAGAGCCCTTTTCGCTCTCTTAGGCTTAGCTCAAAGGGGAGCGAAACGGAACATCTTAAGCCTCTTGACGTCCCGTCATTGGAGGATGTGGTGGGGGGTATAGGCGGCTCCTTACTGAGTATTGACCGGGCCGCCGTTGCAGGACATTTTAATGTGAACCTTGAACTTGGTCTCCTTGCCCTTGCAGGTCTGATACTTATAGACCCCTTCCGTGTAGGTGGTGCTGTGGTTGCAGCTTGTATCGATTGTTTCCGCCTTCACTTCGATGGCATCCGGGAGATAATACTCCACCAAGTTCTGACAGGTTAGCATCACGTTTACTGGCGGCTTGGCGTCAATGTGCAGTGGCCCGGTGCATTCGGAAGTGTCCTGACAAGCCCATGTATATTGATTGTTTGCAAGTACTGCAGTGCAGTTCAAAATGGGCAATGCCAGCCCAGTGACTAGATGTTTCGTGATCATGCCGCTCTCTCCGTCCACGCGCCAATTTAGGCTCAGCTTGGGCGCAAAGTCAAAGACCGACGGGCAGTTTAAGCGCAATATCTACTCCACGCACCGGGGCAGCAGCACTTCATTATCCCCGCTGCTGATAGCAATTCACGCCAAAGGTAGATACCTCTGCGCAGAGAGTCTTGCATTTTTCAATCGATACCTGAATGATAGCCACGTTCAAACCTCGCTTTGCGGCGACAGTGTCCGAGCGTGCATCGACTAGTATTGCTAGGCAGACGCTTCGCACCAGATCGCACAACCGCTGCAACCAGGCTGTAAACGTCCGTTGCAGTGGGTAATCCTCCGATAGTTAACAGCAGGAGACAAAAACGCCATGGAAGATTTTGCCGCGATACGTGCTCGCCATATTGCCGATACTCGGCGGTTAACTCCAGAGGCGGTTGCTAGGCTAGACTGGAGCGGTGACCAAATACAGGAGTCGCAAACCCAGGGACTCCGCAAGATCGTGGCTTACGCCCAGCAGCACTCACCCTACTATGCCGGCCTTATTGGTTCATTAGAAGCGTCTGCACTGGATCTCAATGATCTCACGAAGATACCACCGTTAACTAAAGAGTTAGTGATGACTCATTGGGACGAAATTGTCACTGATCGATCCGTGAAACTGGAACAGGTGCTGGAGCATCTAGACAGCCTCAATCGTGGGGATACCGACAATCCATATTTTCATGGAGATCTCTACGCCGCGGCTACCGGTGGCACCTCCGGTAAACGCGGTGTCTATTTGTGGGACTGGGAGACCTTTGCTGTCACAACAAACATTACCTTTCGTATGGAGCATCAGCAAGACCTGCGGGAGCCACCTAAGGGGCCACGTCGCACCGCCGTGGTTTGCGCTGGGTCCTATGTCCATGCAAGTAAAATGGTATTTCCTGCCACCCTCGATCCACAGCGAGAGACGCGCGTGTTCCCCGCCGATATGCCTCTGGACCGTATGGTCTATGAGATGAACGCGTATCAACCCGACCGACTCGTGGGGTTTGCCTCCATCGTTGAGGAACTGTGTGCGATGGCCTTGGATGGGGCACTGAAGATCAAGTTGAATCGGATAGCAGCCAATTCTGAGCCGCTCTTTAGCGAAGCGCGAGAAATGGCCAAGGAAGCCTGGGGCATCAACATTAACGATACCTGGGGTTCCGTTGAGATTGGTGCCGCTGCCACCGAGGGGAATAGCTATGGCGGCGCATCCTTGGCGGAAGATTTTGTTATCTTCGAGGCTGTAGACGATAACGATCAACCCATGCCTCAACCGGATCGTGCAGAACGTTTGTTGTGCACCAAGCTATATGGCACCGTGATGCCGATGATCCGTTACGAAATGACGGACTCGATGACCTTCGACCTGCAGAACAACCCTGATGCTCCTGGCTGTCGCCGGATTTTGGAAATCCGAGGCCGAGCTGACGACTGGTTCGTCTATGGAAAATCCATCAAGATTCATCCTATGGTTTTTCGCGATGTGCTGGGCCAGGAGCGACATGTCAGCGAATACCAGGTGCAACAAACCTCGGGAGGAGCTCACGTGCTAGTTATTGCACATGGCGATCTTCCCGAGGAACAGCTTGAGAGCAGGCTGGTGACAGTGTTGCGAGATGCGGGTCTGGCAGCGCCTAACGTAAACGTGAAGCGTGTAGAGAGTTTACCGCGACACCCCGAGACTAATAAACTGAAGCGCTTCGTGCCGCTAAAGTAAATCGTTTGGACGTACACAGAACACGCAGCCGCATTTGCGAGCTACCGTCTTCGTGAATCCAGAGACTGTTAATCTCACCGCTAAGGCGTGCTTGTATAGAGTCAGACCATAAATAACAGACGTTGGTGTGTGTCGACAGAGACACCTATCCGCTAGGCGCTAAGCCCGTGATTACATCCCAGGTAAACAAAAAGTGGTGACGCTAAATACTAGAGCGACTAGCTGGTCTCTTACAGTGGCTATTCATCTGGTGCTGCTTTCCTCGACGTCGACCTTATCTGTAACGGTGGACCTATGTCAAAGCTTTAGCCAGGGTTTAAAATTGAAGCGCTGCGCCCCTCTGTGTGGAGTAGATTTTTTGCTTACCGACAGTTTTAGGCTGAGGCACTCAACGACAAAAAAGGAGTAGAAAAACTGCGTACCGGCCTGATTTCTTTGTGCCAGAAATTGTGCGTTGCGTGAAGGGAACCTTCTGCGCCTTGCTGTTCTTCGTCTGCGCCGTCGTGGCAATGACGCGGCCGACCATGTCTATTTGGGGCCACTAGAGGGAGGACAATTCGTGCTGCCGAAGCCCGATGTCTATTGCCAGAATAATGGCCTCTCGCACTGGCTGAACTCTTACTAGCCGCAGACGACCTCAATCTGAATTGGGTCATTGTTCTTATGTCCGGCCCAGTTGTGGCACCCACACCATGGGTTGGACCCGTCCCCCATTCCTGAATCGCAAGATATGTTTTCATTAGCAGGACTCGCAGCGCTGCACTGCATATCGCCGGCGTTCAAGGTATTCCCCTCAGGGTCGACACATTTGCCGAAGTATTTAGGGCTCGCATCACCGCCCTGCACATCCTCCCGGAAGTAACAGATATGCTTATCGGACGGGTAATGACATGCGAAGGTTTGAGAACTTCGCGCGAAGGCATCCGTTGTAACTGGCAGCCAAACGGACATCATTACCGTCAGTAATGCAGGTGTTGGACATTTCCTGATTTTGACGCGCTTGATGAGGCTCATGTTTCGCCATTTGTGTTTATCTGTTGGAGATGGATTAGTCTAGGATTTTTCACTCCACAAGTCCTTCCTTAATCGATAAGCGATCTTTTCCAAATAGATTATGGGTTGGGTTCTGCCAAGGCCATGAAATTAACATTGGAATGAAATTTTCGCTCCGAATTTCTTCGGCGGATCAACAGCGTCCTCTCTCTTGTAGCATTGAGACGTGCTCCACTCTCCACTCCCAACATCGACCGATGTACAGCCATAGTCGATATTCTGTGACTTCACTTTGCTGCCTGCCTTTGCCCCATAGGATTCACCATCTATCTCGCATTGAAGATAAACTGTTGTACCCGCGGAAAAATCAATTGTTTCTTTGGTCGCTGGACAAGTGGAGGTCACGCAAACAAATTGATTGGGTTCCCGCGCCAACACAGGCAGGACCGAGTACAACATAATAACTGCGAGTAATACAAAACGCTTCATGCTGGTCAATGTCAATGTACCGCAGCCAGCACAGGCTTCACCCTCACTGTTCCTGAGTTTGAG
>JBCCNJ010000272.1:0-3769 GCA_039025905.1 Pseudomonadota bacterium | reverse complement strand
GTCCACCGCGCGACATGCAAGCAAGCAGTGGCAGCAGTGAGGGAGAATAATGGCTTTCGCGCGCGCTTAGGCGCAAAATTTAGCGGCGCTCACCGGCGTGCGTTCACGAGAGTCGCGCCCATCCAGTAGCGCATTGGAACCAGACCATCCACATACGGTAGCTTCAGGCACAGATCTGAGTGCGGACCGCACTAACTCAGCTATGGGTTACAGAGGGTACACCCAAACGCTATTGCCTTGGAGAGGCTGCTGAACAATTCGCGTTGTGGCGTGTGATCTTGATGTAGTTTGCGATTAAGCGAATGCTGGACGAGCTGCGGCCCGCCCAGAGGTGGTGCAGGCCAGGGATCTATTCCGCTGGCTTGGTCGCTTCGGGCCCCGCTATCTTCATCGCCTTCTGGTAGGCAGGTCGTGCAGCAATACGCGCAACATAGGCCTTGGTATTGGGCAGGTTGTCATCGACCTCACGACCGCCTATTCCCCCAAGGGATGTGAGATTGAACATCGACATGATATCTGCGCAGCTAAAACGCGGCCCACCCAGATAATCAGACTCCGCCAGCCGCAGCTCGAGCATACGGTAGATGCCGTCCTCTCTGCGTTGGGTGGTAGTTAGCATGATATTTTCCGGTGTAGGTTCTACACCCGCCAGGCTCATCGCGAGTCTGACAAATACTGCCGATTGCAGCGTGTTGTTGAATTGCATCCAGTACAAGTAGTGAGGGTAGTCAGGATCGTCCACCGGAACAGACAGCTTACCCTCGCCATAGCGCTGCGAGATGTACTCAACGATCGCAGTAGATTCCCCCAAAACCAGGTCGCCATCGGTGATCACGGGCGCTGTACCTGCAGGGTACAAATCGAGATACTCCTGGGGTGCGAGAAAATCTTCGCCGCGGTCATACCACTTCAGATCGTAGGGTAAGCCCAGCTCTTCCATTAGCCAGACAATACGGTCAGATTGCGAAACGCCAAGATGGTGGATGGTTATCATGAGTAGTCCTTTATGGTGTTTGTTTTCCTAAACTTTGCGCGATCACCCACTGCAGGTCAAGGAATCGCCGATCGCGCGACCCGGTACGAGTGCATGACCTTATCATCTCATAAGGTTACGACTTTTGATCGGACAACCATCCGGCCGATAGCTATCCCGTTTCAACCGACAAGCCGCCCACAGACAATCGATTCCGTGTCCGCACTTGACATGCACACAAAAGGTGCTAAATTTTTCACACTATGCTAATTTATTAGCACTTGCTATTTGCACGAGCGCCGTTCATGACGAAGCAAAAACACCTAAGTCGCAGAGAACGCCAAATCATGGATATTTTGTTTGAACGCCCTGAGAGCTCTGCTAGGGACGTTCACGATAGCCTACCTGATGCGCCCAGTTACTCCACCGTCAGAGCCTTACTGTCCATTCTAGTCGATAAAGGTCACATACGATTCCAAACCGCTGGCGCGAAGTATCTCTACTCGCCTGTCGAGGATGTTGGTAAAGCACAAACTAATGCCGTAAAGCGACTGACCCGAACATTTTTTGGAGGATCAACGGCGAATGTGGTGAGCGCGCTCTTGGGTAAGCACTCGGCCAATATCAGTGACGAGGAGCTGGACGAACTTGCTCACTTAATCGAGAAAGAAAAGGCAAAGCGACACTAGCGGAGAGCGGCTTTATGTCATGGATTGATCAACTCGGCTCAACACTTTCCTTTTTTGGTCTAGCACTCTTGTTTTGCAAGGCTAGCTTTATCATCTTTGTTTGCTCGTATGTCTCAGAAACGCTTTGGCACAACAGTGCAACGGAAAAATACCGGATCTATATTGGCACTGTGATAGCGCTGGCATCTCTCCCGATCGTGACCCTGTTGATTCCTACCGTACATGTGCCATTGATCGCAGCAGGGGCCAACAACGCCTTCGATAATCCACCGCTCTGGCTGACACTGACAGTCATCACCTACATACTTGTCACCTCAGTCTTGGGTATCCGTCTGTTAACAGCTTTATTCAATGTGGCGTGGATCACGTCAACATCTGTCCCTGCAGAAAAGCATTGGCAGGCCTTGGTAAAAGCCAGCTCACATCACAAGCGAGTGCAGGTGCGCACCAGTAAAAAAGTGTCGTCTCCTATCAGCTGGGGAGCCTACCGGCCCGTCATCTTGGTTCCGAACAAGGGGACCTGGACTGCTCCTGAGCGTCAGATGATAGTGCATCACGAGATGGCCCACATAGTTCGTGGGGACTGGTTCGCGCGCCTACTTGGCGAATTGGTAGCAGTCCTCTACTGGCCGATACCTTGGATAAGACGAGTTCTCGAAAAGCAATCGTTGTCAGCGGAACAGGCCTGTGATGATTTTGTCCTGGAGCAGGGTGCGTCTCGCGCCGACTATGCGGCGCTGTTGTTGAAACAGGCGCAGCGCTGCCGCTCACCAGCATCGCTCGCGCTAGCGGATCCTTCCGAGCTAGGAGCGCGCATTCGCAATATCTGCGCGACCTCCGTGAATCATGATGTCTCTATGCAATCACAGAGGTGGCTATACCCAATAGGCCTGTTGGCAGTCTTGCCGGTAGCAGCTGTTCAACCTAGCTTTCGCAGCGACGCACAGCTGCAATGGGAAGGGCCACCCGCTCTGTCGATCTCCCGATCTTCACCGGCGATCAACGAAGATAATACAGAGCAATTGTCGCAACGGGCGTCCAGACCAACCGTCCCGTCCGAACCACCGGTGTTACCAGCCCTATCCGGTCGCGAGCCTGAACTAACCAGACTCGCTCTCAGCAATGGCGAGTTGCCTTCGCGCAACGCGGTCAATCAGTCGATCTCTCTTCGCACTCTTCCCCCGGACCTCAGTGCAGCCTGGTTCAGCACAGTAATGAAAGCCAACCCACCCTGACGTTAGCACACCCTGACTGACTCCTAGCGACCAGCAGCTTTAGTCACAATCTTTGATGTACCGAATTTCGATTTGGGCGTATCACTCGCCCAAAAAACAGGAGATAACGCCATGTCCGCAACGCAAAGCTACAGAGCATTCACACATTTGCCGCTGGCAATTGCACTATCACTCCTTGCCACAGCCACGTTGTTCATATTGATGCAGACCCTAATCGACGTCGACTTTCATCTCGAGGAGGTTCCTAAGATTATAGTTACCGATCCAGTATTGGGTAAGCGCGAGGAGATCGAGGCCATTATCGAACCTCCGCTTCAGAGACCGAAAGAGCCAGAAGCGGCGCCCGAGCCGATTCCGGAAGTTTATGAGCTCGACCCAGCTGCAGACAGTAATGGCATCGCGCTTTTTCGCGAGCCTACCTTCATCGACCCCGATATCACTGCAGGCAGCGGCTCATCCACTATCGTTCCAATCTTTCGGGTGGCACCGGACTACCCCGCATCCGCCATTCGCAGAGGCATCGAGGGCTATGTCGACCTACTGTTTGATATCAATGCCAGCGGGAAAACTGAGAACATCCGCGTGATTGCCTCGGAGCCATCCGGAATATTTGACAGGGCCGCCCTGCGAGCGCTAGCAAAGTGGAAGTACAAGGTACCAGAGATCGATGGCACAGCCGTCGGGCAGCGCGATATGACGACCCGCATACGATTCGAGATGGAGCAGGATGGTTAACCGGGCATCCGTTCTCTGCAGCGCGACATTGCGAGGCAACGTCTGACTACTAGAATTCGGAAATCACGCGTGAGCGTTGAGAATGTGCTCAGCAGTACGCAAGGTAAGCGCATTGATGGTGAAGGTCGGGTTGACCG
>JBCCNJ010000271.1:0-3831 GCA_039025905.1 Pseudomonadota bacterium | reverse complement strand
GCATTGCGCGAGCCGGGCACTCGAACGAAATATTGGCGACCCTCAATCGTGCGTAACAAGGCTGCGCCATAGGTGCGCAAATCGGGCGTCGCGCCCGGCGTGCCTGAGCCATCGGCCTGGTGGCAGCCCTGACAGTGAATCATATAGTCAAATTGGCCGATATCGGTTTCGGCTAAAGGTTCGGCAGCGGAGACCTTTAGGCAGATCGTAAAGGCGGCAGCCAGTAAGAGCGGTAGTGGATTATGAATCACCACCACGGACTCCAATGACCATGCCGGTGGAGCAGGTATACACCGTGCTCTTTGCGCCGAGACACCAGTTGATATCGTTGTTGGCGTAGGGCATGTAAACCGGCCTGTCGCCTTCGTTGTTGTTACACAGACAGCGCCCACAACTGGTTTTGCCGCAACAGTCGTTGTAAGAGATCGCGTAGTTGAGGCCGTCTTCGGGATTCTTGCAAATGCCAATCCAGGTAGTCGGCGACATCTCTGTACCCGGTGGGCAGCTGCCGGCGGAGCCGCCGCAGCAGGAACACAAAAAGCCATCAATGGCACAGTAGCGCCAGTAGTCGCAGGCGCTGGGATCACCCGGGTCGCCGTCGATGCCTGAGACCTGGTCACCCACACCAGGATAACCGTTATCTCCTCTGGCGACGGGGAGAAGCGGTATCGCAGCGCCGGCGAACAGTGCAGCGGACACCTTGGTGAGAAAACCTCTGCGGGAAGTGCGTTGGGCGACGCCGCGGCTGGCCTTGTCGATTAACGAGTCAAGAATGTTCATAGTGATTCATCGCTTTGTCTAACAATCTGGTCTTTATTACGGGAGAGGTAATCCTGAATCGATGCCACCTCAGCTTCCTGCGCATTAAACAAACTATCAAAGTGCTCGCGGGTATTGACCAGCCCAAGCGCTGTGACCTTGCCCTGGGAGTCCACCAGGGCAGCATAGGGCAGCTTGGAGACACCATAGGCCAAGCCGAGCTCTCGTGAATTCAGCAGTGGAAAGTCGGTCAGCTGCTGCTCTGTTTGAAAGCGCTTAGCGAGATCTGCGTCGGCATCTGTGGCCAGCACCGCTTGCAGCCATTTGGATTCGGCTTTAGCGGCAGAGCGAAATACGGGAAGTAGCTTTTTGCACATGGGGCATTCGGGTGAGACCCAAAAGATCAGCGTGCTCTTGTGATCGTCGCGTGCCCCGCCTACGGAGACCGCTTGCCCGCTCTGAGCGTCCGGTGCCGCAAGCACGGGTGCTTGATCGCCCACTTTTAGATTGCTTTTGATCGCAAGTGCACCGGCGGGCGACACCCGCTCTGACAGAACACCCACCTGGCGCACCAGCGCGGCGACGATCACGGTTAGACCGATCACGCAGATCCAGAGAGCGATAATCGATATTAGGGCAAAGTTACTCATGAGATAGGATCCCCTGCAAGATACGGTCGTTGCTGTGTAGTCCTTCGAGAGACAGACACAGTAGCGTAAAGATACCGCCAACCAGAGCGCCGGTGACCACGCCGGAGAGGCTAATGTTCAGAGCGAGACCGGTGAGCGTAGCGCCAACAACAGAGAGCAACACAAACGCTGCGTTACGCATCAGGTGCCATCGGCCGACTGCGGCCTGCGCTCCAATACCGCCACAGCCACAGTCCTGCAGCCGAATATGGCGCAGTAAGGTGCTCATCATCGCGAGTAAATACACGGTCATTAAGCCGGTGCACAGCAACAGGCCCATGACGGCTGTGGCTGGCCAGACAATCAGTAGGACGACGAGTACCTCAATATACGGAAGCAGTTTCGCAGTCGGTGCTAGCGCCCAGGCCGGCAGCAGCTGATACTCTTCAAGTGTTTGTTCGAAGCGCGCCTGATCGACCAGTTTATGCGCTGCCGCGAACAACAGATAGGCAGCAAAAAATGCTTTAATCGCGATCGCGGCAACCGTTAGGGCTTCGGCCATTATCAACGCTACCGTTTGGCTTGCAGAGTGAAAGGCATAGCGCTACCGCCTATTGAAATATTGCGAAGGAATTCGCCCTGTGTGTTGTAAACGTCGATGGTCATATTGACGTTGGTGACTGCCAGCAATGGCTCTTCTGCATCAACATAAATGACGGAAAATGCAGGCGTCACTGGCTCAAAGCTGCCAACGATGCTCTGCTTAGAACGGCTGACCATCATGATGTGGCCGCCGCCGGATTTGTGGCTACCATCGAAGCGCCCAGGCTCCATGATGACATACAGCATATCGTCACCGTCTGAGGCGATGATTTGCCAGCCGCTGGGGCCCCAATCAGCATACTCGCTACCTTCCGGTACCAGCGACCAGGATTCCATGGCCGCGGGTTCACTGCCGCGCAGATCAAGAGGGCGGATGACGCCGTTGTAAGTGATGAAGTAGGCGATACCGTCGACGATGATGGGATAGTCAAAGACCGGGTCAGACTCAGAATTGAAAAATGACTTGCCCATGAACCGGGACGACTCTTTTCCTTGCTCATCCAGTTGTATTGAGATGAACGATCCATCGCCGCATAAAGACGTGAAGCCGCGCTCGCCGGTTGGATACAGTAGCGCACAGCCGTTGAGGGAGACCTCGTTAACCACCTCGCGTTTGGCGACATCAACCACCGCTGCTGATGATGCGGGGTTGAAGTTATAGACGATCAGAAATTCGTCATCGCCAATCAACCGAGAGGCATAGGGTTTGGTCACTATCATCGCGCGCTGATCGCCAGGCAGAACGACCTCAGCGATTTTATCCAGGCTGTCCTTGGCGTAGACGCTCACCACATCCGTGCGTTCTCCGCTGACGCCACGCGAGTAAAACGTTTCGGAAACATACAGCTCATCGCGGGTAGAGGATTCATTGAACGTCGCGAACTGCGCAGCCCCCACGGCGCCTTTATATTCCAGCGTATCAGCCGCCACATCCACAATTGCCACTTTGCCGGCGATGAGTGAGTAGAAGGCGGCATCGTGCGCGAATATCCAGGTATCCGGGTACTCAGCCGGCAGCGTATCGACCGTAGGTACTTTATCGAGAGGTACTTGTGCGTGCACAGCACCAATAAGAAGCAGAAGAGGTAAAAGCAGCACAGTTTTCATGATGTGGTCGTCCGTCTTTTGATATGACGTTAGCGGTAGATTAGGAGGATGCGGTGGGATAGACCCTCCGATCTACTGGATTATATTGCAGGCTGCCTTGGTGCGAGCAGTCGGCTTTTCGGGTGTCTTCGCAACGGGTTGTGCGACAACGTGTGTTGTTATGCTTGTGTAGCCTCGCTTTCCAAATACAATACATGCATACTTTTTTAAACGCAAGCGGTTTGTGCTCCCGGCTCTGTCGCTTGTTGAGGGATCGCAAGCTTTGTATATTTCTGCCCCCGCGAGCCCACCGGGATAATAGCGAGCGTGCTGTTTAAGGTAGTGCAAGCAGAGCGCAAAGCTGGATAGCAGATGCCTGGCGGATGCGCTCGAGATTGGGATGCGCGTTTTTTCGAGCGCGGTTTGAATGCATGTAGCGAGAGATTGGCGAGAGATCAGCGAGAGAATAGGTGAAACAAACGACTCTGATACCGGCTCGCGGCCCTTATAAGAAGAGCGAGCAATCACGCGAGCGCATCATTGACGCTGCGATAGAGCAGTTGATAGAAGAAGGTTATAAGAGTCTGACGTTTCGCAAGATCGCCAATCGCGCTGAAGTGTCCATTGGCAATCTACAGCATCACTTTGAGACAAAACAAAAGCTAATCGGGCATATGCTGGATGTGGTGATCGGCGGCTACATCGATGAGTTCGGGCACATGATTCAGTCCACTCAGTCACCACAAGAACAGTT
>JBCCNJ010000270.1:0-3833 GCA_039025905.1 Pseudomonadota bacterium | reverse complement strand
GGCGTTGAAGCCGCGAAGCAAATGGGCGATCAGGCACTGGAGGCGAGTTTTGCGTCCACCTTAGGCCTGCATGAACTGATAAATGGTAATCCTGAACTTGCTCAGGGATACCTGGTGTTGGCCGAAGACTCAGCGCCAGCGACTTACTACCCCCTGATACTGGAAGCGGCTCTGGCATCCCGTCAAGGTGAGCCGGCCCGGGCCGCTGAGCTATTTTCTCAAGCCAGACGCCTCGCCGCGGATCGATGGTCAACCCAAGACGAGCAATGGGTTGCGCTATTTTCTGCCAGTTCGCCAGGATAATTTCCTCTCCCGAGCATTTCATCCAACTGCCTCAATGCGACTGTAACCAGTCGGGCAAAAATTCGGCCGGTGAGATCTCCTTTAGCATTGCACCAACCACGCCGCACTCAAGCAACAAGCGCTGCATGTGGCCGTCATCATAGGCCTCGACAACATCCGAGCAACCTCCGATGTGCTGACCTCCGATAAACACCTGAGGAATAGTGCCTGCCCCGATACGCCGACGCAGTTCTGCGCGAAGACGCACACCCAGATCGTCCTTTTGCATCTCCACGGCGTCGAGGTCCACGCTGCGATAGGGGATGTCGGCGGCGTCGAAGTAGCGACGCAGCGTCCAACAGAACTCACACCACTCCAGGGAGAACATCACCACCTCGTTCGGTGTCAGTACCTGCTCGAAATACTGGGCGGCGGCCTCGTCCCGTTTGCTAACTGGAAGTTGCGCCACGTTAAAGGGCGTATCATCGAATCGGCAACTGGCTGTTGAACGCGATAAAGCAAGCTCTTCTTCATTCATATCTTGCTCTATGGCATCAAACAAGGGCGTCGATAGGTAACGCTCTCCGGTATCAGGCAGCATGACCACAATATTCGCGCCGCGTGGTGCCCGCTCCGCGACCTTGACCGCCGCCGCGACCGTTGCACCCGCCGAGGTGCCGACGAAGATGCCTTCCTTACAGGCGAGATCTCGCGTCAGGGCAATAGAATCATTGCCATTTACGGGCACGATTTCATCAATCAGCTGCTCGTCGACCGCCTGCTGGGTCAGCGCAGAGATAAAGTCTGGCGCCCAACCCTGCATAAGATGCGGCCTGAAATGTGGGTGGCTCTCTCTAGCGCTGCCGTCCGGGTTTCGCGCCTGCGGTATGCCGCTGGCCAGCACAGGAGAATTATCAGGTTCAGCAACGACCACGATCGTGTTTGGCGTATAGTCGCGCACTGCTCTGGCTATACCCAGCAATGTCCCTCCAGTACCAAAACCAGTGACCACTGCATACAGCGGTTCGTCCATAAAATCGCTAATGATTTCTTGCGCTGTAGTGTCGTAATGCACTTGCGCGTTCGCCTGATTCTGAAACTGCCGCGGCAGAAAATAGTCATGCTCACGCGCCAGCTCTTCGGCTTTTTGAATCATCCCGCTACCCTTTTCTGCCGCCGGTGTTAGCACGACTCTTGCACCGAGAAAGCGCAGTAGCTTGCGTCGCTCAATACTAAAGTTTTCAGGCATGGTTACTACTAAGGGATAGCCTTTGCGTGCACAAACCATCGCGAGGCCAATCCCCGTGTTGCCACTAGTTGCCTCGATCACCGTTTGACCTGGCCGCAGTTCGCCACTGCGCTCGGCGGCTTCAATCATCGCCAGCGCGATTCGGTCTTTAACCGAGCCCATCGGGTTGCAGGCCTCCAGTTTGCCCCACAAGTTCACCTCTTTATCAGTGATCTTGCTCATCTTGATGAGGGGCGTGCCACCTACAAGCTTCAAAACATTGTCGTACTTCATGTGTTCTCTCCTCAGCTTTGGATTCTTAGCCCCGCTGGACGATTCAGCCAACGCCTGCCGCGCTATCAATAAACGGCCTGCCTTTCGTCAGCGCTTCGCGCAAGGTTTCGTTCATATCGAGAAAAGCCGCCTCGGGGTGACAGCCCAACCCGTCGAGTAAAGTGGTAAAAAAGCACCTGCCGGCTGCCAGGGCCGCAATATCGAAAACCTCGGCGTCCGACAGTCCGTGCTCAGCGCGCAGCGTATCCACCTCCTCTGCCGTAACGGCGGTCGGATCCTGTGCCAGCCGCTGACAGAAGCGCACAATGGCGAGGTCTGTTAACGGCAAAACCTTCTCCGCATTGGCACTGGCAATCGCCAAAACCCGTTCCGTGCCAATCATCTCTGCGAGCTTTTCCCCATGAGCCAATGAGCAACCGCTACTTCGCAACTCAAAGGCGACAACGAAGGACACCAGTTCAAACCGCCGATCATTGGTATAACGACGCAGCTCCGCCAACAGGCGGCCCCAGCGCGCCAATGCTTCCGGGCGATGTGAGAATATTTTCGCGTACTGCGGGATATAGCCCCAATGACTCTCTTGCCGCTGATACATGTCACGCACGTCGGCGGGCGCTTGCTCGGGTGTGAGGGTCTGAATAAAGGTCATGAGCGGAACTCCTTATATCTGTTTTTAGGAATGTTGTTAGGTGGGAAACAATGTCTCTAGCGTCATCTTCAATGCCAAAAATAAAGCTGGACTTGCGCCGCCGCAGCAGCGGAAGCCCAAGAGCGTAAAGCCCAGGGCACACCAAGACCCCGCCGTCGTGACGCAATCGACCCTTGTGATTCAGCACAGGAACATGCAACCAGGAATAATCGGGCTTGAATCCCGTTGCCCAGATCACCGTGTTGATGCCTGATTCGCGAATATTGAGGCTAACGGGTGGGCTGTCTTCCACATGGGTCGGAGCTAACTCACCCGCCTGCACCGCACCCTCAGCATCGGCTACTGCGTCGATCTGGTTCAGCAGACGAGCCATTTTCAGGTCTGCCAGCGCACAGACATTGCGCAGGCCGCCAGAAAATAACAGGCTTTCTTCTCGGCAACCCAGGAGCTTTCCCGTCAACTGCACACCACGTTTCTGCAGATCATTCAGGTCTAGATCGGGTGATCGTCTTCCCATCAGTTGTGGAGAAGGCAGGCTGCGACCGCGCTCAAGATCATCCAGCTCATCGTAGCGCTGATCATGAATGCCGCTCTTATGCAGCCAATAGAAAATATCCTCTCCACGATAGCGACGCGGCATACGCACATGTTCACCCACGGCAAGGGTCACCTTACGACCGGCAGTGACGAGTTCATCGGCTAACTGCAGCCCGGTCGCAGAGGCGCCAACAATCAGCACCCCGTCTGTCGCCACGCTATCGGGCGATCGATAGTCAAAAGGCGTCATCTGTATAAGGCTATCTGGCATCTGCTTAGCGATCTTGGGTACCGCTGGCTTGTTGAAGGCTCCACTTGCTAGCACTACAGCTTTCGCCCTCCAAACCTCGGACGCGGTATGTGCCTCGAAGATCCCACGCCGGCGGCGCAGCGAGGTTACATTAGCGCCCGTGATAACCGGCAATCGAAAGGCCTTGGCGTAGCCATCGAGGAAATCGGCAAGCTCAGACACGTGCATAAAGTCATTGTTAGCTCCATCGAGGTATCGAGCACCGGGCAAACGGGTGAGCCAACTCGGTGTCAATAGGCGTAAGGAATCCCAGCGCTCAGTTTTCCATGCGTTGGCGGTCTCACCTCGCTCCAGAACCACATGAGAAAGCCCTGCCTCGGTCAAGAGATAGCTGGTTGCAAGACCGGCGTGGCCAGCACCGATGACAATGACATCGGCACTGACCCTGCTGCTACAGGCTTGGGCGTTTATGGGCCTCACGAGTTGACACTCACCGCGACATTCGTGGGATTGGCGATGATGTCGTATACGGCGGAACGCTTCTGGGATTGAGCAACAATCGCCTCGATGTCCTCATTCGAAGCACCGGCCTC
>JBCCNJ010000269.1:0-3865 GCA_039025905.1 Pseudomonadota bacterium | reverse complement strand
GGGTAATCACAGGCGCGATATCGAGACCCGATTCAATCATCACAGACATCTTGTACCAGGTTTCATACATTTCGCGACCGTAGATGCCTTTTAAGGTCAGCATATTGAATACCACTTTGTTCCAATCGATTGACGTATTGTCGGAAGGTATTCCCAGAATCGAGACCTTGCCGCCGTGACACATATTGGCAATCAAGGCATTAAATGCCTCGGGATTGCCCGACATCTCAAGCCCGATATCAAAACCTTCGGCCATGCCCAGCTCTTGCTGCACATCCTCCAGCGATTCTCGGGTGACATTGACGGTGCGGGTCGCGCCTAAGGTCTTCGCCTTTTGCAGTCGCGAATCGATGACGTCGGTAATGACGACATGTCTCGCACCGGCATGACGACAGACGGCAGCCGCCATTGCGCCAATCGGCCCAGCACCTGTGATCAGCACATCCTCTCCCAGCAGATCAAATTGCAGGGCGGTATGCACTGCGTTGCCTAGAGGGTCGAAGAGGGCGGCAATATCCAAATCGATACCGGGCTTGTGCTCCCACACATTCGACATAGGCAGCGCCAGGTATTCGGCAAATGCCCCGGGTCGATCAACACCGATACCTGAAGTTTGGCTACACAGATGGCGGCGGCCAGCCATACAGTTTCGACAGCGTCCGCAGACAACGTGTCCCTCTCCCGATACGATCTGGCCAGGGCGAAAATCATTCACGTTGGAGCCCACTTCGACAATCTCGCCGACAAATTCATGTCCCACGGTCATCGGTACCGGAATGGTGGCCTGGGCCCAGGTGTCCCAATTGTAGATATGCATGTCCGTACCGCAGATCGCGGTTCTATGCACTTTGATTAGCACATCATTAATGCCCAATTCGGGGTCGGGTATATCCTGTAACCATAGCCCGGGACTGGCTTCCCGCTTGACTAGAGCCTGCATGAGATTCACTATAGTGGATAAATTTCCGCTATAGTATAATTTTGCTTTCCGAGATACAAGAAAAAAATCCTGTATAACGGATTAACGTCTGAGGTATATAGATGCCGAAAACGAGTGAACAGACTGACCCCGCTGCATTACGGCTCGGTGAACGAGTGGTAGAACTGCGCCAGGCTCATGGCTTTACGCTGGATCAGCTCGCTTCTGCCTCCGGTGTCTCTCGCTCTATGTTGAGTCAGATTGAGCGCGGGCAGGCCAATCCAACGCTCGCTGTGACCTTCCGCATAGGGCAGGCCTTTGGGCTCAGTATCGGCGAGTTAGTCGATGATCCGTCGGCGGGCTCGACCATCGAGGTAATCCGCGGCAGCGATCCGGGTCACCTGTTTCGTGATGATGAGCAGTGCCGTATTCGCACGCTGTCGCCACTGCATATGGAAAAGAACATGGAGTTCTATGAAGTGCTATTGCAGCCCGGTGCGAGCATGGAGAGTGCCCCCCACTTTGAAGGTACGCGGGAACTGCTGACGGTATCCGCCGGCTCGGCGAAAATCGTTTCGGGTAACAGTGAATCCGTGATCGAGAAGGGCGATTCCGCCGCCTACCGGGCAGACCTGGACCACTGCATCAGCAATGCGGGCGATGAAGCGCTGCAAGCTTATCTGGTGGTGACCTACCGTTGAATGCTTGAGCCGGGTGTGCGGGACGTGTAGCGTTATCGTATGCGAGATTCGTGAGGAAGGCAGAATGACTCGAAATCTATTGCTGATTGTCGGTTTTGGCTTGGTACTCGAAAGCCAGTGCGTAATAGCGCAATCTGAACCGCCCAGATACTGTGATGCAGCAAAGGGCGTTCACTGTGTACTTGAGGAAACGCACAAAGGAGCGGTGGATATTTGGACCTACTGCGGCACCCCGGAATCACCGAGAAAGCCGATAGAACTGAACTGCAGCTCGCCCGACCCGATAATAACGTGTAAGCAAAACCCCGAGCCGACTTACTGGCATTGCACCTGTGATACAGGTGAAATCGTCGTTACTTATCCCGTCAAAATCGATATAGGGTGCTGAAGTCCAACCAGCATTCTGTGTTGAAAACGCCGGGTGACGTTGCGACCTGTAGCTTAGATGCATGCTCAACTGCTAAAGTATCGAAGATCGAATACGGCAGGTGGAAAAATGAAAAAGCTAAACATCGCGGTAGCGCTAATCATTGCGGGCCTGTTGACCTTAACGAGTGTCAGCACACTGGCCACCAAAACACCTCCCTCGGGCTGGCTAAATTGCGACAAGAACTCCCTGCCCTGTAAATACAACAAATCGCTGGGCCCTGGTAAGGCATTCATTCTGTATATTCACTGCGATGGCAGTGATGTAAAACTGAAACACGTCGACTGCAACTCAACCTCGTACGAAAGTATCTTTTGCTCAAAACAAAAGCACCCGTCCCAATGTAGGTGCTCAAATCTCGACGTTAAAAACTATCAAACGATGGCTGTAACGGTGAATAGCTGCGAAACACCGTAGCAAAGCTGTATTGTTGGTGATCAGCTTCCATCGCGAGAATGCAATGCGGTAGGTGGTTTAAGGCCTAGTTATCCTGGCCTCGCAAGCGCTCTGAACGCCGTCGCAACAGCTCTATCGTGATCAGCAGTAGCACAGAAACCAAAATCAGCAGCGTCGCCACCGCCAGAATGGTGGGGTTGATCTGCTCGCGCAGTCCCGAGAACATTTGGCGCGGTATGGTGCGTTGCTCAGGGCCTGCTAGAAATAACACGATCACCACCTCGTCGAAGGAAGCAACAAAGGCAAACAGCGCACCCGAGATAACGCCGGGGCGAATAAGCGGGAGTATCACGTCCCGAAAGGCGCGTAGAGGTGTGGCACCCATGCCCAGAGCGGCGTTGTACAAACCGGTATCGAATCCCGCGAGTGTCGCGCTGACGGTAATGATGACAAAGGGAATGCCCAGTGCAGCATGGGCGATGATGAGGCCGGCGTAGTTCCCGACTAGACCAAAGCGAGCGTAAAAAAAGAACATCCCTGCGGCAATAATGATAATGGGAACAACCATGGGCGAGAGTAGTAGCGCCATAATGGGGCCGCGCAACGGCAGTGCGCCACTGGCAATGCCGATAGCGGCGATCGTGCCCAAGGTGGTGGCGATAACGGTGGCCGCTATGCCAATGATAAAACTGTTCTTGATCGCCAGGGTCCACTGCAAATCGGCCCAGATCGCTTCGTACCACTTAAGGGAATAGGCATCCGGGTCCAGGCGCAGCATACCCGGTGTGAAGGAAAAGAACGGCTCAACATTGAATGACAGCGGCACGATGACCACGATGGGTAACACCAGAAAGGCGAGCACGCTCCACGCGGTTAAGCGCAGCGTCCAGACACCGACGCGATCGAGTAGGCTGTAGTAGGCAGGCGCTGACATCAACCCAACTTGATATTGCTAGCGCCTACGAGTCGATCGTAGACGAAGTACAGGATGAGTATCAGCCCCAATAGCAGTGAGCCAAGTGCCGCCGCCAGATTCCAGTTGTTCGACTGCTGCATGTGAAAGGCGATGATATTCGAGATCAATTGTCCGTCGGTGCCGCCTACCAACGCCGGCGTGATGTAGTACCCCACTGAGATAATAAACACGAGCAGGGCGCCCGCCGATAGGCCTGGCATGGTCAGAGGCAGATAAATTCGCATGAATGCGGGCAACGGTTTGGCGCCGAGACTCATGGCTGCGCGCATGTAGCTGGGGTCAATACCGCGCATCACGCTGTACAAGGGCAAGATCATAAACGGCAGCAAGATATGCGTCATGGCGATGATGGTTGCCATTTCGGTGTAAAGCACGTTTAGGGGTACAGATATCAGGCCCAGGGTCGTGAGTGTTGAATTCATCACACCGTTCGTTTGCAGGATGGC
>JBCCNJ010000268.1:0-3939 GCA_039025905.1 Pseudomonadota bacterium | reverse complement strand
GGGCAAGATCATAAACGGCAGCAAGATATGCGTCATGGCGATGATGGTTGCCATTTCGGTGTAAAGCACGTTTAGGGGTACAGATATCAGGCCCAGGGTCGTGAGTGTTGAATTCATCACACCGTTCGTTTGCAGGATGGCAATCCAGGCGGTGGTGCGCACCAACAGCGATGTCCAGAACGGCAACAGTACAAGGATAAAGAGCCAACTCGCCTGCTTCGACTTGGCGTTTGCAAGGTAGTAAACCAGCGGATAGCCGAGCACTAAGCATAGTAAGGTGATGATGAGTGCTAGCTTCAGAGTTTTTAAATACAGCGGAATGTAGATGCGCGCCGACTCTCGGGCCTGGATTTCACCGTCGGAAGTACGCTCCAGATCTAGCGCTGTGAGATAGTAGCGAGTGGTGTAGGCGCTACCTGATTGCGCTATGGCACGCCACAACGCTGGGTCCTGCCAGCGCGGATTCGACTGCATGATCACCTTTGCACCTGTGGCAGCGATGGCCTCGTCGTCGAGACGGCGCAGGCGACGGGCAGCGCTATTAACCGCGCTGGAGGCGCCTGGGTAGGCGCGATTGATATCGGCACCGAGGCTTCCGCTTTCGCGAGTCAGCGCAAGGCGGCGCAGATCGTGTGCGAGTATCGTCTGCACCGCGGAGTCCGGAACGTCCCTGCCATCCCATGCTGCTAGCGCTTGCAGTGTGCCTGGAATCGCGTCTGCGACACCGGGGTCGTAAGCGCTGCGCACGAGCATGGATGCAATCGGTGCAATGAAGGCAAACAGCAGGAATGCGATCACCGGCGTCACTAGAAAAAGTGCGCGGCGCTGGCCGCGTTTGCGTGAACGCCTGAAGGCTTTTGCTTCCTCCGCTGAAAGGGGCAAGCTCTGTTCGGCAGCCGACGTGCCAGGGCGCCCCGTCATGTTAGTAGCTGGCGTGCTCAAGCGCAGTCCGCGCGCTGACTTTGATTGCTGTCACGCTCGCTGTTATTGGGCTCAGGGTAACAACAGCCACTGGTTGAATTTTTCCCCCAGCGACTCCCCGTAATCAGCCCAGAACACGGCGTCTGCTCTCATCCCCTTATCTAGGTGCGCCGTGGGAAGCTTGCTATGGACCTCGGCATCGATGTGACTGGCTGAGGATCTGCGCGTGGGGCCATATGCAACTTCTTGCATCCCTGCAAGAGGCACCGTGCCGGTGGCGAATTTGATGAAATCCCAGGCGGCCGCTCTATTGGCAGAGCCATAGAGAATGGACCAGACATCCAGATCAAATAGAAAACCGTCCCAGACAATCTCAAAAGGCTGGTTTTCGTCGACGATTGCCGAGTAGATGCGGCCGTTGGCGGATTGCACCATCACCGCTCCGCCGTCGGCCAGCAGCTGAGGAGCCTGAGACCAGCTATCAAACCAGACGCTGTCTGACTTGATTGAATCCAGCTTGGCGAGGGCGCGCTGTTGGCCTGCATCGGTTGCCAGGATCTCATAGACTTTGTCTTTGGGCACGCCATCGGCGAGCAACGCCCATTCCATGTTCACTTGCGGTCGCTTGCGCATACCGCGCTTACCGGGAAACGTCTTGGTATCAAAAAAGTCGGCGATAGTAGCGGGTTTTGAGCCCGCGTTTGCATCATCTCTATAGGCATAAATCGTGCCCCAATAGATCACACCCACGCCACACTCTGAGGCGAGCGCGTCGGGGAAGAAGTCCTCGGCCGCGGCGACACCGTCATCGCCGGGGGGCAGATCCTCGAAATCGAGTACCTCCAGATAGCCCTCCGAGCAGGCGCGCTCCAGATCAATGGCTTCGATATCCACCGCATCCCAAACGATCCTGTTTGCCTCTACCTGTGCCTTCATCTCGGCCACGCCGCCGGAATAGTCGGTAAAAAGAATCTCGACCCCCGTTTTTTTTGTATAAGGATCGATCATGTACTGTTTTTGCGCGTTGCCGTAGGCGCCGCCCCATGACACCACGGTAAGACGATCCTGCGCAGCGGCACCGATAGTGATAAACACCGACATGCCGAGTGCAATAAGTGATTTTCTTGAGTGCATAGTGTGGTTTCGTCCCGGTTAGTGTTGCTTTAATTCATTACTGCCATCGCTAGCAAATGCGAACCCGTCCTGTGCTTGCCAGGCAAGCGTCACGTCTTCACCTTCTGCAAGGTCGGGTGCCCCAGGTTCATTCAGTAGCTTAAGCGCTACCTCCGTGCCGCCAGCGAGCCGAAAATAGTAGCGTATAAAATCACCCACATAGTGTCTCACAAGAAAGGTGGCAGGCACTTTGTTATCGTACTTTTGCTCACTTAACTGAATAGCCAATTTCTGTGGACGTACCGAGATAACACAGGCGTCGGTGTCTGCAACGTCAACGGCATGAGCCGTCACACAAACCCCCTCTGCAAGGTCCACGTGCACGGTAGAGCCGCTAGTGCTGACGATACGGCCGGGGATCATGTTGTTTTCGCCGATAAAACTTGCGACGAAGGCGTTGCTGGGGTGCTCATACAGTTCTGCAGGGCTGGCGCACTGCTGCACCACGCCGTCGTTGAATACTGCAATACGGTCGCTCATGGTAAGCGCTTCTGTTTGATCGTGAGTCACGTAGATGACGGTGAAGCCAAGCTGTTGATGCAGGCGGGTGATCTCAAACTGCATTTGCTCTCGCAGTTTTTTATCCAAGGCACCCAGGGGTTCGTCCATCAACACGATGGCGGGCTCGAAAATGAGTGCTCGCGCAAGGGCAACGCGTTGCCGCTGTCCACCGGAGAGTTGACCCGGATAGCGGCTGCCAAACGCTTGCAACTCGATGAGCCCCAGGTATTTTCCAACCTGCTCAGTGATCTTCGATTTCGACAGGCCACGCAGCTTAAGCGGGTAGGCGAGGTTTTCGCTCACCGTCATGTGCGGAAACAACGCGTAGTTCTGAAATACCATGCCAATATTGCGGCGCCAGGGTGCCGTGCGAGTGAGGGGTTCGCCATCGAGCGAAATCTCACCGCTGGTCACGTCTTCAAAACCCGCGAGCATCATCAGTAGTGTCGTCTTACCGGAGCCCGATGGTCCAAGCAGTGTGATGAACTCGCCCCTTGCAACGTCGAGCGAAAAATCCTTTACGACCAGACGTTTTTGGTCGTAACTCTTTTTTACATGCCTAAAACGCAGTGAGGCCTCGGCTGTCATTCGAGGTGGGCTCCTCCGGCGAGCGTCTTATTTGTAAGACCGCCACGGATCACGTGTTTTTGGGAAGCGTGGCGTAGGGAAGCGACGGCACCTGGTCTACCGCTGGTCGTGAGGTCGCAGGGAATGCCTATAACAACAGCGCCGACTGATTCTGTGACTTCGCGCCCCAAAGGTAAGCCAAGAACGCTGTAGATATCGGAACACATGGATAGGTGAGAGTTCGGTGTTTCCGGCATACCGTGGTCCCTTAACATACTGACTAGTTAAGACGCGCACGTTATCAGTTTGCAGTGAGGCATCTCAATAGCCGGTGCTGCCGCGCCTAAGGTGATTCAAATCGACCTAAATTGACTTGAGGTCGACTTTCCTCGCATCGAGTAATAACGCGCTGCGCCAAGAACGTACCAGTTCACCAAAGCCACAATCCAGCAAAGCAGTATTCCACCAAAGCGGTAATCCACCAAAGCACCAATCCAGAAAAGCGCCAAGGCACAAGCACTAGAACACACCGAGCCTGGGCTTGAACTAGTCGCTTGTTAAGCCGCCTATGTGTTATCCGCAGATGACTATGGGAGATCTAGATCTTATCTCCCTCCGTAAGTCCTGCATATAGCGTGTCAAATCCAGACCCATGGCGGTTGAGAGCTGCGAGGGTGGGTTTCGTTCCGGCGTTGCGGGCAGGGTATCAAGGTCAGGGCATGAAAGCTCCGGCAAAAAGGGATGTAATATGCCATGTGAAAATCTGCAGTATTTTTG
>JBCCNJ010000267.1:0-4037 GCA_039025905.1 Pseudomonadota bacterium | reverse complement strand
TCGAGCTCCTTGGGCTCACACCCGTTGTAAGCGACGGCATCGAAGCCAGGTTTAAGGTAAAGCTGCGAGTGGTCAATCCCAATGACGTTGACCTCTCCGTTCGTGGTCTTGCCTACGATCTAGTGATACGAGAGCGAAAACTGTTCACTGGGGTTAGTAATGACCCGATCGATATAGAAGCGTTCGGAGAGACTGTCGTCGATCTTGAAGTCGCCGCGGGTGTACTAAATTCACTGGCATTGATTCGTGATCTCATGTCGAGTCCGCCGGACGACGGTTTGCCCTACCGGCTGGACGTAAAACTATCGCTTGCCGGTGTTGGCCCGGCGCTCAGGGTGAGTCGCGAAGGTGTGATTGATCTCACCCCTAGCAGACTCTAGGCGCAAGTCGACAAACGGCGAGGGAGTCCAGGAAACCAGGGGATCCAAGGGAAAAGGCCGATGACCCTTGACTGAACTCGGGGCTGTGGGTTTAATACGCCGCCCTTGCCCAATGGTCACCGAGACCCGAAGCAAGGCACATGGTCCCCAACGCTGTTAAGCGTTCCCATGAAGCCCAGGTAGCTCAGTTGGTAGAGCAGTGGATTGAAAATCCTCGTGTCGGTGGTTCGATTCCGCCCCTGGGCACCATAATTTTCTTTTTCTGGACTTTAGTGACTGGCTCTTAGTGCTAGGTACTATGATACCCCGTCAGTCAAAGCTTATTAAGAACGGCCCAGATCAACCAAGATAGGCCAATAAACCCTACGGCAGGGCCAGCGCTGTCCGCGGTGAAGAGGGCGTAATAGCCAAAGCGCAAATAGAAGCAAAGAAGCGTGGTCGTCGCGATAAGCAGCAACCACGGAGACCACTTACCCAAGCGCTTAATCCACGAAGGTTGCGTGGGACTGTGTGTCGAAGGGTCTTCTTGAGGGACCGTGCCGTCTAGGACAAAGCGCGCGATGTCGTCCCAGTGATCTTCCTGGATACCCGCTCCGTGTGAGCCACGAATAAACATCGAGTTAGCGACCGCGTCCGAATTATCAAGAAAACCTATATGCCCAGCTCCGCCTAAATCGAAGGAGCGAAGACTGCGAACGGCAAAGGGAAAGCCCGCCACGACCCAGTCGCGTGTCGCCACGTAGTTCAGTACTTTTCGAACTCTCCCATTAGCGATCTTTGTTCGCCAGTCATAATCGGATCGCACAACGCTGCCCGCAAAAACAACATGGCGAAAACGACACGCTGGGTTTTGTTCTAGCGCCCTGGCCAAAATGTAGGTGCCGTTGGAATGCGCCACGTAAGAGAACTCGGCGTGCGGATACCTCGCCCTTGCCTGTACGTACAAATCCATAAACCACTCGGCTTTTTGCCGTCGGACCCAGGGGAGGATGAAGGGTGCCATCGCAAAGAACCCATAGGAGGGGGAAATTGATTTAACGGTCCCGTTTGACTGGCGCTTGATTTCCGCGGCTATTTTTTGTGTCCAAAAGCCTAGATCGCGAATACCGTGAATGACGAAGACCGCGTGCTTCACATCGTAATCGGGTGGAGGAGGCAACTGCTCGCTCACATACTCCCGCGGGGTAGCGATTGCCGCAATCTCTTGTGCTGAGCCGGTCAGCGCGGTGCTAAAGAGCTGGCGTCGTATCGCCCGAGGATCGGAAGCCAAGCTTGATTCCGTCATGTCCAGTAAAGATACGTGATTGGAGGAGGGAACCTGAATCAAAAAGAAGGTTGGGTCCTGATTATCTAGCGCAAAGTCCAGCGTGTCGTCCGGTGAGACCGCGTTGTCCACGGTGCCCAAGAGCTGCGCGACGATAACCCGCGACGGTTGGTAGTCACGTGGCTCGAGATCTCCGCGCGGGTCAACCAGCGCCAACCACTGCAACCGTGTTTGAGAAACGAAGGGTGCTCCACGACGCAGTTCGAAGATAGCCGGCTGCTTGGGAAAGAGTTGCCCGAACAGTACGCCCACTCTCATGAGAGCCGCCCAAGCGGGGCTTCTGACATCGTTGATTGACCAACCGCGGCTCATCGCCGCGAGCAATACCAAACGGGAAACCGACGGCGCCCAGTCTCGGCAAACCGAACCGGCGAGCTCTTCCTCAAAAGGGGCAGGCTGCCACACTTCATCGGTGTTCGGGTAACTCTTCCAGGTCACTTCTCCGTGTGCGCACACCAACAGCTTTCGTGCGATCACTGCGCCCAGACTGTGGCCAATAATTACCACGTCTTCGTAGTGAAAACCGTCTCGATTCTGTTTGGAGGCCCACAGCTCATCAACGTGCTTAAGCAGCTGGAACGTAACGTCCGCTAGCGGAACCATCGACAAGCCCCAACTGTATGGCAGGCGGGGGCTATAGATATCCGCACCCGGCATTTCAGATCGCACGGTTTTAAGTAGAGACCGATTTCGGTTCTCTTCCGCGTTCAGACCGTGAAGATAAATCACGAGACGGTGATTGCCATCCCCGTAATCAAATCGTTCCCAGTCGGGGGTGCCGTCCATTTTGAAAAGTCCACGAAACATGGATCGAAGTAGACTAAAGACGAGACGAAGTGAGGAAGTCAGTTGGAAAGGCTCCTGTGCTGATGGTTGATCGTGTTTTTGGCTGCGCTCATCACCCGAGCGGCCCCCGGATTAAAAGTAGCGTACAGATACAGCAAGGTCGCATTAGAAGGATAAGGAACTCTCATATTGATCGGTGTTCTTTTCGAATCTCAGTACATGGGCGTGCATTGGTTCACGACTTTGAATAGCTCCGCGCGCCTGGTAGTGTCTATGCGCTGGCGAGCGAACTAGTCGCAGCGACTTGCTTGGAGTAAAGGACTAAGGGCGGTGTGCCCGCTACACAGAATGTGAAAAGATGAAGGCCTTAGGCTAAAAGATGACTTATGCATTACTGCTCATTCCAAGCTCATCCGAGTGAAGCCGAGATTGATACGAGCGAACCATGCAACAAAAATGGCTCTAAAGCTGCGGAGTGCTATGGCATTTTCAGCGAGGTGGATTCAGGACCTCTCCTTGGTTACCCTGCTTACAAGCCCAGCACATCGGCTCTGCTTTCGTTTATCGACGTCGTACACTTTTACGCTTACATTTTTGGTGCTGAGATGTCGAAGCGTAATAACTAGGTCTACTCCATAAACGGCTAGATTTCCAATTCGTAAACTCTAGCAACAGAGAAATGGATTTCACTTTACCAAGACGCCAGTTCTTAGCGTCTGCCCTAAGAGCAGCGCACGATCTCCTTATTGAATATGACTGGGATGCTGCCGTGGACCTGGTTTCAGCGGAACGAGACGCTGCCAACCGTGTCACCAATCTGGTAACAGTGGTGCTGTTTATCACGATCTCATCAATTTTTCTCTGGGTATTCTTCAAGTACGATATCACAGCTTCAATCTTGCAGAGCGGGTTCTATGACCCTAGTGGTTCTGGCGAGCTCAGCGTCCAATCCTTACAACGTGTGTACTTTGCTTACATTTTTATACATCTTTTTTTTCTTGTAACGTCAGCAAAGTTTTCCCGGGTCATATATGCAGAAGTGGTCCTTGTAGAACTATTCCGCGTCGGGGGACGCTCCCAAGGGGTAACGCAACTCCATGAGCTTTTCAAGCTGCATCCCGCTAGCTTTTACGGCACCATTGCGGAAGCCGTTGGCCAAACAGCTGGTACATGGAAATTTCTTCCACGGTTAATCGATTTCTGTATTAGATACCTGCTGCTTTTTGCTTTTAGTGCAATGGCATACGTGACCATTTGTCGGTTTTTTTGGCTTGTGATAACGAACGAAGTTTTTAACGGACAGCAACGCTTGGTAGCGCTTACAGTCTTGTTAGCAATGAACGGACTAGCTGGAATAATCACCTATTGGTATATTTTTTTTAAGCGTAGCGATTTGACGGCGGCACAAGCATTGACTGTGGGCCCGAGGCCTGCGAAATCTAGATACTAGGATTTCGCCAACGATCTTGCGACTGGAAGATCAGCAGCTGTTTTGCGTAGAAGAACTACGTTTGTCTGGAGAGATCTTAACGGGTCTACGAAATCTG
>JBCCNJ010000266.1:0-4072 GCA_039025905.1 Pseudomonadota bacterium | reverse complement strand
CTCGGCGAGGGGGCGACCGTGGCGGCTATGGTTTTTGACGTAGTCGATGAGCTCGGCGAAAACGGGCTGCAGCTGCGCGTTCAACACCAGAGTCAAGCGCTCGAAGTCCAGCGCTTCTACCATGTAGTAGAAACCGCGATTAAGTTCGCCTACTAATCGTGATTTAGGCACCGGCACTTCGTCATAGAACACCGTGTTGGTGCGTTCACCGCCCAGGGTGTTCATCGGCTGTATTTCAATACGCGGATCGTTTTGATCGACGATAAATAGGCTGATCCCTCTGTGTCCGGCATCGGGCGCGGTGCGCGCCGCCAGCCAGTGGTAGTCAGCGTAATGCGATTCAGTTTGATAGATTTTTTGGCCGGAAATCACAAAATGATCACCAGCATCCTCAACCTGCATACGCATAGAGGCGAGATCCGAGCCCGCACCGGGCTCGGTATAACCAAGCGCAAACTCGATTTCACCACTGGCAATACGCGGTAAAAATGCCTGCTTCATTTCATCAGAGCCGCGCCTGAGTATCACAGGGCCGCAGCAGAAACGCGCTATGGGGTTCGGCATACAGCCACCGCGCTTGGCAAACTCCTCTACCAGCATGATTTCATCGCTGACCGATCCGCCTCCACCGCCATACTCAACGGGCCAGGCCTTTCCGATCCAGCCCGCTGCCCCCAGCTTCAGTGCAAACTCCCGCGCCTCTGGGCCCATGCCGCCGTCCAGTGGCACCTGCCTTCGAATGGTTTCAGTCAATTCGCGATCCAGGAACGCACCCAGTTCGCGCCGGTCCGCCTCTAACTGTGATTCGAGGTTCATCATTTACAGCCCCACCATCAATGCATCTGGGTGCTTTAAGTTTCGACCCAGGCTGCTTGAAAAGCGCCCGGCAGGTTCGCCATCAAAGGCGCGATGATCAAAGGTGATTCCAAATGGCAGCACCCAGCGAATCGCAATTTCGTCATCCATTACGAGAGGTTTTTTAATAGCCGTTCCAGGGCACACGCTCATGGTCATCGGCAAATTAAGCAGCGCTGTTCCCGCCATCCAACCTTCGGTAAAAAAGCCGGCCGTGCTAGAGAGATTGATGGTGCCACCGGTCAGCTCATCGCGTTCCAGTTCGCCTTTGCGTGCGCGAGCGGCGAGCAGCTTGATTTCCTTGTCAACGGTCACCAGGTCTTTCGACGCCACGTCGCGTATCACGGGTGTGATTAGTGATGCGTCGTCCTCCTCTTCACCCTTCAGTGCAACAGCGAAGGCGACATTGACGCTTTCCCAGAGAATGATTTCGTCATTCTCCAGCGTGGAGTTACACAGCGGCGACGCCTTACAGGCCTCTGCCAGCGCCTTGGCATAAAACGCCATCCAGGAAACCCGCGTACCCAGCTCTCCCTCTCTAGCAATCAGCCCCTGTCTGGCTTCGATCAATGATGTGACATCCACTTCGTGATGGGAGCAAACCATGGCGGCTTCGGTGTGAGCGGCAACCATGCGCTGAGCGATGGTCTTACGAATACCCGTTAAGGGAATGCGTCGCCGCTCACCCGTGCCGTTGGCCCCGCTAGTAGCCACCTCGCCGACAGCTCTACCCGCAGCGGCCTCGACATCACTCATCACGATTCGGCCATTTGGACCCGAGCCTTTCAGCGTGCTGATATCCAGCCCTCTCGCCTGTGCCTCTTTGCGCGCTGCGGGGGAAATAGCGATACGCTCGCTGCGTGCCTTTTGCGGTGTGGCGAGCGCGATCTCGGGTTCGGTAGGTGTTGCCTTGCTCTCTTGCGGCGCGACATTGCCTGTCAGCAGCTGCGCGTATTCCTCTTCAGATTCAGCCAATTGCGCGATGGCAATTTCCACGTCGACCGTCGTGCCCTCTTCAACCAGGTAATGCACATAGCCGGAATGGGGCGCTAGTAACTCGTTGACGACTTTCTCTGTCTCAATCGCCGCCAGATCCGCTTCCTTTTCGATGAAGCCGCCCTCTTCGACCAGCCATTCCACTACCGTTCCTTCAGACATGCCCATGGCAAGCTGTGGCAGTATCACCGTATGAATCATGCACTGTTCCTCATCAAAATAGCTTTCTTATGCTGGCCTCGATGCGCTCTATCGTGGGCATCGTGTAGGCGTCGATGTAGCCACCCGGGACCGGCATATTGGGATGGCAGACCCGTTCGACGGGGGCGTCAAGCAGGTCATAGCCATGCTCCATCACAAGTGCACAGATCTCCGCCGCAAAGCCCGCGCGCTCAAACCCCTCGTCGACCACGATCAATTGGTTTGTTTTTTCTAGCGACTGCAGTAGGCAGGGTAAGTCGAAGGGTTCGAAACTGCGCGCATCAATCACCTCAACGCTGATATCGCCTGCAACGCGCTTGGCCGCCTCCAGCGCGTTGCGCACCTGCAGTCCGGAGGTCAACACGGTGACATCTGAGCCCTCTCGCTTCACATCGGCTTTACCTAAGGGCACGAGGTACTCTTCTTCTGGGACGTGACCTTTAGCGGTTAACAGGCCGGTATGCCACAAGAAAAAAACGGGGTTGTTATCGCGGATCGCTGATTTGAGCAGGCCCTTGGCATCGTAGGGCGTGCTGGGCATGCACACTTTCAGGCCAGGATGCTGCATTAAAGTACCGTGCGGTATGATGGCATGCTCATGAGCAACGCGCATGCCCACGCCGCAGGTGCCGATCATGGTCACCGGCAAGGCGCGCTTGCTGCCATGCAAAAAGTGGTACTGCGCCATTTGCAGCAGAACCTCAGACCCGGCCTGGTACATAAATCCCGCATACATAAAATCGACGACAGGGCGCAGCCCTTCCTGCGCAGCGCCCATGGCGCAGCCGGCCAGCCCGGTTTCCGCCAGCGGTGTATCGACAACGCGCCGCTCACCAAATTTGTCGCTGAGGCCTTTGGTATAGGGCCAGGTGCCGCCGCGGATACTCTCCCCTATCAGAAAGGTATCGGGGTCGCCGTCCATTTCTTCCGTTAGGGCCTCGCGCATGGCTTCATAAAGCCTAAGCTCTCGCGGTTGCGTCATAGCGCTACACCCTGGTTGTGATGATCAGGCATCGGCATATACCGTGGCCATTAGCTCATCGACTGCAGGCATGGCCTTTTCGGAAGCCTTGGCCGATTCAAGCGCTCGCTCTGCCTCGGCTCCGGCCGCCTCATTCATACTGTCGAATCGAGCGCCATCAATCACACCCTCATCAATTAGAGCGGCCTTCGCCCGTTCCAGCGGGTCGCGCTCCGCCTTCCACTTGGCCATCAACTCGGGATCACGCGCTTTTGATCCGGCATTGTTCAAGCCGCCTACCGCATGTTCCTGAGCACGCAGCGTCATACACTCAATAAAGATTGGGCCGTCACCGCGGCGTGCATGCGCTATCGCTTCCAGGGCGGCCTCACCGCAGGCGATCAAGTCTTGCCCGTCTACCACTTTTGCAGGAATGCCATAGCCGGCCGCCAGATCAGAACAGTTCGCTTTAGGAAAAATATCTTCGATCGGGGAGTACTGAGACATGCCGTTGTTTTCGCACCAGAAGACCATGGGTAGCTTCCAGTTTGCCGCCATCAGCAGGGCCTCATGAGCCCGTCCTTCGCCATAGGCGCCGTCACCCGTGCAGGCCATGACAACCTGATCGGTATTCTTGTAGATCGCGGCATAGCCGTAACCGACGCTGGTGACCAGATTCGCCCCGATATTGGCTGAAGAACCATAGACTCGAGACTCAGGGTAAAAATAGTGCGAGCTGGATCGACCAGCACAACAGCCCGCCGCTCTCCCCATGTGTTCAGCCACATAGGACGTCACGTCAATGCCCTTCGCGATCATGTGCGCTAATCCATGTGCTCGATAATGCGGCGCTAAAAAATCGTCTTCGCGTAAAAAGCTTGCGGCCGCGACACCGGGAGCCAGTGCAATGCCGCCTTCATGGTAAAAGCCGACCATTGAGCCGCTGTAAATGGCTCGCAGCATCATGCGATCAAACGCCATCGCACGAATCAGGTTATTCAGTAGCAGCGTTTTTTGTTCGTTATCCATGGGCTACAAGGGCCATCAATCTGCTTTATG
>JBCCNJ010000265.1:0-4075 GCA_039025905.1 Pseudomonadota bacterium | reverse complement strand
TACGACTGTGGCAATCGCCTACACGGCATCGAGCACAGCAAGAACGATCAATATCCAAGTAATGCACCGCTGATACAGTTGCGCGCCTACGACTGGTGTGTCATTCAGGATCATCTACTGCGCCGGGCGACGCTGGTCTGTCGGCCTGCCGTAACGGCGCAGACTCGCAGAGATTTGATCAAGCGCCTGTATTCGGAGGCCACAAACACACAGGCTGATTTTCATTTAAAGACGAACTTCACTTCTAACTTTACCGCGCATACTTATCGCGGCGCTTTCGACCGCATCCAGGAATACATACGCGCAGGGGACTGCTATCAAGTGAACCTAGCGCAACGCTTCATCGCCGAGTATCAGGGGGAACCCTGGCACGCCTATCGTGCCTTACGAAGCGTTGCTGCAGCACCCTTCTCCGCTTTTTTTAGTCAACCCGGTGATAACGCGATTCTCAGTTTGTCACCTGAACGCTTTTTATCGCTACATGGGCAGCACGTAGAAACGGCACCCATCAAGGGCACCAGGCCGCGCCATAAAAGTAAAGCCGAAGACCGCAAGGCCAAGCGCGAACTGCGTGCATCTCTCAAAGACAGAGCCGAAAACCTGATGATAGTGGACCTATTGCGCAACGATCTTGGGCGCAGTTGCGTACCTGGCAGTATCCACGTAGATCGAATGTTCGAAGTCCAGACGCTGGCAACCGTCCACCATCTGGTTAGCACCATCAGTGGCAAACTCGATCCCGAGCGCAGCGCGATTGAATTGCTGCGAGACAGTTTTCCTGGCGGATCTATCACCGGGGCGCCCAAGCGGCGTGCGATGGAGGTGATTGCCGAACTAGAGCCGAGCGCACGTCAGGTCTATTGCGGCTCCGTGTTGTACATTAGCGCGGATGGCCGCATGGATAGCAATATCGCCATCCGAACCCTGTTGTGCCGCGAAGGCGAGATACAGTGTTGGGGGGGCGGCGGCATCGTGGCAGACTCTCGTTGGGAGCAAGAGTATCAGGAGACTTGGGATAAAGTTGGGCCCTTTCTCAAACTTCTTGAACAGCTGTGATGCGTCCCGGTCTGAAGTGCTTGTTGGCATTGAGACCATGCTGTTCTAAGCTTAAGCACACTAAAAAGATCATTGCATGGGGATAGTCGGGGTAGCGTTTAGATGACGAGGTTGGTTTGGTGTCAAAGCAAAAGTCCCAAGGTTCCCTACAACAGCGGATCAATGAGCTGTTACACAGCAAGCCGGTCGCTTTTGCGATAGAAGAACCCAAGGAAGAATCTATCGAAGCACTCTCGACTCTGCTCGCCAGAGCAGAGAAGGAGCTGGAATCTGCGCAAAAGCGCGTGGACCGTCTCAGATGGGAGCTGGAAAAAGCGAAATCCTGAGCCAATCGAAACTCAACTTCAGCACTATGCTCATCACAAAGCGAGTTTTCTGTCGCTTGCCGCAACGAATGCTACTTTTAGTTCTTCCAGACTGCTAACCGACTTGAATTGAGGGAATTCCTGAACCACGTTGTCCGGCGCGTGGATCAAAAAGCCGACGTCTGCCTCAGCGAGCATGGTCGTATCATTATAGGAATCGCCCGCGGCAAGTACCCGGTACTGCAGACTGTGAAAGGCCTTTACTGATGCGCGCTTAGGATCTTCCTGGCGCAATTTATAATCAACAACACGTCCGCTGTCGTCAGTAATTAATCGATGACAAAAGAGTGTAGGCCAGTTTAATTGGCGCATCAACGGCTGGGAAAACTCGTAAAATGTATCTGATAGAATCACCAGTTGAAAGCGCTCCCGTAGCCAGCCGACAAACTCAATCGCCCCCGGTAGCGGCTCCAATGTTGCAATGACAGTTTGAATGTCCTGGATTCTAAGCTTGTGCTGGTCTAAAAGCTCCAAACGCTGGCGCATCAAGACGTTGTAATCTGGAATGTCGCGCGTTGTTGCACGCAGCTCATCAATCCCTGTTCGCTCTGCAAATGCGATCCAAATTTCAGGTACGAGCACACCCTCCAGGTCCAAGCAGGCCAGCTCCATATTTATCTCCTAAAGTTGCGTTGAATCAGTGGTTTTCGCGCCTCAGTTTTTCTTTAACTGCTGAGCTTCGAAAACAAGCTTCGCCGGCGTCAGTATACCGGCAATTTGATGTGCGAAAAGAGCTCCTCGAGCTCCGCTTTGGTATGGCGTTGAAACGCCTCCTGCACGACATCGCGTGTGAGATGGGGCGCGAAATCCTCGATAAATTCGTACATGTAGCCACGCAAAAACGTGCCCTTGCGACAGCCAATGCGTGTCACGCTACTGTTAAATAAATGGTTGGCATTGAGTGCAACCAGATCGCTGTCGTTCTGTTCATCATAGGCCATGGCTGCCACGATACCGATACCCAGACCGAGCCTCACATAGGTTTTTATGACGTCGGCATCGGCTGCAGTGAACACAACTCTCGGCTCCAAGCCTTTTTCAACAAACGCCTCATCGAGCTTGGAACGACCAGTGAAGCCGAACACATAGGTGACAATCGGATGTGCGGCTACGGCTTCCAGTGTGAGTTCAGATAACTGCGTCAGAGGATGATCTCGCGGCACAAGAATACAACGATTCCAGCGATAGCACGGCATCATGATGAGATCCGAGAACAGTTCTAGCGCTTCAGTGGCAATCGCAAAGTCTACAGTCCCATCAGCTGCCATTTCCGAGATCTGCATGGGCGTGCCCTGATGCATATGCAGAGACACATCGGGGTAGCGCTCCATAAACTTCTCGATAATACCCGGCAGAGCGTAGCGCGCTTGCGTGTGAGTGGTTGCGATCGACAGCGCACCCTTGCGCTCATTGGAATACTCCTGGGCGACCTGTTTAATGCTCTCAACCTTGCGCAGAACCTCGCCCGCAGTCTCTAGAATCACTTCACCCGCTGGTGTTACGTGGGTCAAATGCTTGCCGCTGCGGGCAAAGATTTCCACCCCCAGTTCGTCCTCCAACAACCTTATTTGTTTGCTGATGCCCGGTTGAGATGTATACAGGCTCTGAGCCGTTGCAGATACATTGAGTTCATGGTGAGCCACCTCCCAAATGTAACGCAGCTGCTGAAGCTTCATGCCCTTCTCCGAAATCAACCGCGTCCTATAACGCGATTAGTTATAAAGAATAGCCACTAAATCCGGCAAGTGCCAAGAATACCGATAATCACTTTCTCGTTTGGACACTCAGGAATTGGCGATACCGTGGGGAACATGACCGGTGGCGATATGCTCCTTGGCCGATTCGCAATGGCTGGTTTGATCATCAAAGAAGACATCCGCACGATACGCCTTCAAAAAATCCGTTTTGTTCAGGCCACCCAAAAAAATGGATTCATCGATACGAATATTCCAGGCCCTCAGCGTTCTGATGACACGCTCATGCGCTGGCGCAGATCTGGCGGTAACCAGTGCCGTTCTTATCGGTGCCTCTGTTGCCGGAAACAACTGCTGGAGTCTCTGCAGTGCCGCCAGGAAGGGCTTAAAAGGTCCACCCGCAAGGGGTTGATGTGCAGCGGCCTTCTCGCTTGCAGTAAAGGCGTCCAAACCCTCGCGTTTGTATACCTGCTCTGCCTCATCAGAAAAGACCACGGCGTCGCCATCAAAAGCAAACCGCAGCTGATCATCATCCGTTTTAGCAGCCTTGCCCGACACCAGGGTCGCTGCAGCGACGCCGCATTCAAGGGCATTGCGCACGTCTTCTGCCTCATTCGAGAGGAATAGCTGACAGCCGAAAGCGTTGATATAGCGCCAAGGACTTTCGCCACCACAGAATGCGGCGCGGCTAATGGCCAGTTCGTAATGCTGAATGGAATTGAAAACCCGCAACCCGGTATCGGCACTATTTCTTGATAGCAGTACGACCTCGACCTGCGTCTCCCCACGCAGCCTATCATTCAGTCGCAACAGCTTATGCACAAGCGGAAAAGCCTCACCGGGCTCCAAGGGCTCGTCTTCACGCGCGATTTGATAAGCCGAAAAGGCCTCTACCCCTTCGTTCTGATAGACCTGATGGCTGGCATCGAGGTTAAAGAGGGCCCGTGAGGAAATGGCAAT
>JBCCNJ010000264.1:0-4106 GCA_039025905.1 Pseudomonadota bacterium | reverse complement strand
GCCGCCGCTCTCGAACAGCATGGGGGTCTCGTAGTCTTCACTGATAAAAAGCGGCCCGTCCAGGTCGGCGTAGCGCGACACCTGGGCGAGATAAAATGCCGGTGCCATGGCCAGTGACGATCCCAGCATATTGCCTACCATGATTTCAAAGCCCATACCCCGCGCCGTCTCTGCCAGGTGCAAGCCTGTTGTTAGCCCGCCACACTTATCCAGCTTAATATTGATCATGTCGTAGCGCGGGCGTAGCCGGGCGAGATCATCCACTGTTTGGCAGGACTCATCCGCACACAAAGAAATCGGGCTCCCAAGGGACGCCAGTACCGCATCGTCATCTGGCGGCAGCGGCTGTTCGAGCATGGCTATTTGAGCATCGATCAGCGCGAGCATGGAATCTTCAAGCGCTGCCTTGTTCCACGAGCAATTCGCATCGATTACCAGCGCCGCGTCTGGTCTCGCGGCACGAATCACTGACACGCGCTCTTTAATCAAAGCGGCATCAAGCTTTAGCTTCAGAATTGGAAAGTCCGTAAGCGATTCGGCCTGGGTGGCCATCCGATCGGGCGTATCCAGTACCAGTGTGATCAGAGCGGGCAGTGGCTTCGGCTCCGTTTGCTTCAGCAATTGCCAAACGGGTGAGCTGGCGCATTTTGCCTCTAGGTCCCATAGCGCTGCGTCCATGGCATTGCGTGCGGCTCCAGTTAGATCGCAGCCGGCGATCTGGTCATGACTGGGTAGAAAATCCCATTGGCTGAGCCATGTTTCGATGGACGCGGCGATGGATTCCGGTGATTCCTTGCGATAGAACAGGGGCACGCCTTCGCCGCGACCGCTATGCCCTTGCTGGTTGAGGGTGACCCTGACTGCTTCGATGGCCGTCCACTGGTAATTGGCAATCGTAAAGGGTGCACGCATCGGCCAGGATACGGTATCGACATTGAAGGAGAAGGTATTGCTCAAGGTAGCTGCTCGTCGAAGGTTACCCCACTGATAAACTGCAGCAGGGCGGAGGCTGCCACAATATCATCGGCCACCGACACGACACCGGTTGATCCCACGCGCTCAAATTGCGGCAGAAAGGCTAGCAACTCTGCGGGAAGGTGGCGTTGAAACTCAACCTCGATCTTGACAGGTGCGCTCGCAGGATCGCCGGATGTTTGCGGCAAGCTTTCGACAGCCGCTTGGGCAGCGCTGCGAATCGCCGCACAACTCGCGACAGGACTCAGGGTGTTTGCTGAGTACCGACCTGTAGCGCGTTTGGTTTCGACGGTAATCGCGGCATCACCCAGCGTAGTTTTAGCGTAGTTGATAAACTCGTCGTCGCCCGATGCGAAGATGACCGGCACTCTGTAATGAGCCGCGATATATAGGCTTAGCTGTGTTTCCGTTGCCGGCTCGTCATTGATGCGCAGCGACTTTATCAGCCTGCCCGAGATCGTGTGAGCGAGCACGCCTTTGGCGTGATGAGCGCCGGTGTGGTAGCCCAGCAGAAAAACGCCCGCGGGTACATCCTGCTCCACGCCTTGCATCATGCCTAGCGGCCTGGGCCAGTTACGCACAATACGCACGTTCTCAGGAAAGCGTTCCAACAGCAGATTCTGACCATTACCGTGGGAGTCGCTCACGGTCAAACTGGTAGCGCCACCTGCCATCGCGCCCTCGCAGGCAGCGAGCACTTCATCGGTCATCCATTGACGCGCTTGCTGGTACTCAAAGCCTGACTGCACTGTCTGGGAAGGGCTGACCACCCCTGCGACGCCTTCAATGTCGGCCGAAATATAGATATGCATAGTCATCCTTGCGCGCGTTTTGTGTGATACGCGCGAGTACATACATTAGCTTGGTCGGCGTATACAATCCACACACGCCACATAGAGAGAGCAGAAGGATAGTAACGTGACGCTGGATGAGTTAACCGAGTTTTTTCGCGCCGTTGCACCTGCCGCCAGCGCACTCAACGCCAGTATCAAACTGGATTTCGGTGAAGCGGGCTGCATTGTCATCGACGCGACGAATGATCCTGTTTCAGTGTCGAACGACTCGGCACAGGTAGACACGACCATACATGCCAATCTCGAGCGCTTTGGGCGCATGCTCAATGGAGAACTCAAAGGTGATATGGAGTTTCTGATGGGGCGCCTCACCATGGAAGGTGACCTGATCACCGGCATGAAAGTCACGTCGCTCCTGAACCGCGCAGGATAAGAGAGCCGCAAGCATGATTTATATCCAAAATACGATAGGCGCGGATGTCCGCGTTTATGATGAAACGCAGGGCTACCGCCATCTGGGAACGATTGACCTGGGTGATCACCTCGTACCCGATAGTGTGGTCTTATCTGCGGATAAAAGCATTCTCTACGTTAACGGCACAAACCGCTGGCAGTTTTGGCGCGAGCCGACTTGCGAGGCGCGCAGTACTTTTGCGGCAATTGATGCAATCTCATTGCAAGAACTGTGGCGGGTACCGCTGCTGGGTTCGATCGAACATTTCGCGGCGTCTCCTGATAAACGCTACGTTTACAACGCCCACAATGATCGCAAGCTCGTGAGCAAAGTGGATGTGAAGACCCAGGAGGTCACTCCGATACAGATCGCCAATCTCGGGGGGCACAAGGTACGTGTGTCTGCCGATGGCAAACGCGTTTATGTGGGCTCGATTATCTGGGGATCATTGGATGAGATAGATGCTGAAAATAACGAATGGCTGCGCCATTTCACCTTTGAAGACAACGTAAGACCCTTCGCGCTATCACGCGATGGTGAGCGCGCTTATATCCAGCTTTCGCGCATGCATGGGTTCCATGTCTTGAATCTCAAAACCTGGGAGTTGGAGCAGACTGTTGATATGCCGGGCATGGACGACGGCTCGGCGCCGCCTTGCGAAGACAAGTATCCCTTTACGATCGACCACGGCGTCGAAATCACGCCGGACGAGCGCTATATCATTTTCCTTTGCACCACGGGCGCTTTCGCCGCGATCTACGAGTACCCGGATCTGAAACTGGTGAAAACCATTCCGCTGGGGCAGCAACCCAGCTATCTCACCATCTCTGCAGATTCGAAGCTGTGCTACATCACCTGCCGCGCCGATTGCGAATTGCGCGTGGTGTCGCTGGAGACGCTGGAGACGGTGCATGTGCTGGAGCGCGCCGGCGCGTTCCCGCAACGCGTTTGCGTTGATCACTAATGGCGGTTGACCAATCCAATCCCGCTCGCTGTGGGTTGTCCTGGGCGGCGAAGGTCATTGCCTCCGGTGTGTTCACCACAGGGCGCGATCCGCAAGATATTCTCAACTTCAGCTGCAACTGGATGGCTGCGCCCGATGCACTGATGAAAGCAGTGATCGAGACGCGGGATCCGAAAGCGCTATTGGAGTTGCCCGTGGAAATCGACGTCGATCGGGAGAAAGGCCTGGCGCACCTGCAGCTAGACGGGGAGGAGGCCTGGGCCAGACGGTTCGGTGATCAGGGCTGCGTTATTCAGGATGGGCCACAGCCCACGGTATATTTTGAACCCACTAAACTTGCACGCAATCCGATAAGGGATCGTTTCGAGCCCGAAGAAGCGGTGGAGACTACCGATGCAACGGGATTGAATTGCGCGGAGGTCGATGCTGCTATCGACTCTGTCTTTGAGAACCCCATGTTTTTCACCAATGCCATGGTGGTGGTGCATAAAGGTTGCATTGTGGCAGAGCGCTATCGCGAGCCCTTTGGCCCGCAGACGCAATTTGAATCCTGGTCTATGGGCAAGAGCATCGCAGCCACCCTGGTTGGGGTGTTGGAGCAACGCAGTGAACTGTCCCTCGATGAAACTGCACTTTTCGAACAGTGGCGAAAGGCCGACGATCCGCGCCGAGATATTCGACTGCGCGATATCCTAAACATGGCGAGCGGCCTCGAATTCACGGGTAGCTTCGGGCGCACGGAAGACCATTCGGTAAAACAGGAAGATGGACGTTTTTTAGATCACATCTACGTCTACGGCGGTGGCACGGACTCCTATCAGTTTTGTATCGACAAACCCCTGGCTGACCCACCGGGAAAAGCGGGGCGATACCGCAACTGCGACCCGCTGCTCGCCACTGCCTTTGTGCGCGAGCGTGC
>JBCCNJ010000263.1:0-4172 GCA_039025905.1 Pseudomonadota bacterium | reverse complement strand
TGTCTCAAATACGAAGCGATAGTTGGAGGCGGGAATAATCATCTCCTTCTTGCCGACCAGCTGCCAGTCAAAGCGCTCTGGCGAGCCATTGTAGATGCCCGCATCGTCATAGGTGGAGGTGCCCGCGACGCCAGGGTTGGGAGTGTCGAATGACACGGCGGGGGCAAGTCGGGTGCGTCGCTGACCGGTCAGATATTGCCATGCTTTGCGGCCTTTGCCCGCTGTGTAATCAGCACCTGGCTCATGGACCAGCAGAATCTCACCTGCTCGACGTGCTGGGGCTTCATAGTTGAGCCGTAATTTAGTCCAGACTCTATCGCCGACTGGCTCATCATGCGGCGGCTTGAACATGGGGAAAATGCTTGTCTGATAAGCCGATGTCGCCAGAATGGGCTTGCCTGCAGAGTCGACGTAATAGGTGTCAAATGTCTGGGTGGTGTCTGTGGAATAGCGAATCATATGATTCCAGATGGCTTCCAGGCCCGATTGCGGAATCGGGAAGGGGACACCCGGGTAGCTGCCTTCAATTTTTTGGCCGTCAGCGACTAAGTTCGCCTGAGTCGCATTTTTAAAGGTATTTTCGTAAAACCAGTCAGGTCTTGCGCCACTGCGGTGCGATGGGTAGACATGAATTTCCCAGCCATCGTCGCCGTATTTTTCAAACATGGCTTTAGTGCCTTCGGTTAGCTCATCGGCGTAATCCTGCCAATTGCTCGCATCGATGATGTAAAGCGGTTCTTCGTCCGCGTACGGGTCCACGTAGTTGTCTGAGCCAGGTACGAAATTGGGGGGTATCGGAGGCCCCTCTGGGTTCCACTCGGGAATACTGCCATCGGCGTTGCCCGCGCGCTCAGCGCCCATGGGCGTTAGGTCTTTACCAAGTCGTGCGGCCATCTCAGGAGAGACAGCGGCAACCGCATTGAGTGCGGAGAGAGAAACTGCCAGCGAGCCGGCTAGAAAGAGTGTGCGCATGATTACAACATCCGATTAGTGTTAGCTTATATCTTATATACAGAGGAGCTGGGGAGGTTAGACCATAATTTTCCTTTTTACCACTGGATTACAATCTCCCTTGCCTGTGATGCTAGTGAAGACGACTCTTATGTATTCGTCACCTTTTCCCCAGGAATGGTTCCCCTCTTTTTGCGTTCACTGGCTGTGGGTTGCCCGGCATCGCAACTCGCGCGATAGGCCAGCGCTTCCGCGATATGGCTGCACTGGATAATGGGATCGTCATTCAGATCGGCTATGGTGCGCGCTACACGCAAGGTGCGATGCAGCGCGCGACCCGATAGATGCATGCGCAGCGCGGCTGCCTCCAGAAACGTCTGCTCCTGTTGTTTGAGCCGGCAAACTGCGTTCAGTTGGCGCGAAGATATCTGGCTGTTGATACTGCCTTGCCGGTGAATTTGAACTTCGCGAGCTCGGCACACCCTGGCACGAACAACGCTGGACGACTCACCGGTGAGCTGCTCGCGTAGTAGTTCGCCAGGGGGCAGTCGGGACACTGTGGCATGAATATCGATGCGATCGAGAAGTGGGCCAGAAAGGCGTGCGAGATAGCGTTGAATTTGGTCGGGCGTGCAGCGGCAGCTGTAGCTTGAATCATCGAGATAGCCACAGGGACAGGGATTCATAGCTGCCACCAATTGAAACTGTGCCGGAAAGCGCACTCTGTGTTGTGCTCGAGATAAGGTAATCTCCCCGCTTTCCATAGGTTCGCGCAATACTTCGAGGCTTGAACGTTTAAATTCGGCCAACTCGTCGAGAAATAGTACGCCGCCATGGGCCAACGAAATTTCACCTGGGCGGGGTTTCGCGCCACCGCCCGCCAGGGCTGCGGGAGTTGCGCTATGGTGGGGTGCTCTAAAGGGTCTCAGTCGATAATCGAAAGTGGACCTGGAATCGACGAAATCACGCATGGCCAGAAGGGTCAATGCCTCGTCTGCAGTGAGGGGGGGCAGTATGCCCGGCAAACGACTTGCCAGTAGGGTCTTGCCGGTTCCTGGCGGACCCGCAAACAGCAGGTTGTGGCCGCCGGCGGCGGCAATCTCTAGAGCGCGACGAGCTGCCTCCTGCCCCGTTACATCTTGCAGGTCAGGATAGTGAGTTTCTGCAGTGGGTGGCTTAGGTTTGCTGGTTAGGATTTTGCGCGCCCCGTTCAGGTGTGCGCAAAGCCTGAGTAAATCCGCTGCAGGGAGCACGTGACTTCCGGGCGCTAGCGCGGCCCGCGGGGCGGTGCTGGAAGGCACCACGAGCGCGCGCCTTGCACCTGCGCTCGCGATGGCGGCAGAAATAGCGCCTGGTACATCTCGTAGGCTACCGTCGAGTGCCAACTCACCCAGGAATTCGTGATCAAGTAGGGTGTCTTGTGGAACCTGGTCGGACGCGGCGAGAATCCCCAATGCGATAGGTAGGTCGAAACGCCCTCCGTCTTTGGGTAGATCTGCCGGAGCTAGATTGACGGTAATGCGCCTATCTGGAAAGTCGAAGTGGGAATTCAAGATCGCGCAGCGCACACGATCCTTACTTTCCCTGACGGCGGTTTCCGGCAAGCCAACGATATGGAAAGCCGGGAGGCCGTTGGAGAGATGCGTTTCAACCCGTACCAGGGGCGCGTCCAGGCCGCTGATGGCCCTGCTGAATACCACTGACAATTGCATAGCTCGTCCTTGAGCGAATGGTTTGCCGACAGAGACCGGCCGGCTGGTCAGTTCAACTTTTAGTGCTGAGTGTCTCCAACTCCTGGGTTAAGGCTTCCAGTTCAGCCTCAAGCTCGGTGACTTTCGCCCGCAGGGCTCGCAGCACCTCAGTTTGTGCATCAAATTCCTCTCTGCTGACCACATCCAGCTTGGAAAGAGCCGACTGCGCCAGCGTGCGAGCGCTTTTATCGACTTCTCCTTTGACGCCCGAAGCGTCGATCAGCTCGTTGAGATGTTGCAAGACATCCCAAGGGGCAGGCTTTTTTGTGGCCATACGGTTATCACTGCAAGAGTTTCGCCGGTCAGTGTAGTGGAATTGAATCGACGGGCACAGCTCGTCTCTGTGCACTGACTTAGTGCAGCGCACACTAATAGTGCGCTAAGACTGCGCCCTCCAAGCCATTCTATCCAGTGAAAAGTGATTAAAATCTCTGCAAGCTGCTGTTTTAAAGAAAGTTAGCATCCCTTGGCACACCAAGTGCATCTCCCGGGTGCCAGAATAAGTGTCGCGCCAAGGATGTGCCCGTAGAGCTTTCTTGCTACGCCTGTTCTGACATTTCGATATAAACCTTGGAGATAGGAATCATGTTTAACAAAAAACTTCTGACAGCTGCTCTGACTACCGCCGTAGTATCTGGTGCTGGATTGTCCCAGGTAGCAAGCGCAGATGACTTTGAGATCAGCGGCAATATAGCCCTGACCAGCGATTACCGCTTTAGAGGTATTTCCCAGTCCGACGAGGATGCCGCTGTTCAGGGCGGTTTCGACGCTGAATTCTCGCCCGGCTTTTACCTCGGCGTGTGGGGATCTAGCGTTGACTTTGACACCAATGGCGAAGGTTTCGACGGTAGTCTCGAACTTGACTATTACGGCGGTTGGTCAAGCTCTATCGGTGATACAGACTTCGGCATCGATGTAGGCTACATCTATTACGACTACCCCGGTGACGACGGTGACGAAGGTGATTACCAGGAGTTCTATGTCGGGGGCTCATGGAAGGACTTTTCTATCCAGGTCAACTACTCCGACGATTACTACGGTGAAACAGGAGATTTCTTCTACTATGCAGCGGGTGCCAGCTTCGCGCTGGGAGAGAATTTTAGCCTAGACCTGCACGTCGGTTACAACGACTTTGAAGACACCGGTTTCTTCGCTACTGATGAAGACGCCTACACCGACTGGTCAGTCACGCTTGGCTATAGCGTTTTCGGCGTAGACCTCTCCGTTGCCTATGTAGATACCGATCTTGACGAGGAAGATGTCTTCGGCACCGACTGGGCTGACGCCACCGCTGTGTTCACCAACAGAAAAAGCATGTAACCCAAAAATATAGAAACGGGTCGGTCCGGCAACGGACCGACTTCTTTTCAGGAGATCAGTATGAAATTAGTAACGGCGATTGTTAAGCCATTCAAACTGGATGATGTACGCGAAGCCCTGTCAGAAATTGGGGTACAAGGCATCACCGTG
>JBCCNJ010000262.1:0-4182 GCA_039025905.1 Pseudomonadota bacterium | reverse complement strand
TTTAAATATGAGATATCAGCATAAGCCGTTACTGCGAGCAGGTGACGGTGCCAGCTCTCCTAGAAATGGAAAAAGAATGAAAACTCTACCTATCGAATAGCCCACGGAAGTCGCTCGAGGTCTCAGTAAAGCTCTCAAGCAGACGACTCTGCGGCGAATATCGAGTGCTATCAGGTCAAAATGGAAACCGAACACCCAGGAGCGGTCTAACAGCCGGGATTGATTTCGTTCTCGTGTTGTTGGCAGAGCCGCTGGGAGAGGACGTGGCAAAGATGACGCAGCTGATGCTGGAGTACGATCCTGCCCTGCCGCTTGACGCGGGCACGCCTGCAAAAGCGGGGCCCGAGATCATGGGCAAGATGCAAACTACGCTCGGTTCGATGAATGACGTGTTAACACCCATGTGTGTCGCCGCAGCGAATGACATGGAGAAATATATGCCGGTTGCTAATTAGTAAAGGTCGTGAGCGTGACCAAACGAAATCGAATCCGAGGTATCTCACTATGAGTGCTATCGAACGCTGGCTAGTGATCGGAACCACAGTTGCAGCAGTGTTAGCGCTCTACGTAGCGAGGTGGTACTGGTTGTATCCTGAGCAATTCGATGCCTTTCGATTTTTTGATCGATGGCGAAACTTAGGGGTATAGCACGCAATGACAGACCTCCGTCGAGCTGCTCTAACTGAGGCTGTCACGTTGATAGCGTTCATTGCTGTTGCGATGCCGATAAAGTATCTCGCTTGCGATTCACGGAGGTTGGTTCGCACAGTCTTGGTTAGGGATAAAAATCCTTCTGGTGCTTATTCTCTCTGAATTGCACGGCGTTCTGGCGGGGAAGTTACGACGCACAACGTCGGGATCAACTCATCCAGAGGCAAGTGGGCGTCTAATCATGCCCCAGGACTGCTGCTTGTGGCCCTAATCGTTTTGGTCGTCATGTTTAAACCTTGAATTGTCTTATCTACTAATCCCAGCGCCCATGTTCCTGCGCTTATGTCGCATTCTGAAATGGCCCAATGAGTAACTGCTTGTTGTGTCCTTGCTACGATACTTAATTCATGATTATTGCCAATATCAGGGATATGCGGGGCGTGAACTGCCGTGCGCCCTGCGCCTATTCGCTGCGATGATGCGCAACAACTTGGAATCCACGTTTTGCCCTCGCTTACCAGTCTATTGGACAGATACATCACAACCTGACAGAACCACTCATCAGGAATGACTAGCTCCATCCAAGCGATAGGCGACACGCCCAAAGCTATAAGCGCACTTGTGGCGTACATGAAGATACCGAGTTGAATAAAGACAGATACGATCACCTCCACCCGTCTCGCCATGGGTTAAACCATCGTATCGACTGAACCAAAAAGACAAGCGACAACAAGAGACTCAACCAGCCAGTGACAATGCGGAGCATGTTCTTTATGTAGCCTGCTCGCTCCCTTGATTCCCACTCACTGAGTGAATATAGCCAGACGGCTTCCATATCCTCGAACGTTTTCGGAGACAGTCGACTTCGTCCGCGTATTTTGCTGCCATATCTCGCTGTAAACGCTCAGCAACAACCGCGTGACTTGCACCCTGACGCGTTGCTTTCCGCCATCGCCACACATGTTGATAACAGCGGTTTGTTTCCTCGAGGATTATTGTCTTCGTTGTGCAGTGTCTTGTTTTACATGACTTTTCTTTACCTGGTTAATACATGGACGCTCGCCTAACACCCTATGGTCAAACGAATCCTATTATTGTTAATATGCGCCAACAACGCTAAAAACTGGGCCTGGACTCCGTTTCAGGGCTTCAAACCGCATAACAACACCCGGACCGATCCGGACATCAGACCGTAGCAACCAGGCAGAGACCTGGATGCGGCTGCTATAGGGGCGACGTATGGAAACACCAGACAAGAAACAGCAGAAAAAAGAAGCGCTTCGCTGGTTCAGCGACGACCGAACATCGGCACTGTTGCGCAGGACACTCGGCTCGCAACGCCAAATCGAGCGTGAGCTCTTGTCCGACGACATCCGCCCTATTTTCTCCGATGAAATGGCGGCTGAACTCAAACACGCCGGACTCGTGCTCGAGGCTTGTCAAACCCTGATTCGCGAGGCAAAGAACGAGAAAGATCGCAGCGACAAGATCAAAGCCGATCTTCTCTCCGTGATGAAAAAAGCGCGCTTAGCCCTGATCGGTGAGGCTCTACCGATGCCACGTACCGATGACGATGCCCGGCCTGTTCTGCTGTGGATGCTCGGCATGCACCTAAACCACGAAGACATCGGCCATAAAGCGCGTTTTTTTGAGCCTCATATGATCGAGCAAGACATGGAACGCGCATTCGGCCCTCGCACGATCTATACGCTCATCGGGTGCGCCGTCGACTGGCGACGCAAGATCCTCAACTATCTACAAGAGCATCTGTGGCACCCGGAGCACACGCCCGATCCTGCCACGATGCACTCATTACGCGATGTGATGGTCTCCAAATGGCATGCTCAGGCGCAAACTCATCCCGCGACACAGCGCTTACTGGGTATTTTCGATGACCAGATGCTGGTTAGAGCATCGGATAGAGTACACCGCATCTGACGTGTGACCGGGCTCACAGTCTCACCAACCCACGTTTACAGCGTCCGTCACCAGGAGTAGGCTCCGCCGCCCTTTGACTCTGCCAAAAGGCTCGCAGACCGACATACCCAACGTCGCCTATGACTCAACGGCTATCTATCCCCGCCCTGCTACTTGTGTGCGCAGGCTTGATCCTCGGTTGCATTACCTATGTCTGCTCGACGACACGCATCGGTGTTGTTGAAGAATATGTCCTGGTGAGAGCGACGCCGCAGCCGGCTGAGTCCCATGCCGCCCAACTTCCCCACATCGCCTTCGATATCGCCAGCACACCCTACCGCGACAACGAAAACCTGTTGTCCCACCTCTTCAGCAAAGATACCTATGAGGTCACGGGATCGCCGCACACACTGTCTGTCACCGCACAATGGCAGGGTAAAGCGGGTACTGAATTTGAGATCGATCGGCTCGAAGTGTCAGCGGTCGGTCTATCGAGGCGCGTCGTGGTTGAACAGTCAAAGCTAGACTTGCTGGTGTTACCGCTATTCGATGACGAGTCTGGATACAGCCAAGCCATGTTCACCGTACCTCTGGATCCCATCGTCCCCTTTATCGATGGCCAAACGCTAAGTATCACCCTGCTGTTTAGCGTCTCCGATGCCTCAGAGACTTATCGCATGGAGTCTTCATTTATTGCGGAACGCTCTGAACACACCGTCTACCGAATAGATGAACTCCTATCCGCATCTGCCGTGGCTTCTCTTGAAACAGGAAGCCAATAGCCCGATAACGCGCTAGGGGCCTTGCCATCGCGCTTTCCAAGGTCAGCCGTCGCCCGTGTCCTCGCTTCACTTGTTCGAGGTAATCTCAATACATCTACTCGAACAGGCTTGCCTAGTAGTTCAGCGAGGCGCCAATAAAGAAATAGCGCCCCGTAGCATCGTACATGCCAGGAAAGGTATTGCCCTCGCCAAAGACAGAATTATCCGCAGCAGTTGACCCGACGATCGGTGGGGCTTTGTCCGTCACATTGTTAACCCCAGCACGGAGCTGCGCCCAGTCCGTCACGTCCCAAAGCGCGGAAATATCGAAGTAATTGGCCGATCTAAGATCCCTGATGCCGCTGAAGTCATCGACGCTGCTGATATAGCGCCACTGCGCACTCGTTGTCACTCTCCACGGTGTGATCCAGGTGGCTCGAAGATTGTTGCGTACTTCCGGTGCTGGAAAGCCGCATAGGCCAGAGAAAACGCCCGCACAATCTGTCTTCGGCGCGTCACTGGTTTCCTGGGTGGTCCACTTATCAATGTAGGCGAGCACATCGTGAAGATTGATGCTGCCCCATCGACCGATATCAAAATCGTAGGTCGCGACGATGTCATAACCGGTGATCTGCTCAACAGCCAGGTTTTGACTAATGGCGGATACTCTAGCGTCTGAACCAACCCAGAGATTTCCGGTAGCCCCTCGTTGGACATTGTCACATAGCGCATCATTGCCCTCGATGCACGCGATGAGTTGGCCCTCCGGTGAAAACAAACCTATGCCATCCTCGATCTCGATATCGTAGTAATCAATGGTCAAACTAAACCCCTCGAGGAAGCTTGGCGTTAA
>JBCCNJ010000261.1:0-4183 GCA_039025905.1 Pseudomonadota bacterium | reverse complement strand
ATATCAGTCAGGCCTCCACATTTTTCGCACATAGGGCTAAATGGGTGGCTTTGCTCTGAATGGCATACGATACATTGCAACTTCATATTTTGTCCTCGCTGCAGTTACGACAACAAGCGGGCGGGCGAGAGGAATTCGAATCGCGGGTCCGTTTGGCCCTCGCAAACTAAGCGCGCCACCTGCTCTCCCAACGCCGCGCTGTACAGGATTCCCTTTGAACCGCTACCGTCCGCAATAACCGTATTCTCCAGCTCGGGTAGCACGCCCAGTAAGGGGAGCCCATCAGAAGTACACGGCCTTAAACCTGCGACATGCTCATGCACGTCCAGCGCCTCAAGGTGCGGTAACATTTTGCGAACACCCGCAAGAACCTCTGCCTTGCCCTGCTCGTCAGGCTCACCGTCAAGCCCGGTATCCTCTTTCGTTCCACCCAGCCAGTATTCGTTACCGACAATCTGGTACAGGCCATGCAAGCCCCAGGTGACATCCGTCGCAGGGGGTGCGCCCTTCACCGTCGCCCGCAGCATCTGGCCTTTCAATGCCGTGATATGCAGACCCGCCTCCAGCTCAGGGACAAGTCTATCCAGCCAGGGGCCCACTGACAGAACAACATGTTTGCAGTGTAGGTTGCGACCGCTGATCCGGACCAATCCTGGCGCTACGTGTTCAGCGTGTCCCTGTATCTGTTCCATGCCGTAGGTTTGTGCTGCTAAGACAACAGCCCGTCGATACGCGTGTGTATCGACACAAGCATTACCCTTCATCTGCAGGCCACCGAGCACGTCAGCACTGACTGCGGGGTAGGTTCGCCGAATATGCGCCTGATTCAGCCATTGTGCAGAGAAGCCGTCGTTGCGCTCATACAGTGGCGCTAGCGCTTGAATCCGGTGCACATCCTCCTGCGAAAACGCGAGTTCGACGCGTGCTACAACACGATAATCGGGGTCGACCCCGGAGCGCTGCTGGATGTCCTGCTGGTGCGCTGCATGCAGCCGGTATGCGTGCATCGCAAACGGCTCCATCTCACCGGGAATCCCGGGGCCATGTAATGGATTTATGCCCCCGGGATTATTCTTGGTTGCAGTATGCTCAGGGGAGGCGTCATCGATCAGCGTCACCCGCACACTGCGCTTTGCCAGGAAATATCCCGCAAAGGCGCCGGTAATGCCGCCCCCAACCACAACAACCTCATCCATAACCGCTCGCTTTTCAGTCTCCCTTGCATCCGATTTGACCCAGGGGGAATCATTGGCCTGGTAAAAACGGGTTTATTTCTCCGATTTTGCCATAAGATATGCATAGATAGATCGGCCATCAGGGTCGATAAACCGATGCCACCATTCATCCTCCGGCTTTATCGGCGCATTGATGGGGCCCTTAATATCCCAGGTAGGCGCATCGCCGATCTGTCCCGCACCTTCCCCGGCGCGCATGGCCCGAAATATTTCATCGAGTGACTGACCCGACCGCCAGTCAGCATCAAACTGGCGCTGGAATATACCCTCGTCAAATACAACTCCATCAATATCGCACATGCGCACTAGGTAGTAGCGGTAGTATGCCTCCCAGTTCAACCGGCTCTCCGCGTTCTCTTTTTCGCCGAAATCAGGGTGGAGACACTTTTCTCGCGTCGTATCACGCTCGGTCTTTTCGTGATACCAGCCGCAATTGCGCGCGTAGTATTGACCACGTTCATCTAAAAAATCTGTGAACTCTTTCGCCAGCTTGTCCGATGCAATGCCAAGCTGCTGGGACGCAGTCCACTCGTGCTGCAACAACTCTTCACCGCGCTCGGCAGATTGAAGCAAGGGGGCATAATCTGCTCGCTGCATCGGCACTTCATAGTTGAGGACCGTGTGATATCGCAAGGTCTGCCAGTTAACGAAAGTGTCAAATGAACCAAACAAGTGGTAATTCGAAAAGGAGTCCAGTTGGCGCAGAAATACGTGCTGCATCACTTCATTGAACAGCGTTACCTGTTGCTTAAATAGCTGGGCTTGCTCTTGCTCATTGGACTGGATCATTGCACATATCAAGTGATTCGCCAGGGCAATGTGTCCGCAGGCAGTAGAGAAAAGTGGGTCTACAAAAAGGCCGGAAACACCACTGAGAAACCACCTGTCAGTGGAGTAAAACTGCGTCACACCACGCGTGATGCGCTGCAGACGATGAAAGCCAATCGCTTTTCCCTGGTCACCAAGCAACTCCGACAAGGCCTTGTGCTGTCTCAAAAAGTGCGTCAGTTCTTCCCCATTGTCGAACTTAAAGGGATGTAATTCGCGATCGAAGACCACGCCAATGCTGACGGTCTGCTCGGTTAGCGGTCTCAGACATATCCAATAGCCGTCGTACATGAAGTGGTTGGTCGATGCCCAGCGCTGTGTGTCGTCGACACGACTGCGCCAACTGTCATCACCCAACTCATCGATGGGTCGCGTACCCTCAAACCTACCCCAGTAAGCCCCCTTTGAGTGATTCGTATGGTCTTTGTCTAGAAGATCGAGCTGCAAGGCGAGCGGACTCTGCCTGCCACCGGCGTCCACCAGATAGGTGCAGCGGATATCACCTTCGGACGTATGAACAAGGTGAGCCTTGTCGCTATGAATTTCATAGGCGTTGCCGCCCTCCACCTCGTTCCCGTGCAAAACGCGTACTCCCAGGTGAACATTAACCCCTGCTTTGCGATTGATCTCGCAGAAATCATGGTCGAACTCCTTGCGGTTGAGTTGAATGCCTCGATTGAGTGCCGTGTAGCGCGAGCGGCCTTGTTCCGACATTTTACTGAGGGGTAGATCCCTGTCGGCAGAGTCAAACCAGAAACGAAGGCCATGCTTGGTGATGTGCTTCTTGGCAAGATAGGGGCCTAACCTGAGATTACGAATGGCGTAGTCGTCAAAAACCTCAACCGTGGACTCGCCGACGCTGGAACCGAATTCTTCCTGGAGATCGATAACAGTGACTTTCATATCGGGGAGCTGAAGCGAAAGCTGCCGCGCGAGGCAGCTTCCCGCCATACTCGCGCCTACGATTAATACATCGGTTTCTTCTGGAAGACGTGTGGTGCTCGAACCCGCTGACATCTTAACCTCGTTCTCAATCAGGAGCGTGCTCTAATCAACCTCGACAGATGCAACCCGCAAGCAGTTGCGCTGCTAACGCCGCGTTTCGTTAACACCCGCCTCCCGTGGCACTAAACAAGGAACGTAAAATCCCACCTCGGGACGCATAAAAAACAGTGTACGCGACTTATACTAGCACTGCACTCACGCGATCCAAGCTCTTGCATTTTTCCAGATGCACTGGATGTTGCCTAGGCGCACTACACCGTTCTCTCAAGCGAGGGTTACTAGATGGCAGTCTATACAGTACTCGATCAGGTCGAGGTGGCCACTTTCGTTGACAGCTTTGGTCTCGGTCAACTTGTCAGTCTAGAACAGATCCTGAGTGGCGCGGATAACAGCAGCTTTTTCATCGTCACGCAGTCATCAGCGGAGCCTGACCGGGCCCCCGACGGTATGGGGCAATTTGTACTCACTCTGTTCGAATCGATTCCAGAGGAAAGGCTTACTCCCTATATTGAATTGACCCGCATACTGCATGAACACGATTTACCCGTGCCCTGTCCAATTTGCGATAGTGATGGAAAGGCTGTGCATCGGGTACACGGCAAACCCGCCGTGCTAACGCCCAGAATTGCGGGCCAGGCGCCAAGCCACCCAGGCGTTGCACAGTGCATGGCACTTGGAGAATCACTGGCCGCCATCCACCAGGTGACGCAGAACGCAAACTTGGCGGTGCAAGGCCGCGACCTGGACTGGCTGGCTGCGCAAGCGCACGAACTGGCCGCGCGACTCCCTGCATCTGAACTGACGCTTCTGGGCGAGGTGCAACACTTTCAGCAACTGGCAGAAAGGCACCCCACGCTGCCCCAGGCGGTCATTCACGGTGATCTGTTCCGTGACAATACACTATTTATCGGCGACAGACTGCAGGCAATTATTGACTTCAATACCGCCCATAATGGCCCCCTGATCCTAGACCTGGCGATTGCTGCAAACGATTGGTGTAGCGACCCTGAAGGACGCCTGGTGCCGTCCCTGTCCGAATCGCTTGTGGCAGGATACCAGCGCGTAAGGCCACTGCTGGAGGTGGAGAAAAAGCTCTGGAGCGATTCCCTGAGGTT
>JBCCNJ010000260.1:0-4219 GCA_039025905.1 Pseudomonadota bacterium | reverse complement strand
TGAACTGGGCATCAGTCATCGCCTTGCATCGATCAGAAGCATTGGCGTGCGGCCTGATGCAGAAGAGCTGCTGACCGGTAAGGAGGAGGTGGTATTTTCCGCCCTGCTGGAGAAGGCAAAGTTGGCTATCGAAACCGATGGGGCTGACGTGCTGATTCTCGGCTCTACAACCATGCATCAGTCCCATGAATTCTTACAGTCTGAGCTACCCGTGCCAGTCATTAATCCGGGTCACGCCGCATTGAAAATGTGCGAGGTCTACATGGATATGCATCTTTCACAAAGCAAGCTGGCGTATCGTCATCCTGAGCACCACGACGTTTCAGTGTTCGATGCCTAACGCAATCAGAAGGTTTGGAGCGAGAAAATGAGTGAGAATCTTGAAATTGGTCAAATGGTGCCTACCGTCGGTTACCAAACGAATGTGCATGACATAGGAAGTGGCCATGCGCTTATCTTGCTTCACGGTTCAGGGGCCGGCGTCTCTGGCTGGGCGAATTGGCGCGGCATCATGCCGCTGCTGGCGGAGGACTTTCGCGTCGTTGTACCCGACTTGGTGGGGTTTGGCTACACAGAAACCCCCAGCGATTTTCAATTCTCATTTATGGATAGTTGGATTGATCAGGTCGTCGCGGTGATGGACGAACTGTCCATAGAAAAGGCCCATTTCGTAGGTAACTCCTTTGGTGGTGCGTTGTCCATGTGGCTCGCTGTTACGCATCCTGAGCGTGTGGAACGCATGGTACTGATGGGTCCGGGGGGTTGGCCGGTCGATGTCAATGAGAACCTGGCAGCACTCTGGGGCTATAAGCCCTCCATTGAAAACATGAAGAAAATCATGGATATCATGGCTTACGATCGCTCGCTGGTAACAGACGAGCTGGCGGAGCTGCGCTACAAAGCGACGATGAGAGAGGGCGCACAGGAGATCTTTGAGCGAGTGTTTCCCGAGCCGCACCAGCGCTGGCTGGACGCCCAGGTCCTGTCCGTCGCGCAGTTGCAGTCGATAAAGAACGAGACGCTTATTCTGCACGGCAGGGATGACATCGTGGTAGATCCTGCAGTCTCGATGAATCTACATAAGCACATTAAGAACTCCCAGCTGCACCTTTTCGGCAACTGTGGGCACTGGACGCAAATTGAACACGGTGCACGCTTTCGGCAGCTCGTACAAAACTTTTTGTTGGAACACCACGTCTGAGATCGTGATCTGCATGCGATGAATCTAGCGTGGCGGCGTGCGGTAACAGAAAAAGGACGAGTTGCGATAGGGTTTTGAGCGGGTGTCACCGGGCCAAGAGAGCGCCAGCGGAGTTGCATTTATTGGGAGACGATCTATAAAGTAGCCCCACAATCGTCGTTGGCGGTCTGACTAGAGGGAATGGTATTTAATGCCTGCAAAGAAAAAGAGTTCGAAATCGGGGGGTGATGTTCTGCATCGACATTGGGAACTGGGTCGTACCGAGCACGATATTGCGCTCACTGAGTTCGAATGGAGCGTTCTTCGATTCATCAACGCCTTCGAACGCTGCATTATGCAAATGGCCAACATGTCGGGTCAGCAAAACTTGAATGTGCAAGAAGTGCTGTTTCTACACGTGGTTTCGATGCAAAAAATACCACAAACCTCCGCATCGCTAGCACATCAACTGAACAGGGATGATATTGCGAATATTCAGTATACGCTCAGAAAACTGGTCAGTGCGGGACTGGTGGAGAAGCGAAAAGAGCCACAGGGAAAGATTTACACGTTTTTTGTTACAGAAGAAGGTCTGGAGCTGGTCAAGCGCTATGCGAACGTGCGGGAATTGCTGCTGGCCGATAAAACCCAGTTTATCGATAACGTGGATGAAAAACTGGATGCCAGCAGACGCTTCGTCAGCTTGTTGACCGGTGTGTATGACGAGGTTGCCAGGGAAACACCTACCTACAATGCCCCCTAGGCACAGCGTTTGTAGCGCGAGCTCCCAATCTGAGGGCTCCGCCGTTTGAGACACTCTATCGTTTAAAAATCCGTATTGTTTGAACACCCTCGAATGCTTATATTGGTCGAAAGGCACGCATTATTTGTATTGTTAAATCCACATCTCGAACCTTGACCATCTCCACCGTGGAACGCCCCAGTCACTGCGGCGTGGGTGGATTACACTTGATGACAACAGCCTTCTGAGGATTGCTGCCGGTAGCGCCGACATCAATGTCCCTACCTAGGCATTGAATGTAGATCCAGGTATGGCCTTTATGAACACAGGGGGATGTTGAACAGGCCGATGGGTCAGTACAGTTGTAGCTACCCGACGGATTATTGTTTTCGGCCATGCCGACCGCTGGAATCAGCCCGATAAACCCAATCCATGCGAGGCGTAGTGATACTTTCGATATCATCATTATCTGGTTTTGCATTACGAGACACCCTTTCAATAAAAATTGCAAAGCAGGAGGCCGTTTTAGCCTAGGTTACTAGCTGGTTCATATAAAGCTTTTCTCAGATCGACTGGTCCACCCGCATTGGAAGGCTTCTCTAGTACGCTGAGAAATCACTTTCAGTGTAATGACATCAGCATAACCAAACTCCGTATAAAGTTCAGCGAACTAAATGTCATCTGTAACTCACTCAATATCAACTGGATATGAGATTTCAAGGGATAGAAATCGGCATGCGGTTGCAACTATACGGGCAAATCGTGCAACGCAAACTAAATGTAAGTTAATAACCTTCAAAATAAATAACCGAAGTAGACCACGATGTGCGATGGCATGAAGTTCAGCAACCGTGTTTCCCACTCACCGCGGTTGGTTGCACTACAAATTGCGCTTACTCCGCTGCGCAGGGCTGTTGCATGAGACACCGCTTAAGGCGCAAGGCCAATGCGATACAGGCCAAGCCAAGCGTTTCAGGCGCGTTCTACGTTAAATTTGCTGTGCTATTGGCCCTGGCTACACTGTAAATAGTATTGATGCGCGAGGCCCAAGCGCTCCAGCTGGCCAACTTGCCGATCAGAATTGATACTCGAAAGCAGTTGCCAGGCTTCGGACACGATGGCAAGAGCCTCGTCTTCACTCAGCTGTTCTTGCGTCATAGATTTATAGAGCGAGCGTCCACGTTTTTGTGTTTCCTCGAGGCTGTATCCTTCAGAAAAGTAGCCGATACCGGTCTCAAACCAATACTCTTTGTCTCGGCAAGGATCGTGAGGCAGCTCCGCTGCCGCGATCACCGGCAGAAGCAAGGCGACGCTGGCAAGAGCCATTCTGATAGAGTGGATTGGCATTGAGATACATCCAAATGACAGAAACGATAGTGTATCCGAAGCGCAGCACCCAGCGTCAAGTGATGGCAAGGAAAGCGCTGCAAGATCTAAAGCCAGTCAGAGCGTGTGTTGGCATCGTATCCGCCGTCGGCGTAGAGGACTGAACCACAGAGATACCTCGCTTGATCGCTGAGCAGAAATGCAATCACATCGGCGATCTCTTCGGGTTTTGCTGCTCGCGCCAGCGGCGTTGCGTCCATCATATGCTCGAGTACTGCAACCATATTGGGATCATCGTATAGCGGTTTGGTCATTGGCGTATCGACCGGGCCCGGGGCAATCGCATTCATGCGTATGCCTTCTCGCGCATAGATCATTGCATTGCGTCGCATCCAATAGATGAGCGCGCGCTTCGCCGTCATATATTGCAGGCCGTTATTGTGTTCGGCCGACAGCGCGAGCGCTGAGGCCTCGTCACAGTCCAGCAGCGGTGCCAACAGCGGATCTTCCGTGGACGACATGGGTGCTGAATTGGAGCCAATGAGGACGGTCGTACCCGTGCTTTTGCCGAGCAGGTCGCGCAAGCCTGCTAGCAATTCGATGACACCGAAGTAGTTGATAGAAATGATGCGCTCCGGAGGTGCCGGTGGGGCTGATACCCCAGCCAGCGGCACCAAGCCATCAAGACCGTTTGGCGCTAGCGCCCGAATCCCTGCTATTGCCGCCTCTCGGCCGGCGGCTGTCGACAAATCGGCAATCACATCACCTTTGCTAATGTCGACCTGTATCACGGCGTGTTGTTGCTCTGTCAATTTAGCCGTTAACGCAGCGCCTATACCAGACGCGCTGCCCGTCACCGCATAAGTCGCCATTACCGGGTGTATCCTGTTTGAAGGTTTCGCATTGCATTGTAGTTGGCTAAGCCGACAAATTGCCAACCCAACCCAACCCAACCCAACCCAACCCAACCC
>JBCCNJ010000259.1:0-4235 GCA_039025905.1 Pseudomonadota bacterium | reverse complement strand
CTTGATTTTTTGGAAACAAATAAGCGGACTCAGCTGGTTGACGACATGTTCATCGGTGTGCACGTTGAGGTGCTTGCAGCGGATGAGAGTGATGACTCCAGAGGACTCGACACTGCAAAATCCCTGCTCGGCTCTCATCAAGTCTACGGTGGCAGTATGTCTGCAGATGGCGCCACAGTTTGGTCTGCATTCAAGCTAGACGCCGAGGGTTTCATTCGCATAGTGGTCGTAGATAACGCTCTCAGTCTAGGCGGTCTATCGCGCCTGCTACAGCGCATACTTGAAATGGAAACCTATCGCATGCTTGCGATGATGGCTCTACCGAGAGCCCGCGAAGCCATGACTGCGCTCGGCTCACTGGAGCCCGAAGTATTGCGCGTCATGAACGAGTTAGAGTCAAATAGGAGTGAGCAACATCAGGAACAATCACTACGTGAAATCACCGGTCTTGCCGCTCGCGTAGAGCGCATCGCTAGCGCTCACGCCTATCCATTCGCCGCGGCGCGCGCTTACGCAAGCATCGTTGAACGCCGCGCGGTAGAGGTAGACGAGCAAGTTTTCGCCAACAACCAGCGCTACACTAATTTTCTGCTTCGATCTTTACAGCCTGCCATGCGCACCTGCGATGCGACCGAGCTGCGCTCTAACGAACTGGCGCAGCGTGTCGCTCGAGCGGCCAACCTGCTAGATACCATGGTAGATATGGTGAAGAAAAAACAGAATCAGGATTTGCTGGAGACAATGGCCGAACGGGCAAAAACGCAGCTGCGCCTGCAACAAGCTGTAGAGGGCTTTTCCATCTTCGCTATCAGCTATTATGCGGTCGGATTAATAGACTACTGCTTGCAAGCTCTGAGCACTCAGGGCATAGCGATCAATCATACCTTAGTCACGGGGCTGGCCGTGCCAATCGTATTTGCCACCGTGTGGCTTCAGGTACGCTCAGTCAGGAAACGCTTGTCAAAAAGTACCTAAACGTGCTGAGGTTCGCCGCCTTAGCCTGACGTGACTCATGTCACAGTTTTAACACCCGCACCTGATAAAAATTCTGCGCGTGCTAGGATTTTTATAAACCCACTCAGTTGTAGACGGTTGTCATCATGCAGTATCAGAGAAATGAGTCTCGATCAGAGCGACTCTCCGATAGGTTTGCGTCGATCAGCATTATCTTTTTTATGGTCAAAGAAACGACCGCATTGGTGACTCGATTATTGGGTCTCAATCGTAGCGCAGTAAACGCTAACGTGAGCGGCCCTGTGAACAGAGCCTGGGGTGCACAATACGGGCGGCATATCTGTACTCAAGAGCGCCGGAAAACGGGTGTATCCGATCGACGCCGTATGGTTAGCAGGGCAAGCAAAGGCTTCGCTCGTGACGGTCGAGTAGAGCGCAGAACGCAACCTGATCGCCGTGGCGCGCCCTGGGACTTTACGACGGCTTAACAGGTAGCGCTGCAAGCACATCGGCCAAAGACATCACCTCGGCGTACTTCGCATGCATATCAAACAAGTTCGCCTCGTGTGCATCGCTGTTGCGATCTCCCACAGCCTCTCTTGGGACAACCACGCGATAGTCGTACTGTAATCCATCTACAACCGTTGCGCGCACACAACCGCTAGTTGTGAGGCCCGTCACCACTAAGGAATCAACACCCCTGCGGCGCAATTGTTCATCTAAGTCGGTTTTGTGAAAGGAACTGGCCCACTGCTTTTCAATCAGCACATCGCTAGGTTCCTGTGGCAGACGTTCATCTACTTCTATCCACTTTGAATCAGGGGTCAACTGATTAAGAGCGTGCAATCTGGCGCGAAATATGGGTGCTTGTTCCTCATTGTGAAACACCACGGTGGTAAAAAACACGGGCCAAGCTGCGTCGTGAAACGCGTTCAACAGCTGCACGTTTGCGTCGACAACTTCGGGACAGTGCGTCCCCAATGAACAGCTGGCGTCGGTAAAACCCTTAATCATGTCAACCAATACCAGTGCTGGGTGCTGGCCCAATCCCAAGCCTGTTCTATCCAGATCCATTATGTGTGTCCCCCTCTATTGCGTTTAGAGAGCATATACCTGCCACAATCAAGCTCACTAGCGTCTATTGCTCCCTTATTGCTCACTGTACAGGAAGAGTGGCCGTGATCCCTGTCGGTATGTCGTTAGCGAAGCGCACTCGTTCTATCCTCGGCTTAAAGCCGGCTAACACAACGCGAAACCAGCCCACCCACACTGTTCATTGCAGTGCGGAGCGCTCAGATTATAGTCGCCATCTTGGATGATTTCCCGACAACCGATCTTCGTTAATAAAATAGTGTTTGCCCCGCTCTCCTGATAGTCGACTCCCAAATGGGCGAATATTCTGTAGACTGACTCCAAAATCACAACGTTTTGGGGACGGAACAAACAGGGCATGGACAGCTTTATTATTGTCGCCGCCTTTGCCTGTGGCTTTGCTGCGCGCCAAATTGGCCAGCCACCGCTGGTAGGCTATCTGGTCGCGGGCTTTGCTTTGGGTCTTATCGGGTTTGAATCCTCTGATCTGATTCAAATCATAGCCGATGTCGGTATTGCGATGTTGCTATTTATCATCGGCCTGAAACTCGATTTGAAAAGCTTGCTGCAGCCAGAGATTTATCGCTCGACCGTAGAGCACCTTGTGACTTTCGGTGCCATCAGCTGCGGTTTTGTGCTGTTCGTAGGCATTCTGGGCCTGCCGCTGGTAACAGACCTGAGCTGGCAGCAAGCCGCTCTGATCGCTTTTGCGCTTAGTTTTAGTTCCACGGTTTGTGCTGTCGCAATGCTAGAAGAACGTGGGGAGTTCCGCGTACGCCACGGCCAGGTCGCGGTCGGCATCCTGATCGTGCAAGATATCATCGCTGTGTTGTTCTTGACGGCATCTACCGGAGAATGGCCTAGTCCCTGGGCGCTATTACTGCCCCTGCTTTATTTCGCGCGCCCACTCTTCAGTTACCTTCTGCGTGCCAGTGGCCACGATGAAGTGCTGATACTTGCCGGTATCATTCTAACCTTCGCAGGCAGCACCGTGTTCGAGATAGTCGGTCTGAAAGCCGACCTGGGCGCGCTTGTGCTTGGCATGCTTATGAGCGGCGACAAAAAATCTGGCGAGCTGGCCAAATCCATGATCAGCTTTAAAGACATCTTTCTCATCGGTTTTTTTCTCAACATCGGTCTATCGGCAACACCCTCGCTGGAAATGCTGCAGATGGCGTTGATCCTATGCCTGTTGTTGCCGATCAAGGGCATCATCTTTTTCTTTTTGCTGTCACTGCACGGCACGCGAGCGAGAACAGCCTTACTGGCCGGATTAGCGCTAACACAATATAGCGAATTCGGCCTGATCGTGATCGCCCTGGCTATAGAGATGGGCTGGGTACCGTATAGCTGGATGGCAACCCTTGCGATGGCCGTCTCCATATCCTTCGTGCTTTCCACTTACGTTAATGGCCGCTCTCACTCGATCTACAGTCGCTTTAGGGAAACGCTTAAGCGTTTTGAAACCGAAAGCGCCAGACAGAGCAACTTGGAGCATGCCGCACGTGACGTAGACGTATTAATTGTCGGTATGGGCCGCGTAGGCACCGGTGCCTATGAGACTGTCGAGTCCCAATACCATTTGCGGGTTTGCGGGGTAGATACAGACAAAAGTAAAACCGCAGAGCATACGGCGGAAGGTCGTCGGGTGATGTATGGCGATGCAGAAGATGCGGACTTTTGGGAACAGGTACTGACCACCGACTATAAATTGATCATGCTGACGATGCCCTCGCTATCGGAGATGATCGATGCAGTACAGCAGTTGCGCATTGCAGGCTATACCGGCAAGGTGGCGGCAGTAGCGAAATACGAAGACGAGCGAGAGGCTATGCGCAACGCAGGTGCTGATGTGGTGTTTAATTACTACGCAGAAGCGGGTGCGGGTTTCGCGGAGCACACGCTCTCAAACCTGCTCGATATCCTGCCGCAAAAACCGGCGGCGATGGCGGAATAGTTGCGCTTTTTGATATATCATTAGGGCTAATTAATGGCGAGTCTCATCCCATGGTGCCCATCTCGGATATATTCAGCGAGCCCCAGCTACGCGCATTGCAGGACAAGGCGCCAACTCCCCTTTATTTTCGACTTTACAGCCTGTTAAAGACAGCCATTCTCGATGGCACCATCGCGACCGGTGTGCAGCTTCCTACCGAGGCACAGTTAGCCGACACCTTTGCGGTGTCGCG
>JBCCNJ010000258.1:0-4248 GCA_039025905.1 Pseudomonadota bacterium | reverse complement strand
GTTAAGCCGATGCATTGACTTGTACAGTCCAAGCCGTAGTCGCAATGAGCGACTTGCGTAGGATTGGGTGCAGTTTCTTATACGGTAACGGCGTTACCCCGAAATATTCGCGATAGGTACCGGCTTTCGGAAGGACTGGGTGCGGGAACACAACACTGCAGCACTGCATGCACGACGCGCTGCATTTCTTCCTCCAGTTCCTTATCGTTAGCGGGTTCCTCGGTGCGAGCTCGTCGTGTCAACTGCACCTGATTGACTGCGGGTACGGTTGGAAGTCTTTCCGTTTCTACGCCCAACGTTACCGTTAATGCGTGCAATGAGTTCTTGACGAACAGAGCAAGGGCAAATTCCTCACGCGAAGAAGCCATTGATGTATCCGGTGTGAGAAACACCAGTTGGCAACGTGGTACCAGCGCGGCGCGCTGCGCGACTCTGAAGTGGTGGGTGAGCTGATCTTTAACGAGTTCGGCAAACTCGGTATCCGATAGCACGCGATCCCAGCTTTCATCTTTCTCTGCCGCCAATGCTTTCATAGGTAGCCTGACGAAGGGACTGCTGACAATAGCATCGGCTCCTCCTTGGCGTAATGCTGCGTCCAATGCACTTTCGATATCTTCACCAATGGCGGTGACTTCGATGTCAGTAGGCGCGCCGTCCATTGCGATAGCGTGAGTTAATTCCGCCGCTGCCTCTTTACCTCTGGTGAGAATACGCAAGCTGGATACACCATGGTCGATGAAACCCTTGGCGACAGCGGTCAATTCCATGCGCATGGCGTCGCCGATAAGTATGACGCGCATACCTTTGAGTTTGGCCAGCTCTGCTTCACTGGGCGGTAGCAACAACTCCCCTTCGGTGACCGATCGATCGAATTTGAGTCCACCTGAGGGGTGGAAGGTTTCTCCACTGACAATGTCGTCTGCCAGGTGAAATACCGTGGACAGACCCACTTGCTCGTCTGTAGGCATTTTGTGCAGGTGCAATCGATTGAGAATACCTGACTCAATTTGCGCAGCTGATTTATTAATCGACTCCTTGTCGAAGAAGGGCGCCGGCGCATCCACGAACTGCTCCATAAACTGGGTGGCCAGCTCTTCTGTGAACAGCGAACCCAGCTGCAACCGGTGCATCAGCTTGCCCGCTAGTTCCGCGTTCAGCAGGCAACGTGTTGCACTGCCGCTGCCCTGCGAGTCCGCCACCTGGGCGAGCAGTTTAGTGAGTGGCTTAGGCAGTGTATTTGCACCTGGCATATTGGCCATATCGTTTATTGCCAGTACTAACAGCTCTCCTGCTGGCAACCCTGTTTTCAATGCCGCCAGAATAGCGGCGTGAACTTGATTCAGACGTTTGTTTTCCAGCAACAAGCGTCCGCGCCGTTCAAACAAGCCCGGCGCATCACCCAGTCCACGCAGTCTCGCGCCGTCCACTGGCCCTGGGGCGAGAGCATTGATCTGTATTTCCGGACCCAGGTGACGTGACAAGATCTCCGCCAACACCCGCTGTCCTGCTTTTGAAACTGCGTAGTCACCGCGATTGGGGTAGGCCACCGCAACGTATTTTTCGCCGCCGAAGTAGCTCGAAACGTTCAGCACGGAACCATATCCCTGCTGTTTCATCAGCGGCGCATACTTGCGGATTAGTGCGTAGTTGGAGATGAGGTTGGCCTGCATGGTGCGATTCCATTCGTCCAAAGTCATATCAACAACCATCTCCTCGGCGCCAGAGATACCCGCGTTGTTAATTAGAAAGTCGACGCGTCCGAACAGTTCTATCGAGTGCTGGAACAGTTTTTCCAGCGCCGTATCATCGCCCACGTCGATATCCGCGAGGATATGCACGCGGTTTTCCGGATGAGCATAGCCCACGCCGCGCAGCTCTTCGATAATCTCCTGTCGTGCCTCCTCCAGCTTGTTTTTACTGCGAGCGCTCAAAAGTACTCGGGCACCTGCGATTGCCATATAGCGACCCAGCTGCAGTCCGATACCCAGGCTGCCTCCGGTGATCACCGCGTTTTTGCCCTTGTGCAGTCCGGGTAAAACACGCTGAATCGCGGCGGGCATGGCCGACTTACCCGTGGCTCGCTTGATATTTTTAGGTACCCACAGGTTGATGGGATCCATGCGGCGCACGCGGTTGGTGAGTGTCGCTGCCCACTCGGCAGAGTAGCTGAGATTGTCGTGATCCAGGCTGTCGTAGCGCACCAACTGATTGGGCAACACCGTGAAGCCTATATCGCCCCGTGCCGCCAGGGCTGTATCCTCGTGACGCCAGCCGCGAATTAGGGCTTCGATCGAAGCGCGCACCACCTCATTCATAAGGTTGCCATGGTCGTCATTGGGGTTGGTCACATAAGTGACTGCGGGGGCTTCCCCCTGCTTGTACCAGCGCTCTAGATTATTTGCTAACGCAGAGGCGAATGCGACGGGCGCAACAATCTCGTCGCGCACGAAATTTTCGACATCGGCGTCGGTTGCGGTACACAAAGAGTAGCCATGGTGACCGTTGGGCTCACGTGGTAGAACCACCACCCCATCTAACCGGCCAAAGTGATCGTCCACAAACTGCATGGTTCTATCGACAGACTCCCGTCGCAGCGGATCTAAATGCGCCAACTGCAGGTGTTCTAAATTGCGTGCCTGTATCAGTGCGCGGGCATGGCCTACAGATTCCAGTGTGCGGAAAGCGATCAGCACGCGAGCACCGCTATCCGTATGCTTTTGGGCGAAGGTCAACGCCTCCTCGTAGTCGGTACCGGCTAGTATCAACACCGCTGATCCGGTGAGATCCTCCAAGCGCTTATCTGGCCAGGAAGAGAGCTTGGAGCGACTTTGCGCGGGTACCTGCATACCGTGAGTCACTTCGATGGCGTGTCCCGAGAGCGCCGCGGATTCGTCGGAGCTCAACCACATAAGGGTGGAGGAGACATCCGACGGTGTTGGATAGCGAAATTCGAGCTCCTCGCTCTCACATTTTTCACGGGTCACAATCATCAGATCGCGAAACTCCTGTCCGGTACGCCCCGGTGGGTTGCTCTGCAGTTCGTCCATGCGGGCAAAAGCGGTGTCGATGCGTTCGGATTCGATTGGGCCAGGGAAAAGCGTATTCACGCGAATACCGCGGTCCGTTCCCAGCTCCATCGCAAGCCCTTTTGAAAGCGCGTTGAGCCCAGACTTGGGAACCACGTAGGGAATGCGCCCAAAATAGTGGGTGCGCGAAAAAATTGTCGATACGTTGATAATAGCGCCCCCAATGGACATGTGATTAGCGGCCGCGCGAGCCATGTTCCATGGCCCCGCCAGCAAATTCATGGCTGAGTCGAACATGGTCTGGTCTGCGTCCGAGGCCCGCATTTCCACATCGGTAAAGGGGATATCCCGCAGCGTGAATTTTGGCCCTGCGGCACCGGCATTGTTGATCAGGACATCGATCGCGCCGAAGGCCTCCATGGCAGTGGCGGCAATTTGCCTGCAGACCTCAGGATCGGCGCCATCACCCACTGCAGTGGCCATATTGGCGCGATCGAATCCCTCAGCAACCAGTTCCTCAACGAACGCGAGTAGCTTGTCACCGTTGCGACCGGTCATCACCACTTTTGCACCTTCTCGTAGTAAGTCCCGGGTAACAAAAGCACCGATAGAGCCGGCTGCTCCAGTCAATATCACGCTTTTATTGGCGAGCCGGCCCCCGGGGGTTGTAGGTGTCGCGGTGGATTTTTTATCGCTTTTATCGTTCATCGCAATGCTCCTGCTGATCCAGTATCGATTCGTTCAAAAGTTTCACCGCGCTCGTGGGCGTCTCGAATAGCCCAGGCGCGGTACAGTTCGTCGCGGGTTTTTAGCCCCGGCCTTGGCAAGGCGTGCAGGGCTACATAATTCGCGCCCTCGTGGCGGTTTTCCCACATTGCCTGGTGCGCAGCTGCTACGCCATCCATGCCGACCGGTACGGGTGCCATGACATCGATCAGTCCAGCTGCGATGCGCTCCTGCATCTCGGCAAACTCTCGGGCGGTATTTAGGTGTGTGCCTCTGATTTCCGCGCTGGGCATGAGAATATGCCGCTGCCGCATCCACACCTGTGGCGCATAGAAGCTCAATCGCATGCCCTTTAGATTTTCGGCATAAACCACCTTGCCCACGTTGGGTTTGACCAAGGAAGAAGCCAGTGCGAGTCCGTCTCGACCGCGGCGCTCGAACACCACATCAGGTAGGCCGCGCCGATCCAGTGTATTACGCAGGAATGGGGCAATCG
>JBCCNJ010000257.1:0-4252 GCA_039025905.1 Pseudomonadota bacterium | reverse complement strand
AGCTATATTTCCAGCAATCACCGACTAGACCTTGATCGATAGGCCTTTGATCGACAAGGCCTCGAGCCAGGGGGCCAGGATCTAGAGGGTCTTGATCGCTCAGAGATTATTAAGTAGGATATCAAACTGTTGGATATCCAACATTTTTCCATTACTACGTCTAGACGGCGCCATGAGCAGCATTGACCTGGGGGAGCTACCCAATATGATCGGCGTAGAACTGCGTATCGCGCAGATTCTGGCTGATCGCCTGTTTTCCTCAACCGAGCTGAGCATCGCCCCCGGGCACTTCACCGTTCTCTCTTTGGTTGGGCTAAACCCGGGCATCAATCAAAGCAATCTTGCGCGCTGTATGTTCCTGGATCGCTCGAGCATGGTGCCTATTCTCGATCAACTACAAAATAAGAAGCTGATTGAACGGCGAAGCCTGCCAACAGATCGGCGCTCCTACGCGCTGCATCTCACCAGAGAGGGCCGTAGCGCCTTGAGGCGCGGGGAAAGAGAGGTTTGTCGCCTCGAAAAGGCGATCTCCTCAGAAATGGGCAGCGTCAATCGCAGTCAGCTTTTGGAACTGATCAAGCAGTTTCAGTCCGCGCTCCTCGCCTTACAAGGTAATACTGCAATAGAGAGGACGGCCAATGACCGCTAACACCGATAGGTTCGATCGCTGGATCCGAAACGATTTCGTGCAGCTCAATACGGCACTGGAGGAGACCTATTTTCAAAGTGACAGCCCGGAGAATGTGGATGGCAAGGGAGACTCTGTAAAACAACAGCTACTAGAGGACGGCAGAGTATTCATCGCCGATCTGCTAGCGGAAGGCAACACGGATGAAGGATTCGATGCCGGATTTGAATTGCTGGGCAATGTCGGCTTTTACATGGCGGCTTGCCGGCGCCACGAGCTCACCGAACCATCTCGAGAAACGCGCTCGCCGCTGGTGGAGGCATCCGCGCTCGCGATGCAGCTGGGCTCATCACTGGGAGTGGTCCCGCGTTTTGCTTCGGCGCATATGGAGACACACAATCGGGCCATCAACGGCGTCTATAAAACCTTTACCGCACTACCAGATGAGGCCATTTTTCTCGACTACAACACACGCTCTGCGCTATGTTACATACGCGCATCAGAGTGTTTACTGAGGACGCTGCCTCTGGGTGTTTCCCACCCCATCACAGCCGACCTGCTGCAAGCGGCCACCTCGGCGCTTGCAGACGTGTTCGCTTCCAATGAAGCCCTATATGAGCAACTAGACACAGATCGCTTCTTCTACTGCGTGCGGCCCTATTACAAAACCCATCGCGTCGGACTGCACGAGTACCGCGGCGCAAACGCCGGAGACTTTGCAGGTATCAATGTTATCGATCTACTGCTAGGGCTGTGTCGGGCAGACGATGCCTACTATTCCCAGCTACTGGTCGACAAGTTTTTGTTTATGACTCCACAGGATCAACTGGTACTGCGCGACTGCATGCGCCGGCAGAGCTTGCTCGATGATTTCCTGGAAGCAAGAGAAAAACACAGCAGCGAACCGTGGTACCAAAAAAATCTTACCCTGTTTCTGGAAACCTGCGCTGCTCACGGCCGCACCGCTGTTCAACATCATGAACAACTGGTCGCCAAATTCATCGAGCAGCCAGCCCAGTCCCAGGACATGATGGAGCGCAAGGGTATGACGGCGAGCGGACCGCCTCTGCCGGTATTGCTCAGGTCTTTGCGCAAGCTTGCAGATCTTCGCTCAACGGCACCGCGAGATGATATTCCCAGCCGCTATCGCGATATCCAGTTGCTGCGTGAAAGTCTCGCGGCATAATCGAAGGAGCGGTTAAACAGGAATTCAATCCATGGATGAGCGTTATCAATCGCTATTTGTCCCCGCCGAGGGGATCTATTTGCTAAACCACTCCATCGGTCGACCACTGCGCAATGTCCGGGAAGCCTGGTCAACCGCATTTCTAAGGCCCTGGGAATCAGAGGGCGAAGCGACATGGCCTCACTGGTTACACGCGATAGATCGCTTTCGCTCGGCGCTCTCGCAGTTGCTCAATAGCCCCGCTGCCCAGTTTTGTCCTCAGGACAATTTGTCCAGTGCGCTTAACAAGGTGCTGAGCTGTTTTGAGCCAACCGAGCACAAACATACCCTCGTGTTTAGCGAGCACGATTTCCCCTCCATGGCATATGTATTGCAACAGGCGCAGCGCCGCGGCTTTGGCCTGAAGATGCTACCTGCGGACATGGACGTCTTGAGCCCCGCTGTCTGGTCTGATTTTCTGACGCAGGATGTCGCCGCAGCACTAGTGACCCATGTTCACTCCAACACCGGGCTGAAAACACCTGTGGCCGAAATATGCGCACTCGCCGCCACAAAAGGTATTGTCAGTATTGTTGATGTGGCGCAGTCGGCAGGCGTGGTACCCATCGACTTGTCGCAGTGGCAGGCGGACTTTGTTATCGGCTCCTGCGTAAAGTGGCTGTGCGGCGGACCGGGAGCCGGCTATCTTTGGATTGCAGGACACCGCTTACCTAGCAGCGAGCCGACGGATGTCGGTTGGTTTTCTCACGAAGACCCGTTTGAATTCGATATCAACAGCTTTCGCTACGCCGAGGACGCACTGCGATTTTGGGGAGGAACACCATCCGTCGCTCCCTTTGTTGTTGCGACCAATGCCGTAGAGCAGCTGTGCGACATTGGCATTGATACCATTCGTTTACACAATCTCAGGCTCACTGATCGGCTGATTGAGCAGCGCTCGAGTGAGCACGTGGCAACACCCTTAGACCACGACTCCCGCGGAGGAACCGTTGTACTTCGTTTTCCATCGGATCAGCTTGCTGTTGTCAGGAATCAACTTACAGAGGCGCGAGTCGCCTTTGATGTGAGACCAACGGGTATCCGTCTTTCACCTCATATTTACAACGACCTCCAAGAGATCGAAACTGTCGTTGCAGCACTGACCATCTAATCGGGCCAACGAAACTAGGCACCCACCCTGCCTCAGAGATCGACGCCGAGAGCGAATTAGGTATTCAGTGACACTGCGCTATAACCCGCTGGGCCCCGCTGTCATACTTATTCGATGAAATCCTTTCTGCCTTTGATCAGGACCGAATGGCGCATACTGCTGTTCGGATTCGCGATGACCTTTGGCTCCAGCCTGGGACAGACCTATTTTATCGGACTGTTTGGCGGAGATATTCGCATCGATCTGGGTTTAAGTCATGGCGCGTTCGGCGCGGTCTATTCCATCGCCACGTTAGTCAGCGCTGTCGTCCTGCTGTGGAGCGGCACGCTGATCGATAAGCTACCACTGACGCAGCTTGTCTATCTGCTGATAGCCGGGCTGGCACTGGGCTGTGTGATGATTTCCATAAGTGTGGGCGTTGTCACTCTGTTCATCAGCATTCTAATACTACGTCATTTCGGCCAGGGTTTAATGAGTATGACGGGTGCAACCACTGTGGTGCGCTATCTCGATGAACAAAAGGGAAAAGCGAACGCCGTCAGCGGTATTGGATATTCAGTATCCGAAGCCATTCTGCCTTCAATTGTCATCGCGCAACTGGCAATCATGTCGTGGCGCCATTCATGGATGATTTGGGCGGTACTGCTGCTGGCGGTGATGCCAATCGCGATGCGATGGGTGCTCAAAGATCATGATCAGCGACATGCGCAGTATCTGCACCAGGTATCTCAGGCTGAAACTGAGTCCGATGCAACGGCGACAAGACACTGGACTCGTTCAGAGGTGCTGCGAGACACAGTCTTCTACTTATTCCTGCCGGCATTACTAGCGCAACCTCTGCTATTCACCGGGTTTATTTTTCATCAGGTCTATCTGGTAGACAGCAAGGGATGGTCAATAGAAATGTGGGGCGCACTGTATATCGTCTATGCCGCGGTCGCCGCCGCCGTGAAATTGGTCGCCGGACTATTGGTCGATCGATTTGGCGCGATTCGCCTGGCGCCCCTTATCTGCCTACCATTTGGCCTCGGTTTGTTTTTTCTTGCGATCTCTGACAGCAGCATTGTAGCCCTGCTATTTATGGTTTTGGTCGCGGTTTCAATCGGCGCTTACAGCACGATCTCATCGCCCTTCTATGCAGAAATGTACGGCAGTCTGCACCTGGGTTCGATAAAATCGGTGGTCGCCGCTAGTATGGTTCTCGCCAGTGCCATTGCCCCTGTTCTAATTGGCTGGGGAATTGATAGGGGCATAACGATCGAAGCGATGGCCCTGGTCGCCGCGCTCT
>JBCCNJ010000256.1:0-4269 GCA_039025905.1 Pseudomonadota bacterium | reverse complement strand
TTGCGAATTCATTATTGACCGCGATGGTGTATGATGTGGCGTCACTGCCCTCGGCTGGCGGCAAGGGTGCAGAACGATCGCATCCCGCAAGCAAAAGTGCGGGCACAATGACAACTGCGAAGATTTTGGGGATCGCGTTACACGGAATCATATGAGAACATCCAGTTATTATGAGTAGTAACGATCTAGTTTAGCTTGTCTTTCCTAAGATTGGCAGGCTAGAAGCGCTGCGCATCAGCCCTCGAATAAAAACGATAGGAAAAGGCGCCTAAAAATTGAGTACCTTGTATCAAAAGCCGGCAATACGCCGCGTATCTTTTATCTTCAGACATTCACTTCTTGCATGCTTCGTTACAGCGCTGTGTATCACATTACCTGTGCATGCTGCAGAGAACAGAGAAAGTGAAGGGGAAGCGAGCCAAGCTCGCGCGAGCGGCGAGACGTCCAACGCCCCTGGCGTCAGTGACTCTACATCCGAAGAGCAGGATCCTTCTCAAGAAGTCGACAGCGCAGCATCAAAACCTGCATGGAAACAGCAGATACTGCCCTATCTAGAAAGGGACGAGAATCCGGACTCGGTCATACCATTTCAGTCAGTAGACCCAGAGCAGGGCCCGGAACGCGCTGCACTGCAACGCTATGAGCAGAGCAGAATACTGCCATTGTTCCGCCAGCGAGCTATCGATCGCGGCATTATACTTCCCTGGCCTTTCGGCGTATCCGTGGTCGGGCTCTACGCTAAAGAGCCGATCGAGCTGGACAGCTTGAAGATTAAATTACCCAACGGTCAAACGATCGATGGTAAACAATTTTCTAGCGCGATTAAGCCACAAGAAACGGAGATCAAGAATGTCTCTCTGCGCGGTGATTTTTGGCTTTTTCCATTTTTGAACTTCTATGGCTTGATAGGAAAGACAGAGGCTGATCTGGGCTTCAAGATAGGTCAGGACTTAGACCGAAATTTCGATGAGGGTCGAAACGCCTACGTTTTGGGCACGCAGGTGGTCTATGGCTATGGTGTGCTATTTGGGATGATTGACTTCCGTTACTCGCAAACGGATTTCACGCTGTCGACGGATGGTGCACAAAACTATACGACCATATTTCGCTTTGGCTGGAACGGCACTTTCAGAGGTGTGAGAGGAAACATTTGGGTTGGTGCGTTGCAACAGAAAATTGACTTGAAGCTAGACTTTAAGGCAAGTCAATTTCCTGTCATACCCTATCCGTTTGACCAAGCAGAACTTGAGATCGAGATGAGTTCGACTACCGGGTTTACTCCCTCTATCGGTACTCGCTGGGATATCGGCAAACACTGGGACATCGTCGCCGAGTTCAGCTTCGGTGATAGGGACTATGCACAGGGCGTTCTCTCGTACCGATTTTAGAGCTTCGAAAGAGTTGCTGATGGTGAGTCGGATTTAATAAGAAACTCGGTACCACCAGGCTCCTGAAATAGGCGTAGGCCAAACTCAGGTACGATTGCCATCAGGTGGTCGAAAATATCGGACTGTATGTCCTCGTACTGGCCCCACTCCGTTGTCGTGGTGAAACAATACAATTCGATAGGCACACCCTGAGGACCCGGCTGCAGCTGTCGCACTAGCAGCGTCATATGGTCGTGAATCCGTGGATGCTGTTTTAGGTAGCGCCAGGCGTAGGCCCTGAACGTCCCGATGTTTGTCAGTCGACGCATGTTAACCGCCTCGTTACCTTGACTTTCGGGAGTGTTTGTCACCGCACCGTTGTACTCGCTTAACTCACCTTCCTTGCCCGCAATGTACTCCTCAAGTAGTTTGAATCGCTTGCAGTGCTCGATCTCCGCATCTGTCAAAAAATGGATAGACGATGCGTCAATGAAGAGTGAGCGCTTGATCCTGCGACCTCCGGACGCCGACATACCGCGCCAGTTCTTAAAGGAATCGCTGATCAAGCGATGGGTCGGTATGGTCGTAATCGTTTTGTCCCAGTTTTGCACCTTGATTGTGTGCAGCTCTACATCTACCACATCGCCGTCCGCTCCGAACTGCGGGACCTCTATCCAATCGCCTACGCGCACCATGTCTTGCGCGGTAAGCTGCACGCTCGCTACCAGAGACAGCAGGGTATCTTTGAAAACCAATAGCAGCACGGCTGTCATAGCGCCAAAGCCGCTTAGGAGCAGCACCGGGGAGCGATCCAGGAGGGCAGCGATAAACAACAGCCCGCCCATAATCATCACACCCAGTTGCACCAGCTGAATAAAGCCCTTGATCGGGCGCTGGCGTGCCTGTGGTTTGGATTCGTAAATTTCATTTGCTGCGCTGAGAACGGCTACCAGCGTGATGGCGATGACCACAATCATGTATGCGCTGGTGACGTTGTGTACCAGATCTAAAAACTGCTGGCTGGTGTCTGGAATCAGGTCAATCCCGCCGTAAACGACAAACGCGGGTAGTAGTTGAGTGAGTCGCTGACCAACGTTGTTATTAACCAGCGCATCGTCCCAGGTATGCGAGCTGCGTCTCGCCATGGAGCGCAACGCTACTAGCAGCACTCTGGAGGCAATGAAGTACACCACGAACGCTGCCAAAAGCAGGATCAGAAACGCGGCGTAGTTTGGCAGCGCAATATTAAAGTGCTCTAGATACTGAGACATCTGGATTGCTTCGAGATGACTGCCCGATGCGTTAAGCGCCTCGGTTTGCCCTGTTGAGTCCGTCAATAAAATACGCTGTGCGGATAGCCACTGTCGCGCTCCTTGTCGCAATGTTCCTGGTAGTCGGGCACGCCGCCTATGTAGGCCAAGAGCCGTCTGGGTTTGCCTTCGATATTCGCGCCGGTGTACCAGGAGTCAGTTTTGGTGACCAGCGCTTCGGCCGCTAATTCATCGTGATGCTCACCCCATGCGGTTTCTGCCTCGGCGGTGGGTTCGATAGCCTCAGAGCCTTTGTTGCGTACAAAGCTGACACAATCCGATATCCAATCCACCTGTTGTTGTAAGCAGGTTGGAACGTTACAGAACGCGGCTGCGGGAGACAGCGGACCCATAACCATGAACATATTGGGGAAGCCATTGATCTGTAGGCCCATATAGGTGTTAACGCCGTTTTCAGCCCACTCCTTGCGCAGTGACCGTCCATCTCTGCCTAGGATATCGATAGCGGTGATGGCGCCGGTGCCGGCGTCGAAGCCGGTTGCAAAAATGAGAATATCGAGATCATGATGCCCAGAGCGCGTGACGATACCGGTGGCATCAATATGGTCGATGGGATCGTCGGGCAGGTTAACGAGATGAACGTTTTCGCGGTTGTAGGCCTCGTAGTAGTTGGTTTCTAAAGGCACTCGCCGTGTCCCAAACTGATGATCTGTGGGGATCAGCTTTTCCGCAACCTCGGGATCGGTGACGCGTTCGCGAATGCGTTGCGCGGCAAACTCAGAAAAGACTCTGCTCACTTCGTCGTCTGTAAATACATCGGCATAAGATCCCACCCAAAATCGGAGGGAGCCATCATCCCATAGCTCGCGCATGCGCGCTTCGCGCACGTCTTTGTCCACGTCGAAGAAGGGTGTTTCGTCGGAGTCCCAGAAATGGCCACCAAAGGTCTTATTAACCTGGACTTTGATCTCGGGATATTCAGCACGCAGGGCACTGCGATCATTATCCGAGAGCTCTGGATTCACCATGGGGCAGGCCCAGTTTGGACGGCGCTGAAATACAGTGAGGCTGCCGACCTGATCGGCGATGGTTTGAATGACCTGAATGGCGGTTGCGCCTGTGCCAACAATACCGACGCGCTTACCTTTAAGATCAATGCCTTCTCTGGGCCAGCGACTGGTGTGTAGCTTGATGCCCTCAAATGAATCAAGGCCAGGAAATTCGGGAATGCTTGGCACCGATAGGCCGCCGGCGCCCATGATAAAGAACTGGCTCTTGTAGCGCTCTCCACTCTCTGTTGTGATGGTCCAGCGCTTGGCATCCTCGTCGTAGACTGCGGAGGCTACGCGTGAGTTAAATTGGATGTCGCGTTTGAGATCGAACTTATCGGCAACGTAATTCAAATAGCGTTCCGTTTCTTCTTGGGCGGGAAAACGTTCGCTCCAGTCCCATTCTTCCAGCAGTTCATCGGAGAACCAGTATTGATACACCTTGGATTCAGAGTCGGTCCTAGCGCCTGGATAGCGATTCCAATACCAGGTGCCGCCTACGCCGGTGCCGGCCTCCAGGGCAATGGCGCTAACGCCCTGCTGGCGGAGCTTATAGAGTTGATATAGGCCTGTGAATCCAGC
>JBCCNJ010000255.1:0-4286 GCA_039025905.1 Pseudomonadota bacterium | reverse complement strand
TTGAATTCACCCTTGTTATAGTTCACCGCTGCAAACAGGGTCAGTCCTTCGATCGCCGCGGGCGCAAAGGTCACATCTAGTTCTATGCCGCTCACTTCGGCTGTTGCCGCGTTGACCACTTGCAGTAGTGTGCCAGCCCCGCCTGGCGCTGAGACTGTTTTACTCACCTGCAGATCGTCATACTCGTAGTAGTACGCGGCCGCGCTCAAGCGCAGGGTGTCGTCGAACAACATAGCCTTAAGGCCCAATTCGCCACCCTCCGCGGTCTCTGGTTCGTAGGATCGATCGGAGGGCGTGGGTTGATCGACGTTGAACGATCCGGACTTCCAACCCGTTTTGTAGGCGGCAAATAGAGTGAGATTGTCGGTTGTTTGCCAGGTCAGCGTGACTTCGGGTAAGACATCGTCGTCCTTGATGGCATCGACAGGTAGATCGACCGGAATACCCTGGTCGGTCGTTGTAAGATCGCGCTCCTCTTCGATATAGCGCGCGCCTGCGGCTAGCTCCAGTCTGTCGGTGATATCCCAGACCACCTGGGCAAACACCGAGTAGGTCTCAATATCAATCTTGTTAAAGTTATCATTGAAAACGCCGAACAAAGGGACTTGTGAGGCGTGGATAAACTTTTGCGCTCCATCTTCGTAGAAGGCACCAAAATTGGCGTTCACGGGCCCTGAAAAATTCGTCGTCAGCCTAAATTCCTGTGTAAAGTCGTCCTGGTCGTCGCTATTGGGTGCCTGCACCAGCACACTGGCCGGCGGCAAACCGAACTGCGAGGTTTGATCGATCGTACCGGGCTGATAGGTGCCGTTGATGTTGAAGTCATGACTGCTATCGGTATATCCGGTGACCGAGGTAAGCGTCCATTCGCTGCTCAGCTCCCAATCGATCTCCAGCGTTGTAAAGAAGAGCTCGGACTTCTGGTAAGGCACACCTCCGTTGGGTGTGCCCGGGAAAAAAGCGGGATCCAGGTCAGCAATGGTAAGATTCTCGTCCAGCTGGCAGCGTTCGATTGGGTCAAAAAGGGGCATTGGGCATCCCACAATTTGGCCGGTGCCGCCATCGCCTTGAATGTCCCGCTCCTCATAGTTGACTTTCAGACGAGCGCTGAGCGTATCCGTTGGGTCAAAAAGCAGTGTGAAGCGACCAAACCAAGTCTCTGCATTTGGGAAAGAGTCGTACCTCGGACCTGCGCCGCCTAGTCCGGCCCCAGGTTCAGCGTTGTTATCAAAGTAACCTTCCATGTCCGAGTAGGATATGGCGATCCGCGCTCCTAAGGTGTCGGTGATTGGGCTCGAGGCAATGCCTTCGAATAGCCATTCTTCCGCTTCTGATTCATAGCCGGCGCGCGCCATGAACTCAGCTTCTTCACCGGGGTCTTCCGTGCGTACTACAATGATGCCGCCGGGACTGTTCTTGCCGAAGAACAGTGCTTGCGGTCCTTTCAGTACCTCGACCTGTTTGACGTCAAAGAAGCTTGAGCGCAGCACCCCACCATGATTGAACTGCATGCCGTCCACATTTACTGCCACTGCACCATCCGTGGCTGGATTGAAGGTGGAGCTGCCTATGCCGCGAATACTGGCATTGCCGCCGACGCTTCCGACGTTTTCTCCGATAACCAATCCGGGTATGCGATCCGCCAGTGTGAAGAAATTGGTCGTCTGGTAGGCCTCTAGCTGGGCTTGATCCAAGGTTGCACTTACCACCGGGACTTCCAAAAACCCTTCTTCCTGCTTCCGCGCAGTCACTACGATTTCTTCGAGCTGTGCGAAGGACACTTCAACAGGTAATGCCAGCGTCATAGCGATGGCGGCGGGGAGAGTTAATCTACGAAACTTGGGCATGTTTGTAGGTTGGGACATCACTAAACTCCTGATTTTATAGTTTTTACAGCAGGCGCATGAATGTATCGCGGGATCTACTATAGCCTTGTTGATCGATTTGAGTCAACACGTGTCTATAAAATATATATGCGTGTTGTATAAAGGCGCCTGCTGAGTTATATCTGAGCATCAGGCAGCTAACTTGGGCTCCATGAGTGAGATAAACGGGAGGGCTTGGACTTGAGCGAGAGTAAATTGATTCTTCACCATTACGATGCTTCGACCTTTTCCGAAAAGATCCGGCTGTTAATGGGTTACAAGGGTTTGCGTTGGCGCTCAGTAATACAGCCGGATGTGATGCCTAAGGCAGATTTGCTCGCGCTCACCGGTGGTCATCGGCTGGTACCTGTATTACAGATCGGATCCGATATTTATTGTGACTCCGCCTGCATAATGCGCCGACTGGCGCGACAGGATATTGGCGGGCGCGCGCTCGATGAGTCAGCATCCGCGACACAGCGTGGCCTTAGTCAGTGGGGTGAATCCATCGTGTTTCCCCTGGTCACGGTCAGTCTGGCGCGCGGCGTATTTTCACCGCCCTCCAGCATGTTCTCCGAATCCTTCATCGCCGACCGCCAGCAAATGTCCGGCCCTGGCTTTAATCCCGAGACTGCCAGTCGCTATATCGACTGGCGGCTTGTGCAGCTGCGGTGTCATTTGCAGGCGCTAGAGATGCAGTTTGACGATAACCGTGAGTTCCTGGTTGGCAGCGAGTGCTCCTCGGCGGATTTCGCGGTTTATCACCCCTTGTGGTCGCTCGAACTGCAGGGGTCGATGGCAGAACTGGCGCATTTTCCCAAGACAACAGCCTGGTTTGATCGTATGTCTGCCTTCGGACATGGCGAGCGCGAGGAGATCACTGCGCAGCAGGCTCTCGTGGAAGCGGCAAATTCAAAGCCAGCTACTCTGACCGAATCTGTCCGGCCGGACGATGATTTTGCAATCGGAAAGCGCGTGAAGCTGCGATTTGAAGCCTACAACGGCGGTTCAGTGCGAGGAGAGCTTGCCTGGGTGGGGCATGAAGATGTGGCGATACGCCGCGTCGATGACACTGTCGGTGAGGTGATGGTGTTCTTTCCTATTGAAGGGTACATCCTTTCTCGCGAAACGTAGGCGCCATCCCACACCTGCAGTGTAATGGCGTGTTTAAACGTCATAGCTACCTCTCGAGCACTCATAAAATCTACATAACGCTACTAAGTAGACATATGTTGTCTCAATGGGTATAGTCCTTGCCATTGCGTCAAATGGCGCGCTTCTGGGTGCTGAACAAATTCCAAGCGCCGAGTGGTATTGCCGCTTGCCAGTGGAGACGCCTTGAGGTTCCCATAAAGCAGATAGATGGCCCTTGTAGCCCATGGATAACGAACAAAAAACGCTGCTACTGAATAACCTGATTCGTGCGATGGCGTTCGATCGCATGATGCTGCGAGCCATTTACAGCGGCTCAATGGTCGGTTTTTATCATGAGGGCGGCATTGCACTGGCTCCCGGTGTCGCGGCTGCGAGCTTTTTACGCGAGGACGATTTTTTAGCGCCGCATTATCGAGCACATGGTTTAGCGCACATGATCGCCAAGGGCATTGACGTGACGTCCTATGTGGCTGAACACATGGGAAGAGAGGCGGGCTGTTGTGCTGGTCGATCTAGCTCGCACTATTTTTATCCCGAGTCGCGGGTCTATGGCTCCTCGGCGAATATCGGGGCGAATTTAGTGACCAGCCTGGGTTACGGCTATGCCGCGCTGTACAAAAGTACCGATCAGGTTGTGATGGCCTGTGCTGGTGACGGTGCTTACGGTGAGGGGCGGGCCCATGAAGCCCTGCTGATGGCAGCAAACTGGAAGCTACCCATGGTCTTCTGGTGCGAAAACAACGGCATGTCTCAGTACTCCCCGATCGAGGACATTTTTCCGAAAGCGAATTGCTCTGATCTGGCGGCTGGCTATGGTATTCCCGCAGAAGTCGTAGACGGACAAGACTTGATCGCCTGCGGTGAGGCCGCGCTGGAGGCAATAGCGCATGCGCGCCGCGGTGACGGCCCAATCTTTATCGAGTGTATGACGCTGCGCGCTCAGGAACATGCGGTAGGCGGCTTGAACAATGCAGGATCAAAAGCGCGCGACCCCGAGTTGATGGCCAGGTGGAAGGCGGAGCGTGACCCGCTGCAACTCGCTAAGGCCGTGCTAATTGATGAGGGTGTGATTGATAGCGCTGGTTTTGACGGTATGAATGAGGCGGCTGAAGCCGAGGCAGAGCGAGCGCTGGAGTCGGCTAAGACTTCCGATAAAGCCACGCCTGCAGTCGATGAGCTAATGGCGACGGTATATGCCGATGCCTGATCATCGCAATAAGGGTATAGCCCAATGACGCAACCGCGAGAGCTTAGGCTTTATGAAGC
>JBCCNJ010000254.1:0-4336 GCA_039025905.1 Pseudomonadota bacterium | reverse complement strand
TCATCGCGTTACCAAGCCCATTGCCTATATGCTTGCCGAGAAAGACATCGTCGCGGATACCGATAGTTTTCGAGAGTTAGTAGAAGCAACCGGCGGTGACAAACAGCTATTCACCTACGATTGCGCACACTATGAATGGTACGACGGCGAGTACCTGGAAAAAACCATGGCGGATGCCTGTGCCTTTCTACAGAAGCACGTGTAGTTCTTAAGTTGCTTGGGAGGGTGGCCTAATCAGTTCCGATATGAGTCATGCAGATATCACCCGCAAGGTGATCGCCCATGTGTGCGCGTATCAATTTGACGAACTGTCTCAGTACATACACGACGATATCGTAATGGAAGCGCCATTCCAGGCGTTCCACAACGGCCCGATGAAGCGCGGCAAAGATCGCTTTATGCAAGGTATGCAGTTTGTGCCGAACGTCTTCAAGACCTTCTCGCTGAATATTCACGAACTCTATGACTGCCCTGAGCAGGATGTGGTTGTGTTTGAGCAAACCAGCATGGGTGTGTTCGTTGCCAATGGCGATACCTATCAGAATCGGTACATTATGGTGTTTGGCTTTCGCGACGGGAAAATCATTCTCTGGCGAGAGTTTTTTAATCCAGAAATTATGAATGCTGGCATGTTGTTTATGTTAGATGGATAGCCCTTCGGTTAGCGCTGCAGGTGGCCAAGTGTCTCAGGGGAGGCAATGGCGTGGTTGAATTGCTCGGACGAATTGAGTGAAGGAACTGAGTAAAAGAGTAGAGCGGAAGCACTGAATGGCTGAGTTGAAAGGTAAAGTGGCTATTGTCACTGGTGGCGCCGGCGGCATTGGCAAGGCGACGGTAGAGTTGTTCGTACAGGAAGGTGCCGCGGTTCTAATCGCAGACGTGCAGGACGATCGCGGCCAAGCGTTGGCTGACCGTTTGGGTGAAAGCGCGCACTACGTTCACACAGACGTTTCCGATCCCGAGTCGGTGCAAGCGGTCGTACAAGTAGCCTGCGAGCGGTTTGGTCAGCTGGACATTATGTTCAACAACGCCGGCATCGCCGGTAACTCCCATGCTCGTGCACTGGATGACGACTTCTCCGATTTTGAGCGAGTTATGAAGGTGGATCTGCTGGGCGTGATGCTGGGCAGTCGCTATGCCGGGGAAGTGATGGCGAAGCAGGGTAGTGGCTCTATCATCAACACCGCGTCCATCGGCGGTAGCGTGGGTGGCTTCGGTATTTTGACTTACCGTGCGGCAAAGGCGGGCGTGATTGCGGTCACCCAGTCTCTGGCGATTGATTTTGGCGAGTACAATGTGCGCGTAAATTCACTTTCCCCAGGCGCCACGCAAACCGAGATGGTGGCGATGGATATGAACGAGGGTGTCTCGGCAGAGCTTGCCCAGCAGATGCAGGCGGTGTCCATGAAGACCATGCAGGAGGCCCAACCATTGGCCCGCACCGGCACGGCCCTGGATGTGGCCCAGGCGGCGCTGTTTCTTGCCAGTGACCGCTCCGCACAAATCAGCGGCCTGGACCTGCGCATCGATGGTGCGGCCGCAGCCGGCTATCCTCACAACACGCTGGCCAAAATGCAGCGGGAGATTGGCGAGCTGATGTCGACTGGCTGATCGCCGTGCGCAGAATGACACACTGCCCCAAGTCATACAGCGCTAGCCACGATTAACTTGGCCACAGACTCAATCTGCATTTCGATACCTTATACGCTGATTAAATCGCGTTGAGGTCGCGGTCTAGGTCGAGTTGCCTTTTGTCCTAAAAAGCTTAGAGTTTAAGCGAGACGCTAAGTCGCGGGGTTTCTTGCTTATGCTTCAACAACGCCTTTTCTTGGTTATCTTTCTAGTTTTATTGGGTTCATCTGCTCAGTCTGGCGATCGTGAATTAGGATTAAAAACGCACCTCTTCTATTTAAACTGCTCCACGCTACCGACTAAAACTGATATTTGTGTGCTCGGGTCGCCGATAGACGCGTCACTAGACTTCGATTTTTTTGCAGCAGATGAAAGCGGCTCGGTACATACAGTGCTAGAAGACTGGGTTGCGGTGGAAAATGGCGATCGGATAGAGCTCTCAATGGACACTGGACGTTTCCGTGTGTCGCGCGAATTTCACCTCGAAGCTATGTCAGATGCGGAATTTGTCGTCGATGTCAAAGTCGGAGTCTATGATGACCAAGGAAACAGCTCGTCTATCGAAACACAGATGCGTCTCTTGGCGGATGGTGCCAATCGCTATGTTCACTTTCAGCGTATTTTCACGAACCCTGGGAATTCACAAAAAGCGGTTGTTGAGATTATGTTCATAGGGTTGGAAACCCTGTGAATTGCTATGCAATACGAGCACGTTGAAAGGATGCTATCTAGGCAACGAAGACACCGTCGCAGATGAGTCGCTCGCTAGGTCTGACAGTAATGCGTGATCAACGAACTGGTATCGATGTTAACTGCCGTTGGCTTTCTGTTTTTGCTGGTATTCACTCACCACAGCTTGCACGCTCTGATGGAAGTGCCGCACCAGCACCTCTTCGTCTGTTAGCGGATATTTGTCGAAGGCTTGTACTTCCAGCCCTTGCTGGGTTGCTTCCAGTAGACTGAAGTCCTGCAGCGCGGCATCCAGAAACATAAATATGCCCGCTTTCTGTGCCAATTCGTCAGAAAAGTTCTGTGCGGGCGGCATGAACAGCTCCACCTCAAATCGCATCTCGTTGTAGGCGAGGGGCCACATCATGTAGGTGACATACCAGCCGGGGTTGTAGTGTTGAATAAACATTTGCGGCCAGATCTTGTGCGATACGCTGCCCCAATTTTCGAGCCCGGTGGGATTGGATATTTTGGGCAAATCGTGCAGCTCATCGGGAAACTTGATACGCGGGCCGGTGCCAAAGCCCTGAGTCAGCCTCTCGTATTCAAAATTGATAATCTCCCCCCAGTCCTGATACACCATCACTCTCTGACGACCGTCCATACCGTAGTGTTCAGCGCCCAGCAGCAAGTGCTCGCTGGGCGCGGAGTTAAACGGTTTGGCGTGGGTGGTGCTGGCATGATAGGTCTCTGAAAAACCATCTATCATGGTTTTCCAGTTCGCCTTGGCGTTGGCGCGGACAAAGTAGCGCTGGGTGCACTTTTCAAAGGGATAGTCGGAGAAGCCCTGGTAATACTTGTCTCCCATGAATTCCTGCAGGGTTTCCTTAGGACCCCCTCGGTCTAGATTGACAAAGATAAAGCCGTTCCAGACCTCGAAGGGCACTTCTGCGAGCTGTAGGTCTTGGCCTTGAGAGCCTAACCAGGCCTCGGTATCCGTCAGCATCGCGACTTTGCCGTCGGTATTGAATTGGATGCCGTGGAATTTACAGAAGAATGTTTTACAGCGTCCCGACACTTCTTTTGAAGCATCTGTCTCCCACATCAATTTATTGCCTCGATGCGGACAGACGTTGTAATACACACGCACGTTTTTATTGTCGTCGCGCGTCACTATAATGGAGGATTTCAACACCTCGATCTCTTTCGTGAAATACATGCCCGGCTTGGACACGCGCTCCGCTCTGCCAACATAGTGCCAGGCAGGACGGAAAATCGCTTCCCGCTCCAGCTCGAAGAACTCAGGAGAGATCATGTCCTCATAGCTGACCAGGTCGTCGCCCAGTTCATACTTCTTGGTCCAGCCCTCATCGGGTCGTCCGCTTTTAAAAATTAACTCCTGGCTCATTGCGCCACCCTCAATGCCCATTGGCACCCTAGTAATATGTCGGTTATTTGAATTTGCATGCCTTTACATCGCTTTAGGCTTTTTCTCTGGTCTGCCACGCTAGAAAAGGTGCGGCTCATCTACAACTTCCCAGTACATTTTTGAGTCCGGTACCCGTGGCTGCTTAAAGACTTCAACGGCCTCCGCCACGGGCACCCAGGCGATGACCAGCCGACCGAGTGTGCTGTCTGCCTCGGTATAGTCGTCGAAGTCTTTATCATCCAAATACGCTCTTACCTCAAGTATGCGAGGCTTCACCGCATCATAGAATTCCTGTAGCTGTTCGATGGTGCTGCTGAGGCGCTTGTCATACTGCGCCTGCATGCCGTGGTTTGCCCAGTCCGCGATGAAGGGTTCTAGCTCGGAGAACTGCTCAGGTAACTTAATCGTGTCCATGTTTCCCTCAATTTCTATACGCTAATCTAGATGTACGTAGACCCAGTCATGCTCGCAGGTACGGCGGCTTATTCACACTTTGGTAAAGCTCACGGGAATCGCAGCCGGCCCTCTCAAAACCAGTGATTCATCCATAGGAAGGTCCTCCGGCGCGCAGCTTAAGGTCAGTGTATCGAGACGGGTTGCAAGCTC
>JBCCNJ010000253.1:0-4343 GCA_039025905.1 Pseudomonadota bacterium | reverse complement strand
GTTGGACCGGACACAGGCAACATTCTTTACCGTCCCGCCCCGCTTGATAACGTCACCGCACCGCGCGCGTTCGGCGTCGGGCTCGACGCCTCCTTCTAATCATTTGACACTTACCTTTCGGTAAGTTAGTCTGTCCATCTTACTTACCATTCGGTAGGTAAATTTTTTGACTGAGCAGGTATCGTGAAACCACATTAAATTCCACGAGCACCTGATCACAGTCATGGCCAGGTCGTTCATTGACAAAGGAGAGCCCCATGGAAAAGCACGTGCTGTACTCCCAAACGGATTCAATCGCCACAATCACGCTCAATCGTCCGGATAAATACAATACCCTGCGGCCGTCTCTACTGGATGACCTCGATGACGCGCTGCGTCAGGCAAATCGAGATGAGTCTGTGAAAGTCATCATCTTAGAGGGAGCAGGCGATGCTTTTTGCGCTGGGTTTGATTTTTCGGACGGCTTGGAACATTTCGAAGGCATCGTGGAGGATAACTATGATCCTGGCCGCGACGTCGACCTTGTGATCAATCCCTACAAGTCTTATATGAGTCAGTTTATGGGTCTGTGGCGTGGCCTCAAACCCGTGATAGCGAAGGTGCACGGCTACTGCATGGGTGGTGGTTCTGAGATGGCGCTGTGTGCCGATCTCGTTATTGCATCCGATGATGCGCGCATCGGTACGCCCTACTCTCGCGTTTGGGGCTGTCATCTTTCAGGCATGTGGGTTTATCGTCTCGGTTTAGCCAAAGCAAAGTACTACGCGCTTACGGGCGAATGGGTCAGCGGTGAAGAGGCGGCCAAAATCGAGTTGATTAATCAGTCAGTACCCCTGGAAGACTTAGACGCAACCGTGCAAGCGTTGGCTGACAAGCTTGCTCAGATACCGCTCACACAATTGATGTCCATGAAGCTGATTGTGAATCAGGCTTACGACAACATGGGATTGCAGAGCACGCAAACGCTGGGGCCGATTCTCGATGGCATTATGCGCAATACACCCGAGGGCAGGGATTTTGTGCGCGTTGCCAAGAGCGATGGTGTCAAGGCTGCGGTGACCATGCGCGATGCGCCCTTTAATGATTACAGCCAGGCACCCAAAGAGCAGCATCCTCGCAAGCGCAGTGAGCTTTGAGCGATGACAAAAACCAGAGCGGAGCGCCCCTCTCCTCACGGGGCCTGTGATCGGTAAAAGTCGTTCCGCTGTAGTAAGACAATTAACGCTAGCGAGCGAAATACGTTGAGTGAAGCGGGCCTGAAGCTCGCTTCCCTACACACGAGCAAATGCTCAACGACCCTTAAACACGGCGTCTCTTTTCTCTACCCTTGCAGTGAATCCCTCAACAAAATCTTCGCTTTTGATCAGTTCGTTAAGCGCTTCGTTCTCCAGGTCCAGCGCTTGGGTTAACTCATCTATGCGTTGCTTGTGGATTATGCGCTTCATTGCCCGTATAGACGCACCTGCTCCTCTCGGCGGTATGAGCTGCAACACTTTATCCCGCGTGTACGACAAAAGTTCCTCGTGTGGCAAGACAGCATTGATCAAATTGAGCTCTAATAGCTGCTGAGCTTCGATTCTATCCGGGTAGAAAAACAGTTCCTTCGCTTTATGCATCCCCAACAGGCGCGGCAGCATATAGGTCGAACCCAGCTCCGCCGAAATACCCAGGCTGGCGAAGGGTAGCCTTGCCCAGGCGTGCTCCGATGCGTAGATTTGATCGGCTACCGCCAGCGGTAAGGTTAGGCCACCGCCAATGGCAAGGCCATTGATCGCCGCAATGACTGGCTTGTCACAACTGAAAAACTCAAGCACCGTGCGCTTCATCGCGATATCTGTAAGATCGATTTGCGCCATGATCTTTTCCGGCACACCTTCATAGACGCTCGGTATGAAGTAGCCCCCACTGCTGAAGGCCTGCTTGTTCGCCCCGCTATCCGGGTCTGTTGCGCCTGTAATAATCATTGCCAGCGCTGCATCATCGCTCTGAAAGTGTTTTGCCGCGTAGTAGAGCTCCAGTGCGGTCAGACCGCTGATCGCATTTTTACGCCAAAGTGTGTTTAGGCGAACGGTGACAATACCCTCGTTATCGAGTTCATAGTGGATGTCTGAAAATTCTTCTGTATGCATGAATCTACCTTACTCCTGGTGAACACAGTGAAAGCGCAGAGACTTTAACAAGTTGGGCAGATCAGCGCCATTCGCTTTCCAAATACAAAATGATGACGTCGGGGCAAAGCCTTTGCTCCAAATTAATAACGGCAAAGGCTCAGCCCGGTGACAGCAACATTTACTGATCTTAGGAGCGAGATATGTAGACCGGAGGTGCTAACTCCAAAAGGCACCGAAGTTAGCAAAACGTCCGCCAGCTACAGCGGCATGAGAACACCTAGGGCGTCGCAAGCTGTTCCTTAGGTGCATGATTCCACCAGGCAAGGTCGGAAAAAGCGCGGAGGTCTAACTCATGCGTCCAGGCAGAGCGGTGTTGGTGCGCAACATGGTAATAGGTCTCCGCCATCTTCTCGGGCAGCAACAGACCATCATGCTCTTCGCCTTTTGCTGCTCGCAATTGTGCGTAGCGTTCAGGACCAAGCATTTTGCCCAGGGTATCCGGCGCATCCACCGCTCCGTCAATCAGAATATGGGCTACATGTATGCCTCTAACGGCGAGCTCTGCGTTCAGGGTCTGACACAGCATACGGCGGCCACCCATAGCAGCCGCATGGGAGTGCTGACCCGCATTACCGCGCACGGCAGCAGTGGCAGAGGTCACAAGAATTGTGCCTCCACCTCTTTCCTCCATCAAAGGCACCAACACCTTCGCCAGGCGAAACAAGCCAAAGCAGGCCATTTGCCAACCGAGTTCAAATACTTTCAGGCTGGTATCGTCCAATGAGCGCGTGCCTATCTGGGCGCCGAGATTAAACAGGACGACCTCGATCGGGCCAATCTTTTCAACCTCTTCCACCAGATTTTCAAGTGCGCCCTCTTTCACCGCGTTCACCAGGTGACCGCTGGCGGAGCCGCCCTCTTCTTCAATGGCCGATACCATCTTATTCAAGCCTTCTTCATCACTGCGCCGGCATAGCGCAGCGTGATAGCCTTCTTGTGCAAACTTACGCCCGACGCTGCCACCGATGCCAGCGCCAGCACCCACCACTAAACACACTTTCTTCATTGCGGACTCTCCTTATACGTAGTCTTTACTCAGACACAGTGACTTTATGATCGGCCACGAGTTGCTCGATTTCATCCTGTGAATATCCCAGTTGCGTGAGAATATCGCGACTGTGCTGCCCCAGGCGCGGAGCAGGCCCGGTGATTACAGCAGGTGTCTTATCAAACTGTGCCGCTGGTCTGGCCTGACGCACCTCACCAAAGCCCGCAAAATCGATTCTCTGAATGGACTCGTTAGCTACTATCTGCTCATGCTCCATTAATTCCATCCTATCTAACAGTGGTGCGCAGGGTACATCTTGCGCTTCTAGCCGCGCCAAGACGGCATCACTTGACCATTTAGCTATCTCCTGGGCGGTAATCGACTTGCGCTCTTCATTGTTGGCAAAGCGATCGGTGGCTGATCTAAAACGCGGGTCTTCGATCAAATCCTCTCGATTCAAGGCGCGGCACATCCCGGCCCACTCCTTATCCGATATCGCGCCGGCAGTAATGTAGCGATCTTGGGTGGGATAGATTAAGTCCAGCTTGCCTTGAAATTTTGTAACGTCATATTCCTGCTCCGCATAGGTGAGGCCCGCCATACCCTCGGGCCAGAAGAATGACAGCATGGTCTCCAGCATCGATAAGCGAATATGTTGCCCCTCGCCCGTCTTCTCACGGGCATACAAGGCAGATGAAATAGCCTGGGCTCCCGCCAAGGCGGTGACTTTGTCGGCAATAATAATTCGAAACATCTGCGGACGACCCGTCGCGCGATCCGCCTGGATATCCGTGGCGCCCGACAGTGCTTGAATAACCGGGTCATAGACACGCTTATCTCGATAGGGCCCCTGTTCACCGAACCCGCTGATAGACACATAAATCAGCTTCTTATTCTTCTCTCGCAGGACGGCTTCCCCAAATCCCATGCGCTCGATCGCACCGGGTCGAAAGTTCTGAATAAACACATCCGCTTGTTCGATCAACTTCAGCAGAATTGTCTTTCCCTCTTCGGACTTCAGGTCGAGTGCGATGGATTGCTTCCCGCGGTTACACGAAAAAAATGCTGCAGCCACTCCATTGTGCGGCGGCCCAATATGCCGCATTTGTTCACCGGCCAGGGGCTCGACCTTCACGACCTGGGCGCCCTGATCTGCGAGCATCATGGATGCCACCGGGCCAGAT
>JBCCNJ010000252.1:0-4388 GCA_039025905.1 Pseudomonadota bacterium | reverse complement strand
TGACGAACCACTTTCAGCGATTGACCAGAGAATTGGAACGAATGGAGTCTGTACTTGAGGACTCGCTGGAGGATTCGGGTGCAGCGCTTGATCGGGCGGCGATTGAAACCTGGCACAGCAATATCGGTGGCCTGCTCGCACGGGCGGAAAGTGCAGCCGGTCTCTGGCGAGAATACGCGGTAACGGGTGAGAACGATGACCCACCGAAAGCCCGCTGGATCACGCTCCTCAATAGCAATGGGCAATTTGGCTTTGATTTGCGCTGCAGCCCAATACTGGCAGCTGACATACTGGATGACTGTCTCTGGTCACGGGCGGCGGGTGTTGTTGTGACGTCCGCGACGATGACAGCACTCAATTCATTTGATCGCTTCCTACTGCATTCTGGCGCTCCCCAGCAGAGCAAGCTAAAGATCGTCGCCAGCCCGTTTGACTATTCAAAAGCGGTGTTTAGTGTGCCAGACATGGATTGTGACCCAGGTGACACTGAACTGCATACCCGTGCATTGGTGGAAAGCCTGCCGCGAATATTGTCATCAGAACGGGGCGCTCTGGTGTTATTTTCATCCCGTCGTCAAATGCTGGCGGTGTTTCAAGGGATCGAAGCGAGAACCCGTGTGTGTATTCTAATGCAGGGCGATTACAGCAAGCAGGAGATATTGAGGCGTCATAGAGAGGCTGTTGATGCCGGCGAGAGATCGATTATCTTTGGTCTCGCCAGCTTCGCAGAAGGTGTCGATCTTCCGGGTGAGTACTGCCGTCATGTCGTGATTGCCAAGATTCCGTTTGCCGTTCCCGACAGTCCGCTGGAGGCTGCCTTGGCCGAATGGATAGAGGCGCAAGGCCGCAATGCCTTCATGGAAATCAGCGTTCCAGATGCCGCTCTACGGCTGGTTCAGGCCAGCGGTCGCCTGCTGCGTACCGAACAAGACGAAGGCAGAGTTACAGTAATGGACAGACGCCTAATCACTCGTCGCTATGGCCGTGCGATCTTAGAGTCGTTGCCACCATTTCGTAGAGAGCTTGCGCAGCCCCGGTAGGTAGATCATTGTATGCAGCTAGAAGGGAGAGGCGATGACGACTACCGTGGCTGAACTGCTGATCGATGTTGAGGCGCAGCTTAGGATCATGGATTTGTGGGATGGGAAGCCACCACCGGTTTCAGCGCTGGCGTCCGACCAGCCGTTTTGCTTTGATACCTTGACGTTTCCTCAGTGGCTGCAGTTCATCTTCTTGCCGCGAGTGTACGAGCTGTTGGAAACTGGCGGACCACTGCCGCAGCGCTGTGGTATTGCGCCGATGGCCGAGGAATATTTCAAGGATTCTGGATTGCCGAGTGCGGAGTTGGAAGCAACTCTGAAACGGATAGACCGCTTGCTATCGTCGCCCCAAGGTGACGATTGATCTGAGCAGTTCCCGGCACGCAGGCCCGGTATCACCAGAGTACAGCTCGAAGGCGACGCCACTGCCGAGAAGCAGGCGGCCTTACGCGCTGCTGTCAGTAGCCGGCACGGCATACTATTGGTGCGCACAGTGATCAAGACAGCGTTCGCCGGTCGTTCGCATCCCGTCGCTGATAGGTAATATCGAAATAGCAGCGCAATGAGTATGACTAGGGCGAGCGCTGGCGCTCGCCATATCTACAGATTTTCGCGTCCCGTAGCCTAGACTCGTTCCACTACGGTGGTGATACCCTGGCCAAGCCCGACACACATGGTGGCGATGCCCAGGGTTAAGTCCTTGTCCTCCATGACGTTGAGTAGTGAACCTGTAATTCGGGTACCGGAACAGCCAAAGGGGTGCCCCAGCGCGATCGCGCCACCGTGCACGTTTACCTTCTCATCCAGATCATCGAGAAGTTCGAGGTCTTTAAGAACGGGTAGTGCTTGCGCCGCGAACGCCTCGTTCAGCTCGACCATATCAATATCCTTCATGGTCAGCCCAAGTTTCTTCAATGCCTTTTGCGTAGAGGGAACGGGTCCATAGCCCATAATAGACGGGTCAACGCCTGCCAGGGTCATAGCGTTAATCTTCGCAAGTGGGTTCAGCCCTAACGACTGAGCCTTTTCGGCCGACGTAATCAACATCGCCGAAGCGCCATCGGAAATTTGCGAGGAGGTGCCCGCCGTCACCGTGCCGCCTTGGGGGTTGAAGGCGGGAGGCAGCGACGCTAGCCCCTCGAGCGTGGTTTCTGGGCGGATGGTTTCGTCTTGCCTAACCGATATCAGTGCACCTTGTTCGTCGTGCCCCTCGATCGGGATGATTTCTCTGTCAAACTTACCTTCAACAGTTGCCTTATGTGCCAGCTGATGCGATCGCAGTCCAAGCTCGTCCTGCTGCTCGCGACCAATACCGTGCATCATGGCGAGGTATTCAGCGGTCATGCCCATCATGCCGGCTGCCTTTGCCACATTGAGACCCATGCGTGGGTTGGGATCGACATCGTCCATCATCGGCAAATGGCCGAGGTGCTCGACGCCGCCAACCAGATAAACGTCGCCGACACCCGACATGATATTCGCAGCGGCGGTGTGCAAAGCCGACATGGAAGAGCCGCATAAACGGTTCACCGTTTGCCCTGGGATAGAGAACGGTAGCTGTGCACCGAGCACCAGCGCTCGGCCCAGGTTCATACCTTGCTCGCCGCGCTGTAACACGCAGCCCCATATCAAATCATCAATCTCGGTGGGATCGAGTGCGCTATTGCGCTCCAGTAAACCTCTGATTACGCCTACGGACAGATCATCTGAGCGTACATTGCGAAAGCAGCCGTTTTTAGATCGCCCCATAGCGCTGCGGGCATAGTCGATGATTACTGCATCTCTTGGATTCACGTTCACAGTATTTCTCCCTTGTGAGTCATCTTTACGCCAGATGACTTAATAATAAGTTTCACCCGACTCGAGCTTTGCTTGCATGCCTGCCGTCAGCTCGTAGGTTTTGCCCAATTCCTGGAATTTCTTGGACGCCTCAGCGATGTAGGCCATGCCTACTGTATCCATCCAGCGGAAAATACCGCCGCGGAAGGGTGGGAACCCAACGCCATACACCAGTGCAAGATCAGCCTCTGCCGCTGACCCGACGATCCCTTCCTCCAGGCAGCGAGCCAGCTCGGTACACATGGGCAGCATCATGCGCATAACGATGTCTTCACGTTCGAATTCCACGCGGTCGCCCGCAGTGGGGGCGATTACTTTGTACGCCTCCTCGGAGGATGTTTTCTTAGGTTTGCCGCGTTTATCCGGCACATAGTCGTAGAAACCCTTGTTGTTCTTTTGTCCCAGGCGGTCGTTTTCAAACATGAGCTCCGTCGGTGTTTTGAAATCCAGAGTCATGCGATCCGGAAAGCCTTCAGCCATGACCTGGCCTGCGTGCACCCCGGTATCGATACCCACGACATCGGTGAGATAGGCTGGCCCCATTGGCCAGCCCCAGCGTTCCATTACTTTATCTACTGCCTGGAAGTCGGCGCCATCGCGCACCAATTTCGAGAAACCATCGAAATAGGGGAATAGGACGCGATTCACCAGGAAGCCGGGACAATCGTTGACCACCACCGCCTTCTTTCCCATACGGTTGGCGTAGGCCACGGTTTGAGCAATGGCTTTATCGGAAGTCTTCTCACCGCGAATGACTTCCACCAGAGGCATCGCGTGCACCGGGTTGAAAAAGTGCATGCCACAAAAGTTCTCCGGTCGCTCCAGTGCCTCGGCAAGATAGCTGATGGATATTGTTGAAGTGTTGGATGCGAGTATCGCATCGTCGCGGATCTGTTTTTCGGTTTCAGCGAGCACCGCATGCTTTACCTTTGGATTTTCCACCACGGCTTCAACCACGATGTCGACGCTCTCGAAGTTTTCATAGCTCAGCATCGGGTCAATGTGGTTAAGGATCTCGCCCATCTTCTCTGGCGTCAGTCGTCCGCGAGCAACACGCTTGGACAGCAGTTTATTGGCTTCGCTTAGCCCCAGGTCCAACCCATCCTGTGCGATATCCTTCATCTTGATGGGTATGCCCTTCAGGGACGACTGATAGGCAATTCCGCCGCCCATGATACCAGCGCCCAGCACGGCGGCGCGCTCAATTTTCTTGCTGGCCTGTTTCTCCCAAGCACGCGCTTTTTTGCCCAATAGCTGGTCTGAGAGGAAGATACCAACCAAAGCGGCGGCAACCGGGGTGGTCGCCAGCTCGGCAAAAGCGTCTGCCTCTACATCGAGTGCTTCTTCCAAACTCATGCCGCGAGCTTTTTCTATGACGTCGACGACTTTGATTGGGGCAGGATAGTTTTTTCCCGCCTGGCCGGCGACCATTGCCTTGATCGTAAAGAAGGACATCATGGCTTCAGTTTCGTTGAGTGGTAGCGGGCTGCTCTTCGCATGTCGCCTACG
>JBCCNJ010000251.1:0-4399 GCA_039025905.1 Pseudomonadota bacterium | reverse complement strand
GTTAACGCCTTTAGCACCGGGCGCGCTGTAAGCGCGTCCGAGTGCCTAAACTTGTTAAATTGCACGGACTACCAGCCATGAGAATAACCCGCGATGACTAACAGCAGACCGAGCAACGTTACTATGCTCTGGACTCTAAACTCCCGCCAATTTCGATACAAGAAGATCGGGAATATGAGAGCAAACTCAACTACATAGTTGAATTTGAATTCCTCTTGCGATGCAGTTACAAAAAACCAAACAACGCCAACTACAAAAAGTAGTACGCCCAATATGGCTGAAATTTGTGCGGCTATATCCATATGCTATGCAATTTAACGCCTAGGGTTGAGGCGCCGGTTACGGCGTCCCAAACTCTTACTTGTTAATGCGACCCGATGCACAGGCTGCTAGATCCTCCCTTTCCATATCTCGAGACTGGAGATACTCCTCCAGTACGCACTGGGAAAACTGTTTCTGATGCTCTACTTGTTTAACAGAGTCCTCGATTGGTGGGGGTGGCCCAAAAACCTCCTTGCAGCTTACGATAGTTGGATCAATGACTGCCTTGCAACTCTCGAAATCTGGTGCAATGCACTGACCCATTCCTTTGCAGATATAGGGCACAATCCAGCCATATGGATCCGACTCCTCAGCTTTGATACTGATTGATGTAAAGGCGCAAGCTAATAGAGCTGTCTGGACGAGAAGTCGCATTAACGCCCGCAGTTGGGGCGGCAAAGCGCGCAGCGGTTTGACGGCCCACACAACCTGCACTTGTTAGGCGGCTTCATATGACGAGAAGTCCCAACCCGTTTCCAGAAATGTGTATGCACTCATATTCGTCTGAGTCGTCAAAGAGATGCAACTCTGCGCCGGTATCATAGTAAATGGCGATTTCCCTATCATTAGGTAGCTCAAATTTCATCGCCGCATTGTTGAATAATTCCTTGAAGCCGGCTTCTGGCCACCCGCCTGGCTCCCAAGTAGCGATAAGAGACTGCTCTTTTCGAAGTTCCAGCCTGGAGGTGACGGTGAAGGAAAACCCTCCTAAATCGAACTGAAAATCATAAAGACCAACGCGAATTTGAGTCGAGAAATCGCCGACAATAGGCGCTAGATCAAGGTCGGGTGGTACTCGATACATGGCCGCCTAACGCCTTGCGCTGGGGCGGCCAGCCTGAAGCGCAGCGCAAGGTTGGACGTCCCAGCCCCGAAGGGGCGCTAGACGCAACTTGTTATGTGCTGCACCACTCATGAGCAAATACCTAGTCTCATGGCAGCAAAAAAGCCAATAATTGAAGTAATAAGCGACACCTGCATTGGGCGGTGCCATTTACGACCATGCTCTGTGAGCTTGTCCTTTGAAAATAGCGTATAAAAAATTCCTGATAACTGCTCTCGATCCGTAAGCTTTTCCTCGCCCAAGATTACAACAGGCCAAGAGCATACAAACACGACAAAAGCTATTATCACTGCCGCAAGATACACTCGCTCGAAAACGTTGCTGCAAAGATCACCGCTCATAATGAAGCTCGATACAAAGACACATAACGAATGAGATGGACTCCTCCTACCCTAACGGCATCGCAATGTGCCAAAGTGAAGTCGGTGAACAAACACTTGCAGATAGGAGGAGTCACAATGAACATTAAAACTCTAGGTATCGATTTGGCCAAGAACAATTTCAGTGTAGTGGGCACCGATCGCTACGGCAAAGTGATACTGCGTAAATCGTTAACTCGCAAGAAACTGCTACCATTCATTGCACAGTGTCCCCCTTGTCTGATTGGTATGGAAGCCTGCAGCGGTGCGCATTACTGGGGCCGTCAGTTTGAAGCGATGGGCCATCAAGTCGGCATCCTTGCGGCCAAGTTTGTCGAGCCATTTCGCAAAGGCGCTAAGAACGACATCAATGATGCACAGGCCATTTGCGAGGCCGTACGCCGGCCCAATATCTGGTTCGTTCCAGTGAAAACACCTGACCAGCAGTCGGTACTGTGCCTACACCGAGTCCGCCAAGGTTTGATCAAGGAACGAACCGGCCTTATCAACCAGCTTCGCGGCCTGCTCTCCGAGTTTGGCATCGTAATACCCAAGGGACGCTACAGCGCGCAGGCACATATCCCAACTGTGCTTGAAGATGCTGAAAACGGTTTACCCATGCTGACGCGACAGCTTATAAGCGATTTGTGGCAGCGCATTCAGCATGCGAACAGTCAAATACTCGCCTACGATCGAGAACTCGCCCGAATCGTAAGAGAAGACGATAACGCCCAACGGCTGATGACAATCCCTGGCGTGGGTGAGCAAGTCGCCTCGGGTGTGATCGCCAGCGTGCCTGATCCAAGGTTATTCAAGAATGCCCGACAATTTGCTGCTTGGTTGGGATTGGTCCCACGGCAGTATACGACCGGCGGACAGATTCGGCTCGGCCGGATTACCAAGCAGGGAGATAAATACCTGCGTATGTGCCTGGTGCATGGAGCCCGAGCGGTCATTGCGAATCTGGGCGAGAAACAAGACAAGGTGAGTTGTTGGATACGTGAGTTGATTGCACGTAGAGGCTACCTACGGGCAGTGGTGGCACTCGCAGCCCGGAATGCTCGTTTAATCTGGACACTGATGATCAAGAATGAACACTACCGGGCGATGCCAGCATGATTAGACAGCAACAATTAAGCAAGATCGGCCTGAAAACAGCCTTAAACATACACTGATAATAGCGAGGTAACCACCGAGTCCTGCGAAGGCGGTAGATGACGACAAGTCAGACCGAGGAAGCAATAGCCTGGAGCTTGAAGAGACCACTAAGGTCGTCTAACGAATAAGGCGTGCTTTCCGAGCGAATACTCATCTGGGTCCGAGTGCAAAGCACTCAATAGTAGACCGAATGTAGAGTTGCAGTCTCATACTTGAACTTCAACACCGCTAACGCTTGACGACAGGAGGAGTCCATGTAGCTTCAAGCTGGGGCGGCCGGTAGGCCGTCCCGGCGCGAAGCGCCCTTGCAGCCTTGACTTGTATGGTTCAGTTTCAGGGATGTTCATCAAGATTGCCTTCCTGAGAACGGGTAAAGTGAGGCCCACCTTCGGTGGCCGCCGAAGGCCTTTTGCAGTAGCTCGTAGCCTTGTGGGTTCCAAAAAGACCGGTAACAAGTAGGAGCACTGCAAACTCTATACCTAGGCATAACTCGAATAGTCATGTGGGCCTCGAGCCCGAATAGCAAGGCGGAGTCAGCTTACCATGAATCACCACAATCACACCCCCATCAACATCGGTATCGATACCAGCCAAGACCATCTGGATATCTATGTCCGACCACTTGGCGAATACTTCTCTTACCCTAATACACCCCAGGGTGCCAAGGACGCTGTTAAAGCGATACGTCAGTTCAAACCCGAGCGCATTACCATCGAATCTACCGGACGACTCGAATTCCATTTCGTCAAAGCCGCTCATCAGGCCAAATTGCCTGTCGCGGTCTGCAATCCCAGCAACGCGCGGGATTTTGCCAAGTCCATCGGCCGTACGGCCAAGACCGATCAGCTCGATGCCATGGACCTCGCTCACTTTGGCGAAGTCACACAACCAAGACTAACCGCACTCAAACCCGAAAAACTCAGACTCATCAGCGATCTGCTGGCAGTCCGGAGCCAGTGTCTGGAAATGAGTACCATGCAGAAGAATCGCCTCAAGCGCATGCCCAAGTCGGTACACGCGCCGATCAAAGCCATACTCAAAACTATAGAAACACAGATTCGTGGTATCGATAAGAAGATCGATACGCTCGCCAATGACGTGCCTGAATGGAAAGATCAGCGCGATCTGCTGATGAGTGCCAAGGGCGTCGGTAAAGTCCTGGCTTACACCCTGCTCAGCGAGCTGCCTGAGCTAGGGCGGCTTAACAACAAAGAGATCGCCGCTCTGGTCGGCGTCGCACCCATGAATCGTGACAGTGGAAAGTATCAAGGCAAGCGATTTATCCGCGGGGGGCGACATAAAGTGCGCACCGTTTTATTCGTATCAATGCTGTCAGCTATCCAGTGTCATCCAAAACTCAAACCCATGTACGAGCGAATGGTTGCCGCAGGCAAACCCAAAAAGCTGGCCATTGTTGCCTGCATGCGAAAGCAGCTGATTATTCTGAATACGATGGTGAAAAACGGTACGCAGTGGGACCCGAATATGGCCTAAACCCTTGACGCGGAGCCATAGTCACTTGTTAGGGTGCGACAACGCACTGGCTACCACCATTGGGACAAACCTAGCGCTAAAGCCGCCAAAACCCAAACAGTAAAAATGCCAGTCAAAATGGCCAATAACTTGGAAGAGCGAATAAAAAGCCAAGAGACAAACACGATCAGCGCCACAAATCCGATTAGCCCGAAAATGATGTAGTACTTATCGGCCGCACCAG
>JBCCNJ010000250.1:0-4481 GCA_039025905.1 Pseudomonadota bacterium | reverse complement strand
GTCGACTAACCTCTCTGGGTTTACTGCTCTTTTGCAGACACAACATTGGTAAGGCTGGCGAGACCGTCCAACACTAGCGTGAGAGTATCCCCGGATTTAACCAGGGCATCGTTCTCGATACCCGCACCACCCGGAAGCGTACCGGACCCAAACAACTCACCCGGATGCAGGTCCTCGCAGGTAGACGCAAATGCAATCGCCTCCGGCAGCGTGAACTGCGCGCCGGCGCTGGAGACGGTAGCTACCTGCTGCCCGTTTATCGACACCGATCCCGTCAGCTCATCAAGGATCGGCAAAATCTCATCGGCGGTCACCACCTCCGCCGAAATAGCCGAACCAAAGTGCTTGGCCTTTTGCGGACCAAAGCCCGAAAACATCTCATCGATCTGCACGTCACGCGCACTGAAGTCATTTATAAGAACGAACCCACCAATCGCTGCAGCAGCCTCTTCCGCTGAGGCATTGCGAAGTGGTCGCACCAGCACTGCTCCTATCTCGAGCTCATAATCCAGCAGATTTGTGTAGTTCGGCCACGGCATAGCATCGCCATCGGTCAGAATATTCAGGCCGTTCCCAAAATAATAGATCGGCTGCTGGTACCAGAGCTTATTAGGCTTGAACTTAGCGAAAGGGCGTCGCAACACAGTTTCGTACACCCGGGCGATCGAAAACACACCCGGCATGACACGCCTCACCAGTCCCCGCGACGCATTGATCACATGCTTTTCGTAAAGCATGAAGTCGCGAAACGAGCGGACGTCCACAGGCGGTAGCATCCGCGCCTCGCCCACGGCGGCATCGGGAAGGTCACCTGCGAGCACCGCAAGCGCTTTTCTTCCATCGGCATCCAGCTGTAGAAATGGGATGAGATCCGCGCTCGTAGTAGAGCCGGAAACCAGTGCTTGAACTTCAGCCGATTCATCCAGGGACGTCCATACGCCTTTGTGCAAAAGTTCGCGAACTGAGATGCCGTTCTGGTGCCGTCTTCTAAATCGCATTGGCTGGTCCTGAAGCAGTTCGTGCCAGTTTACCCAAGGATGGGTTTTCCCGAGAGTCCCATATACGCCGAGGTTGTGATCAGAAAAACGCATGCTCAAGTAAGACTTTTTTGCTTTTTACAAATGCAAACACCTGTATGAAAATACAATGAGCGCATCTCGGCTGGACCAGATTTAAATCGTGCCACAGAAATCAGCAGTTACGCAGCAAATTGAGAGCTTCAACTGAGAAAGCCGATGAAAAATCACGACTCTAGATCTACCGCATGTTTGATGGCGTGGGTATGCTAAACATCTCGGATGTCCGGCATATTAATGCTCAATAGCGGTACCGTCGTAAAGGCGAGCCTACCACGAAGTGCATGCACTGAATTCATTCAGCTAAACACAGCCATCGAATCAGTAGGAGGCACAACACTGTGATCGATACGAGAAATAAAGCAACATCCGAAACGATTGTTGCTGAGGGGAACGCTCCGAGATCTACTAGAGACTTGGCGCAACTTTACATAGCGTCCATCGGAGGAGCTTTTGTATTGGTAATAGCAGACCTCTCGACAAATATCGACGCGGCAACCACTCTTAAAATAGGTGGTGTTTTAGAGCAATTTTTATTGGGTGAAACTTTTATCGGACCAGGAGTGTTAGGCCTACTAGTTTTGGTTTTATTGAGTTTGTTTTTTTGCTGGCTCTATAACCCTGACGATAAAGTCACTGCATTCACTCGCGGAGTGTCTATTTTCGCTGTACTGAGTGCGATAACCCCTTATTCTGTCATCGACACGGAAAGCGAGCGCTTAGGGGAGACCGCAAGCCAAAATCAAGTAAAAATCACCGCGCATGATCACATACAAAGATCTTCTTTCTTTCCCGCCGCAATTGCGCAAGATCAACCACAGTGCGTTGAAAAACGGTTCGAGCCAAATGCCACCCTTTCAAGGAAGAAATCCGTCTCTTCTTGCCGGCCTCATTACGCCGGTTTTCTTGGCCTAGGGTCTTTTTTTAACAATACGATCGAATACTGCGAATCACCTTATAGACTTGAAGCTGATACGCGCGTCCGGCTATTGGATTCTTGGAACACGGGTCTCAGAGGGTATCGCTACAGCGAGGTAGAGTTCCTGGAGGGCGACAGAGTCTGCAAGGGTTGGGTTTCAGACGGTAGAAAGAGCGTTCGACACGTGGACTTGGATAACCCAGAACCTGCTCGTTGACAATGATAGATTGTCGATGCGGGGAGAGTGCCAAAAAAGAGGTGTCGTGGAAGAATCGAATAAAAATGGTTCACTATCCAGCAGAAAGACTGAGGGCAGACCAGATGAGCCACTTACACTTCATTCAGCGTAGCCATAGGTGTATTAGTTCAGACCTGATCTGACACTTCACTTGAGGAAAGTGAGGGTTATCGGTTTTGATAGAAGCGCGACCTATCAACCAAAACCGACAGGAAACCCACATGAATCATGTCTACACAGAGGATCATCAGAAACAAGATCGGCTTGCTGAACTTGGCCGAAGAACTCGGCAACGTGTCGAAAGCCTGCCAGATGATGGGCGTATCGAGAGACACGTTTTATCGCTACCAATCAGCACGAGACGACGGTGGCGTAGAAGCGCTGCTGGACAAGTCAAAGCGTCGTCCCAATCCCAAGAATCGAGTAGAGCCCGTGATCGAGTCAGCGGTGCTGCAGTATGCGATGGATTTCCCAGCTCATGGCCAGGTACGCGTGAGCAATGAGTTGCGCAAGCTAGGCACGTTTGTCTCACCAAGTGGGGTTCGCAGCGTAACCGCCCGGTAATCCCATCTTCATTTTGTTCGTGTGATGTGTGATTTAAGTGTCCATCTATTTTTAAGTGGACACTTACCATGGATGGTTTAGAACCAACCCCTAGTCGCAAGCGGTCTCGTCGTCGCTATTCTCCGGAGTTCCGACAGCGGATACTCGCAGAGTGAAAGACTCCTGGAGTTTCCATTGCCTCGGTGGCGCTACGCCATAACATCAACCCCAACGTCATTCACAATTGGCGCCGCAAAGCACGAGAGCAACAGACCCAGGGCAAGTTCTTGCGCCTGCCGTCGCCGGGTTGTTCAACGGCCGTGAGTACGTCACCCCAACCGACGGAGCCCCCGCCATCCGATACGGTTCGCATCGAAGTCCCTACACCACGGGGCCAGCTTGTGGTTCACTGGCCGATCCGTCAACTGCAGCACTCGATCCCCTGGCTGCGAGCCATCACCCAGTGACAATGCCTCTGAATGGCCAGGTACTGCGCATCGACGAGATTTGGCTATCGCGAGAACCGATGGATATGCGTGCCGGGCCAGACACGATGTTGGCCCGCGTGGTTACCGTCTTCGGTGCGGCGAAGCCGCACTGTGCTTATGTGTTTGCTAACAAACGCGCCAATCGGATGAAGATCCTGCTGTGCGATGGCTTTGGCGTCTGGTTGCTAGCCCGGCGCCTGCACCGCGGTCGCTTCGTGTGGAGCGCCCTGCGGACCGGTGAGGCCATTAGCCTCGATGCACTGCAACTACAGGCGCTTGCTTCAGGCCTGCCCTGGCAATACGCCCGCGCTGACTTTGTCATTGACCGGCAGTAGATAACACCACGGCGGCTCTTTGGAGTCTACGGAATTACTGCGTCTGGCCACCGCTCGGTACCGGTGGCACAGTGCGCTGATGCAATCCGGCATCGATCTCAACGAACTCGATCCCACGGCGCTTCGGGCCATGGCGACACAGTTGCTTGAGCAGGTTGAGGCCCAGAAGACCGAGCTGGATCAACGGGATGCCACGATCCAATCACTCAAAGTTCGCGAAGAGCACCTAACCCACGAGATCGCGATTCTCAAGCGACATCGCTTTGGGAAGCGCAGCGAGGGCAAAAGCCGCAGTCCCCAGCAGAGCTTATTGGACGACCTGGTCGATGAAGATCTCGCGGCCCTGGAGACCGAACTGGAGAAGCTCGCCGAGTGTGAGCCTAAGAAAACCGCTAAGCCCGCCAAGCCCCGACGTCAGCCTTTACCATCTCAGCTCCCGCGCACCGAGATCCACCACGACCCCGAGTCCACGACCTGCGCGTGTGGCTGCGAGCTGACCCGCATTGGCGAAGACATCAGCGAGAAGCTCGACTATGAGCCGGGCCGCTTCTCGGTGGAGCGTCACATCCGCAGCAAGTGGGCCTGCAAACAATGCGAGGCCATCGTACAGACAGCGGTAGCGCCCCACATCATCGACAAGGGTATTCCCACCACGAATTTGTTGGCCCAGGTGTTGATCAGTAAGTATGCGGATCATCTACCGCTGTACCGTCAGGAGCAGATCTATGCACGAGCGGGTGTCGAGCTGTCGCGGTCTACGCTGGCCGACTGGGTCGGTCGCTGTGGTGTCGAACTGACACCGCTGGTGGATCGACTGCGCAGTTGCCTGCTGGGGCATGCGGTGCTGCACGCCGATGAAACCCCGGTGCCAATGCTCTCGCC
>JBCCNJ010000249.1:0-4488 GCA_039025905.1 Pseudomonadota bacterium | reverse complement strand
TCGATAGATCAGAATGGCTTGCACGTTGTTTCAGAACAGCTGTACGGCAGCCCCTGGGTCAGCCTACAAACCGACATAGACCACTGCGATTACTTTCTACTGATAGGCACCAATCCCGCGGTCAGCACGATGTGTTGGATAGGCTATTCGCCAGATGGCTGGAAACGAATACTGAAACGTCAACGGGCCGGCGCCACCCTAGTGGTTGTCGACCCGCGTGAAACGGAATCTGCAGCCAAGGCTAGTCACCATATAGCTCCCTTACCCGAGTCTGATTGGGCGCTACTGTTAGCGATGATCAAGATTATCCTACAGGAGACGAACACCCAGATTCCCAAGCGCGCGCATTATGATGGATTGGAGATCATACGCTCGCTATGCAGCGATGCCGACCTCGAAAGCCTGGCCCGCTACTGCGATGTACCCCTTGCGACGATTCGTCAGTTGGCCCTGGGATTTGCCGCGGCCCCCCGCGCACTTGCGGTCGCTCGGACGGGTGTCGCGCAGGGACAGAACGGCGTTTTAGCGCTGTGGCTGACCCAGGTGCTCAATGTGATTACCGGGCGCATGGAATCCGAAGGCGGCGTCTACTACGCGAGCGGTGTGCTGGACCTATTGGTGGCAGGCAATCAACTGTTTCCACCGAGCGAGACAAAGAGCAGACTGCGCGGACATCGGAACGTCGCTGGCTCTCACAGCCTGGCAGAGCTGCCCAACGAAATCACCACACCTGGCGAGGGCCAGATCCGAGCGCTTATTATCAACAGCGGTAATCCGGTGGTGTCTGGCCCAGAGGGTGACGTCTTAGATGCCGCCCTCGCTTCCCTAGACTGTTTAGTGGTAATCGATCATTTTCAGCGAGAGAGTCATCGGCATGCACATTGGTTGATCCCCGGTGATCATTTTCTGGAGCGCGATGAGATCAACTTGCTTACACAGGCTCTGAGTCCAACACTGCATGCCCATCGCAGCCACGCCGTCGTAGATCCACCAGCCGGCATGCGCTTTGAGTGGGAGTTTTTTAGAGATCTTGGCCTGGCAATGAACCTACCACTACTCGGGGGACGTCGGGTGCTGAATCCATTGCTGCGCCTGGGCAGATCCCTGGGAAAGCTCCTCGGTAGGCGCCATATGGGCTTGTCTCCAGCTTTGATCACCAGGCTGCTTCTCCGCAAGCATGGAAGACTCAAATGGCGCGATGTCCAGAGCGCACAACACGGCCTGGGCAACCCGAATGCAATGCCCACGTTTGGTGAGATCTTTGAAAAAATGGCTGCCAAGGGTCAACGTATCAACATGGCACCCCAGATGTTTGTTGCCGCGCTGAGGGAACGTCTGTCAGCGCCGGATACAGATCCGGAGGGCTTCCCCTTGCGCTTGATCGGCCGGCGTCGACTTAATGCATTTAACTCCTGGTCTACCGAGACGAGTGCACCGAGACCGGAGCAAGACTCAGGGCCTGGAACCTATGTGGAAATCAGTCGCGACGATGCGAAGACCTTGGGTCTCACCGACGGATCCGCCGTTGTGGTTATTTCGCGTTCTGCAAGACTGGAAACAACCGTATCGCTATCGAATAAGATACGTCCCGGCGTGGCGGTGATGGAACACGGCTTGGGCTCGAGAACCTTCGATCCTGTAACAGGAAAGTCTTATTCGCACGGAGTTAATCGCAATCGTCTGGTATCAAATGCAGAGCTTGATCCGCTATCAAGAGTGCCGCGGCTTAACGGTACGCCGGTAAGGCTAGAGGCTCTATAAGTACTTTCAAACCGTACAGCGCACTCGCATAAGTAATAGGTACCCGCAGCTAACCGTTTATATTATGAGTATCAGGCCCAGCTCGTTCACAATCACCTCAGATTAAACACCTGAACTAAATGGGTTTTATGCAGCCAAAGCTGCACAGGCTGCAAAAAGAAGCCAGAGGATAGCGTTGTGCCGAATCAAAATGACCATGACTCGCCTGGCGAGCAATCAGCTCTTTATTCGAACCGAGCTGCTGACTTTCATAGCCTGGTCACAGGATCGCTGCGCGATAAAAATGCGGTCGACCATTACACCCGTTTAGTGCGCGAGCACGGTGAAACCGCAGCGATTATAGACATTGGCTGCGGCACGGGCGATGTGCTCAACGCCTTGAGTACATCGCTACAGACAACACGTTTGGTGGGAGTCGATGTGGTTGATGATATGTTGGACATAGGCCGCAAAGAATCTTTGGCCCTGGCAGATTCCGCGAGTGGGCCAAGCCCGGAATTCGTTAACAGCGATATGCACACCGTTAGCAACGACTACCCGGAGTTTAAAGATGCCTTCGATCTCGTGATCAGCCGCTGGACATATCATCACAGCAAGGATCTATCACGTATTTTCAGCGTGACTCAGTCGTTACTAAAACCGAATGGCTGGCACGTGTTTTTATCGAATGTGGTCCAAGCCTTTAGCAACTCAGCTTCTCCAGCGACCTACCAGGTGCAACTGAGCGAAGACTTCGCGGTGACCAACTACGCGCTTACCGTTGAAGATTACCTAAACGCACTTGCAGACAGCGGCTTCATGACATCGGAGGTTGCGCTGTACTCGGCGGATCACAAAATTGTTCACGACCCGAGCGAACTTTGGTTCCGCAAAAATGGTTCTCTGTCCACGAGTGTTTTTACAGGCATATTCGTGGCGCAGTTGGTGTCTTAACCCGTACCAAAAGTGAAATATTCGTTGTGAAACGGGTGTCATACCATTGTCTGATTGTTCACGTTATACCGAGTTTAGCGCCGGCTTACACAGACCGACTCGCGATCACTTTCCAGGCAAGTCTAGTCGACGCTAATTATCGTTAATCTTCCGCTGCCTTTGGGAACCTCGAACTCGATATGAACGGGGCCGTCAGGTGACGTCCACTGGGCAATATATTTTCCATACGTTGCCCGAAACGTTATCGCGCCATCCGCTTCCAGTTGGGAGTCTACGCGAGTTCGCCAGCGCTTATTCAGCAGCGATAAGATCGCTTCACCGTGACGAGAAAGATTGCCGTCATCTGCATAGATCCCTAATTCAAGGCGACTGCGTGGGCCAAGCGGGTTCCAGAAATTCCAGAAGATGATCTCCTCTACTTGCGGGTGGCCCCACCAGATTCGCATGATAGCCTCGGCCTGCGCCGCACGCATTTCAGGCTCCTGCGGTGCGGCAAAGGTTACCTCTGTGATATGAATCGGCAGGCCGGTTTCGGCGAGTGTATCTAAGGCCGCTGCATAGTCGTCGACACGAGTACGCTCATCGAGCCCTTCGTCAATCCCCACATTGACCAGCCCGGGTGCAAAATGGCCCTGCTGCCCAAGCGCATCAATCTGCACGCCCGCGCCTAACAGCTCTACAACGCGGTCACGCACTGCCACCGCATCCGGGCCGCCCAGACCTGTGAAAATATCGTTAATCCACTCGTTATATACCAGCTCCGCCCCCGGGTCTGCCTCACGCGCCCACCGGAATGCATCATCGACCACCGACGGTCCCAGCCTGTCAATGAACCAACTGGTGAGCGGATTCAGCATCTCATTAGTGACTTCCCAAACATCGATGCGTCCACGATACCGTGTCACTATCTTTTCAATATGCTCTCGAATCAATGCACGCAGAGCGTCCCGCTCAGCGTCACTCAGATCTTCATTCGGAAAACGTTCTCGCAACCATTCAGGGGTGCCGCTTCCAGAGGCGAACGGCGGAGGATTGCCCCATAAAAGGACATGTGCTTTAACGTCAAAGTCCAATGACTCCGCCCACGCCAGTTCAAAGTCGGCCAGGTCAAAGGTCAGCTGACCCTCTTCGCGCTCTGTATTGCGCCACTTTAAACTCGTTTCCGCGACTAACAGGGAGGTGTGTTTTCTGGCAATATCACCGTAAAAGAGTAAGCTGCCATCGCCCTCTTCAAACTCTCGACTATCAATAGGCACACCAAAGCGAAAGGCGTGTTCAACTTGCTCTATGGAAATCTCAGCATCGGGCTCACCAACTATTAGGCGCACTTCCCGCTGTCTGTGAGTCAGCGCGCGTTGATCTGCGGCCTCTACCAGCGCTATCTCAGCCTCATCCAAGGCCGCCTGCAGATTCGCAGGCGCTCCGGGGGGAAACATGGGGGGTACCAGCGCGCCTGACCGTTTTGTCACGGGCAAAAAACCACAGGCTGATTCTGCACTCGATCGCTTTGCAAGGCATTGATTATCACAGAATGCATTCCCCTCGGCACAGGCAGTCTGACACGAGCCGTAGTCTTGCATAGCCTGCTCAAGGCAGTCGTTGATCTGCCCCGCACAATCGACTCCTGAACAAACAGAGGCGAACAAAGGTGCGGCACTCTCACAGCGCGCAGCTTGATCTACTTGTTCATCCACACACGTTGTACTACACGCCGTTTCCGAGCTGCTCTCGCGCAAACGCGCGCACTGCGAATCACAAAATTGTTTTTGCGTCATGGACGCGTCCACACAGGCG
>JBCCNJ010000248.1:0-4500 GCA_039025905.1 Pseudomonadota bacterium | reverse complement strand
TAACGCTGTGCGCTGGATCGTTCGGCGCCCGAGCAGATAACGATTTAGTAGGCATGGTCAAAGAATTCGGCCCGAGTATCCATTTCGTGCATCTACGCAATATTAAACGTGAGGATGACGGTTCTTTTTTTGAATCGGAGCATCTTGACGGCGACAACGATATCGTCGGTCTGGTGCAGGCGCTGCTGGCCGAGGAGGAAACACGTCGCGAGCAGGGACGAGACGACATGATTCCCATGCGCCCCGACCATGGGCATACGCTAGGTGATGAGATCGGAAAAGCGGGAGTGAACCCAGGTTATTCCTTTGCGGGCCGTCTAAAGGGCCTCGCAGAGTTACGAGGCGTTATCCACACCGTGGAACGCCTGCGCAACGACGCACTGCCCGGTTGAGGCGGGCCTAATCGTGAAGAATGCGAAAGTGCAGTTACCGGGATCGCATGGGTTGACAGAAGAAACCTCAATCGCATTGAGGTCTGCTCGCGTCGTGCCGTTGGTCACCCCCATCGATGTGCAAACCACCGTTACGATGGCGAAGGCCCTGGCGCGTGGCGGCATTCGCGTGATTGAGATCGCGCTGCGCAGCGCTCCCGCCCTCGACAGCATTGCTGCCGTCAAGCAAGCTGTCCCTGAACTGCTGGTAGCCGCCGGCACGGTAACGAACCCGGGTGAGTTGCAAAAAGTATTTGATGCCGGGGCGGAACTGGCCTTTAGCCCCGGGTGGAGCGAGACGCTATTGGAAGCGTCAGCACAACGACAACTGGCGCTGGTGCCAGGAGTGAGTACGGCCTCGGATGTGATGGCCTGCACCCATCGTGGCTTCAATATTTTGAAACTGTTCCCCGCTGAAACCGTTGGCGGTAGATCGTTGCTACGCGCACTGGCAGGCCCTTTCCCGCAAGCAGCTTTTTGTCCCACCGGTGGTATTAATCAAGATAACCTGGGAAAGTATCTGGCGTTGGATAATGTACTGTGCTGTGGGGGCTCCTGGTTAGTATCAGACGCACACCGACCCGATTGTGATTGGGATGCGCTGAGCGATATAGCAGCAAGCCTAATGCGTGAGGTTGACGCCTAAACTGTTGTTGAGCAAATTTTTCGAGCTAAACGCACACTATGGCCTCATTCGAAGAAGACTTTTACTTAGAGAACCCCACGCGTTGGCAGGCATTGAAACGAGATTGTAGGCTGTTGGGGAGACTGAGCATCTATGCGCTGCACTGGCTTACTCGGGGCGTGTTGGTTCGCAGGGCATATCGCCAGGCACAGCAATCCGGTAAGCCCCTGGACATCGATACCACGATCCCGGATTAGTCAGCATGGCGAGACGAGTGATCAAGGATTTCCCATCACCTGAACTGCCATTTGCGTATAGCAAAGCTCCTCGCTCCGGTAATGACATCAATGGACTTGGTCAATCGCGATTCAGTCGTGCTTTGCAAGTGTTCCACGGCTCCGGCGCACGCCAGCTGGAGTGGGGCAAGTTGGAACGCTTCTTTGCCCTGATCAATCCCTTTCGTGTGTACTGGCTGAACCTGGTTAATCGCTGGATGCTGCGCCGCGCGGATGGTGCCATAGCTAAAACGCAACAGCCTGTATCTGATCCCGCTGCGATGGCCGATATAATTAAACAGAGTGCAAAAGCGCTGGGCGCGGGAGCGGTGGGCATCACGGCGCTGACCGAGCAGGCTTTGTACCAAAACCACTCGCCTGATTACCCCACCGCGGTGGTGATTCTCTTTCCCATGGACAGCGAAGAGATGGCTCATGTAACCAGCGATCGTGCCGGTGCGGAGACCATGCGCGCCTACATGGAGATTACCCGTACCGTGATCGCCCTGGCCGAGCATATTCGCAGTCTAGGCTGGCGAGCGCGCGCGTATTCGGAAGCGGCGGATATCTTACACATTCCACTGGCGATTCAGGCGGGTCTTGGGCAGCTGGGAAAACACGGCTCACTGATTTGTAAGGAATTCGGTTCCAGCATGCGCATTGCTACGGTGTTGACCGATTTGCCGCTGGCACACGATTGCGCCGAAGATATTGGCGTAGACGATTTATGCCTGGGCTGTCGACGCTGCACTATCGATTGCCCGGTTGATGCGATTTCGGATGACAAGCAAATGGTGCGTGGCATCGAAAAATGGTACGTCGATTTTGACAAGTGCGCGCCTTACTTCACCCATACAGTGGGTTGCGGCATTTGTATTGAGGTGTGCCCGTGGACGATACCGGGCAAAGGCCCGGCATTGTCTGAGAAGCTGCTAGCGAAGCGGGCGGTGAAAGCCCGTTAGCCACGTCGATCTCGTTCGCTCTCTCAGCGAAGCAATTGTTCGTTTACTCGAGCAGGTTAGCGATAAACATCGCGGTAATGGCCAGCGGTGCAATAAACCGCATGGAGAATCGCCACAGAGACCAGGCCGTCGCCGTCTTCATTGCGATGTCTGCGCGCATGCGATTTGCATCGATCACCAGGCCTGCCAACAGTGCAATCATTAGCGCGTTTAACGGCAGCACGAGATTCGACGTGACAAAATCGAGGATAGAAAACACCGTGCGACCCTGCATTTGAGGGATAAAGTCCAGGGGTGTGAATTCCCGCCAGAGATTAAATGAAAAAACCGCGCCCAGCCCCAGCACCCAGATAAGAACGGCAATCGATGCTGCCGCCCTGCGACGCGTCCAACCGGGGCGATCTTCCAGCCAGGAGACAGCGGGTTCCATCATGCCGAGACCGGAAGTGAAGGCGGCAAACAGAACGAGCAGAAAGAACAGGGTGGCGAACAACACGCCGCCGGGCATGTCGCTGAATGCAATCGGCAATGTGACAAAGATCAGCCCCGGTCCTTCGGCAGGGTCCAGGCCCGAGGCGAATACGATGGGAAAAATCAGCAGCCCCGCGAGCATGGCCGCCATGGTGTCGGCGATGCCGATTGTCCAGGCCGACTGAGTGATTGAGGTGCGAGTGGATAGGTAGGCACCATATGTGAGAATGGCACCTGTGCCCACCGCCAGAGAAAAAAGCGCCTGCCCAACGGCCATCAGCATACCCTCGGCAGTGAGCTTGGAAAAATCGGGTTTGAATAGAAAACTCACCGCAGCGCTCGTCTGACCTATCAACATAGAATAGATGGCGAGCCCGAACAGCAGAAGAAACAATGCGGGCATCATGAGTTTTGATACGCGCTCAATCCCGGCGCGCACGCCGCTGCCAACCACCAGCGCGACCGTGGCGATGACCAGGGTAAACCAGAGCAGCATTTTGCCTGGCGATGCGAGCAGCTCGTCAAATAACGCGGCGGTTTGCGCCTGGTCTGCCTCGACAAATCGGCCCTGTACTGCCAGCAATAAGTAGTCCAATGCCCAGGCTGAAACCACGCCATAAAAGCTCAACGCCACCAGGGGTGCGAGGATGCTAAGCCAGCCTATCGCCTGCCAGCGGCTATGGCCTGTCTCCTCGAGAGAGACCGCCGCTGTGGTCGCAACGGGGTTGCTGTGGCCGCGCTTGGCGATGGCAAGCTCCGCCATGATCGCGGGTATGCCGATAATGAGAACGCATGCCAGATACACCAGGACGAAAGCACCACCGCCATTTTCACCGGCAACATAAGGGAAGCGCCACAAGTTTCCCAAACCGACGGAGCAGCTGATAGTGGCAAACAAGAAGGTTGTCTGCGATGACCAGGTCTCTTTTTTCAACGCCGTGTCTTCAATGCAATCGCTAGGCCTGTTGAACGGGCCTTTCTTGGACCCGGTAAATAGCGCTTCGAACTAATATGGCATTAGCAAACAATGTACCATGAGTCTCAGGTGTTTCGAGAGGGCAAGTGTGTCGGACCTGTTTTTGGCTAGCGCTGGTCCCGATAACGGTTTTTATGAACGATCAAACCATTTTTTGGCTCCGCGTTAGCTGAGTTGATGAAGTCTGTCGAAAGTGTATGCGAGCCAGTTGATTTAGACTGCCGCGAAAACATCGAGGTGTTCGTGGACCGTTTTTACGCGCATATACTCATAGACACGCAGCTCGCCCCGCTCTTTCTGGATGTGGCAGCGGTTGACCTTGCAGTGCACCTTCCCCATATCAAAAACTACTGGTGCAAGTTGTTATTGGGAGAGAGGCACTACAAGCGACACACCATGAATATCCATCGCAGGCTACACGCTAAACAGACGCTGAAGCATGAGGACTTTCAGCGCTGGCTGAGCCTGTTTAATGCCACATTGGATGAAGGCTTCGCGGGAAAGGGCACTCAGAGGGCGAGGCGGGTGGCCGCAGCCATCGCCGGGAATATGGAATCTGGTTTGAGCATCTAGGGTAAGGGCCGGCCCGCCATCCCACCGCCGCTCCTAACCGCCGCTCCTATATGTGTAGATAGACCTGGCCCTAGCCAAGCTGCAGATTCACTAAACGAATAGTAGAAATACCTACCATTTATTTCATTAATGTAGGGTGGGTCATTACCATAGCGCTCACTGATGATCGAGCAGTGTATTGCCGGTC
>JBCCNJ010000247.1:0-4502 GCA_039025905.1 Pseudomonadota bacterium | reverse complement strand
GCGCCAATTTCGGAGCGAATCTCTTTCTCCAAAGCAGATCTATGTGAACTTGGATAGTCTGCTATATCTGACCATGGCTCGGCGTACATCAGAACTCCGGCGCATAACGCTCACAGCTTGGGCGACGAAACCGCGCAGCGGTTTTGGCGTCCCGATAGCCTGTGCTTGTTAATGTGCTACTCAGCAATGTAAACATAGGCCACCAAGCCAGCTAGAAAAGGGGTGAGATACAAAGCACAAAACCCCATAAAAGTAACGATGCCTTCTGCGCCCCGCGTCTTTACAAGATAGTATGGCAGGACTGCGGGCCAGGCAAAGTACAAAAAAGCTCCAAACTCAAACGGTGGATCGAAACGCTCTTGCAATGGTTCCTTCGTCGCCCAAACGGCGACTAACACAGCAAATATGAAAGCCCAGAGCGCGTCACTGGCGTCTGAAACGACCTCATTTTGCGAGTTTAGATAAACCTGGACCAAAGAGTAGGATAGCGAAAGAAGACAAAGTACGAATATTATCTGCCGGTGGAGGTTATGCACTGGCACATTAACGCCGCCAGCAGCGGGCGCGCGGTACGTGCGTCCGGCGACCAAAGGGAGCGCACTGCCTGGCCTTGTTAAGTGCTGCGGAGTAGCCCGACATCATAGGTTACCTTTAGCAAGCTTATAGACGTTGCTAACACGCCAAAGACAATGGGCAGAAACATTCGAGACTGACCCTTCCTGACTCGATGGATTAACGCTAGCGCAAGAGATGCCGTAAGTAAAACGCCGCTCACAAGAAACCAAAATTGCACAGCGTGAATCTCAGTGAGTGAGAACCCAATTGGAATCAACGATGCCGACGCGTTTGGATCAGGAGGATTGAGGGTAGCAAGGATGCTAGCGAGAAAACTCGCAAAACCGAGCTCGGTGCCACTCAGTGACATAAAGTGAAAATAGGAAACGTAGTAAGTGAGAAGCGCGGAAAAAATCAGTAGGACAGCTATAATTTGATATCTAGAAATAATTAAGGGCAATTAACGCCCGCAGTGGGGGCGGCGAGCCGCGCAGCGGTTTGACGTCCCAACCAACCCGCACTTGTTATGTGCCCCTAAGATCAAAACCATCCTAAGATCGCAGATGTTTCCATAGCTTTACTAACAAAAAACTAAAAATTGCACAATTAAGTGCGAAACCCAGTGTAGTAGAAACTACGACCGCTATATTTCTTCCGAGCGCCCCGAGCGTGCTCGTTAAGAAATCCATGCCGTATATCGCAGGCAAAGACCATGGCTGCGAAAGTGCCAGCATAGCAAAGCCTGGTATATTCCAGTTGGGATCGTATCCGGTACCAAAGGCACGTGATATTAAGAAAGGAACGTAGCAAAGTAAGCTAAACACTAGCCCCAAAATGAACGCTCTACGCATTACATGGCCGATAATTTAAGGGCACATAACGCCCGCAGTTGGGGCGGCAAAGCGCGTAGCGGTTTGACGTCCCAAACAAACTGCGCTTGTTAGGTGGCGCGCTAGGCATTGAATACCTCCCTGCCAAGGTGAAGCGCAATACCAAAAGAGGCTAACGCGCAGTATGCCGCAGCAAAACGAGACACCCACCGTAAAAAGACAGAGCGTTTAGAGGATAAAACACCATAAGACTCGGTCAATAAAAACAGGAAGAGGCCTAGAAATAGAAAGAACTGGGATAAGTCTAGCCCCAGTTGAACTCCAGACATCGTAAAGAGAGCGCAGCATGATAGTGCTAACACCACAATGATCAGGAAGTAAGGGCGTAGTTGTATGAGGCTATGCATAAGCCACCTAACAGCTACTTAAACGGACGCGTCCGTATAACAACATAATTCGGTTTTTCATGAGCCGGTTCCGTATAAATACCGATCATCACGATAGCACAGCCTGCTAAGGTGCCGGGAGCTACAAACGTACTTGCTGCGGGTTCAAAAAAGTACTACTCGCAGCGCTCGGAAAGATCGCTGCTTGGGCCGCAACGCGGCGCGTCATCCTCCGATCAGTCTGACGATTATCACGGCTGCTGGGGGTCAGTGGGGATGTTAGCGATCATGGCGCCCTCGGCAGGATTCAAACCTGCGACCCTTCGCTTAGGAGGCGAATGCTCTATTCGACTGAGCTACGAGGGCGAGCGCGCGAGTATAGCAAGGTGGGCCAGCTCCTCGTAACCCCGTGGCAGCGGCTCAATAGGCGTTAGCGAAATCCTTAAGGCGCTCCTATCGTTTTCGCAAATCAGATGTTTTTGTGGCGCGACGTGGATAGTATTGCCTGCGAGCTGGTCACATAGTGTTGTGCACCGCAATAACGCTAATTGATGGTAAATACGATCACGAATTGATCAATTATTGAGGATTCACCCTTTGCTCTTGTGGGTTACCCGTTCTCCGCTTCTGACTTCTGTGCTCGCTACTTTCGTGGCTACCCTCGCCTCGGCAGCTGTTTCACCTCACAAGCTCGCTGAGGATAGAGAAGATTATGAAGACGCCATTGAGGCGGTCGATCAGGGCAATTGGACAGCTTACCAACGGCTGCGACCTGGGCTCGAAGATTATCCGTTGGCGATCTACCTGGATTACTTTCAACTTACTGGGCAATCTCAGCCGGTGAGAGCGACGGATGCCTTGCGATTCATGGAGTATGCGTCGGGATCGCCGCTACCTAACCGATTCGCCCAGCGCTATCTGGCGCGTGCAGGCAGAGAGGGCCGCTGGGGTGATTTTTTGCGGGTGCAGCCGACGGAACCTGCGAGTACGACGCTACAGTGCTACTTCTATCGCGCGAAACTAGCAACAGGGGATACGGCCGCGGCCTGGGATGGCGCGAGACAGTTATGGGATCATGGCCAATCACGCCCCGATGCCTGCGACCCGTTGTTTGCGGCGTGGATGAAAGCTGATCAGCTAACGGACGATGTGGTTTGGTCGCGTCAGGTAAAAGCCTTTGAGGCGCGTCAGCGCTCGCTGATGAGTTATGCGGCGCGCCGGGGTAGTCCTGCTCTGGATACCTGGTCAGATAAACTGCTCGCCGTGTACCGAAGCCCCGAGAAAATGCGCCGGCAGTCTCTTCCCGCCGACAGCCCCTATTCGGCGGATATCGCCAGCCTGGGACTGGCATTGTTGGCCCGCTATAACCCACCGCTGGCACTGGATTATTGGCAACAGTATCAATCCGAGCTGGTGTTCTCCGCCGCCCAACAACAGCGTGTTGACTACGCGATCGCGCAACAGGGGTTGTTTGCTAAATCTGAAGCGTTGCTGCCCTGGTTACCGGATGCACTCGCACGTTTGCAAGATGATCGACTGATAGAAATCCGTTTGCGCTGGGCACTGGCGGAGGCCGACTGGGATGCAATGTCTGAAACTATGGCCTTGCTGTCTGATGAGCGTCGCGAGTCGGATGGCTGGCGCTACTGGCAGGCGGTCCTACTTGAAAAGGGCGGTGATAACGAGGCAGCGCAGGCCTTGTTCACAGAGCTTGCTAAGGAACGGAGCTATCATGGTTTTCTGGCTGCTGACAGATTGGGGCAGCCTTATGTTTTCAACCATAACCGCGCATCACCGGACAATGAGGTAACAGATAAATGGCAGCGGGAGCCTACCGTGCAACGCGTCGGCGAACTGCAGTTCCACGAATCCTATGATCTCGCTCATTCAGAATGGTATTACCTGTTGCAAGACGTGGAACAGTTGGAGCGCCGGGAGGAGCTTGCCCAGCTGGCGGCGAGCGAAGGTTGGCACCGCATGGCCATTGATGCGGCCGCGAGAGCGAGAGCCTGGGATGCATTGGACCTGCGTTTCCCCATGCCGCATCAAGACACCTTTGCGCGCAATGCCGTATTGAACAAAGTCTCTGGTACAGAGCTGATGGCGATCGCCCGGAGGGAGAGCGCTTTTCATATCCAGGCGCGCTCGCCAGTCGGTGCCCGCGGTTTGATGCAGTTGATGCCGGCTACGGGCCGAGAGGTGGCATCCAGGTTAGGCGCACCTTCAAGCACAGCGCGCCTGTACGATGTGGAACACAATGTACAGCTGGGCAGTGCTTATTATCGACAGCTGTTAGATCGCTTCGGCGGTAATCGAGTTTATGCGCTGGCAGCCTACAATGCAGGTCCCCATCGGGTTGATCGATGGCGCAGCAAGCCGGGGGAGGGTGTGGCGGTCGATGTGTGGATAGATACCATTCCCTTTAAAGAAACGCGTGAGTACGTGCAGGCGGTGCTGGCTTACAACGTGGTATTCCAGTACTTGATGGGCGATACTCGCAACATGCTCGCGGAGGACGAACGTCATGAACGCTATTGAGGTGGCCGTGCCACCGGCGTGTCAGCGTCAGTCATCCGCCTATGTAGGACTACAGCGCTAGACTCATGCAAAGCACCCGCCCATTATTACTTGAGAGCGACTTTCCCGCCGTCTACCGCGGCAAGCTGAACACATTGCAGGTCAATCTTGGCTATGTCTGCAATTTAAGCTGTCAGCACTGTCACGTGAATGC
>JBCCNJ010000246.1:0-4508 GCA_039025905.1 Pseudomonadota bacterium | reverse complement strand
TTGAGAACGCATGCGATAGGGGATCGGAAATCCTCCCGCGCACCGAAACTTTCTGAATTACTGCTTACAAAAATAAGCGTAACAACTGGATCAAGCGCTTTGCATTGACAGCGCTACTTTAAGCAATTCGGTCACGCCACAAATATACTCAAAGGGAACAGCGTCATGACCCTGAACGATAAACAGCGCGCTGGTGGTTTCAGGTGAAAGGGCACTGTGCTGCGCCTGTCGCGCTTCCATGCGGCAGAGAATGGTGGCTGCATCGCGATACACGTACTCACCGCTAGGGAGAGCCTGCACTGATTGCGAACCCAGGGCTTGGAATGGCTCGCCGCCCTGACAGAGTGCCAGTCCCACATCGCCCGCGAGCTTGTGGGTGTCGTGTGCACCCAGGGACAGGCCCGATGCCAGAGAGACCGCGTTATAACAATCGACGACGGGGGAGATCGTCGGTAAGCGGCCCGTTCTTTCGAACAAATCTGCCAGGCTTTGACAGCTAGGTGGATAGCGCTTCCATGAACGGCCACATCGTTCTCGCACTTGTTTAAAACCCTGTAAAGCAGATTGATAGTGATCGCCATAACGTTCGATGATTTCAGCGCGAAGGCGACGGGGGTCACTTAGCCAGATGGCTCCTTCTTTACTGTAATCTTTGTTATCGAGCCCTTTTGCGATGAACGCCTGAAGCCGTATACCCAGCTTCTCGACCTCGGGCTCTATCGCCAGTGCATAGTCAGTGATTGCCATGGTGTCTAGTCGGGGTCGGCGTAACTGATAAAGCTGAGGAGTTTAATCGGCACTTCGAGAAGCTGCTCGGGACCGTGGGGTACTTCACCATCGAACACCAGACTGTCGCCCGGTTTCATTTCGTAGATATGATTGCCGTGTCGGTAATTGAGGCGACCTTCGAGGATGTAGATAAACTCTTCGCCAGGATGGGAGAATGTGGGAAACACCTCGGACAGATCGTCCATGGAAACCAGAAAGGGCTCAAAGCGACGGGAGGCGCCGCGCTGATAGTTGAGCAGATGATAGGTGTGCCCCTTGTCAGTACCGCGCCCGATCACTTCGATGCCATTCCCCGCGGCGATGTAATTCGCCGTGCCGCCCTGCTGGTCGAAATCGTCGAGTAGCTTTGACATGGGTAGCCCAATGACATCGCACAAGCGCTGCAGTGTATCCAGCGTGGTTGCGACCTGGGCATTCTCGATTTTGCTGATCATGCCCTGACTAATGCCCGACATCTGAGCCACGTCGGTGATTTTCAAACCCTCTCTGAGACGCGCCTTTTTGACTTTCATGCCAATGAACTGCTCAAGGCTAAATTTTTTTGTTGTGCTGTCGCTCAAAACGGCTACCCGTGGTGATTTCTAGCGAACAATAACATGAAAAAAATATTCCTGTTGAGAATACTTCTGTTACAATCATGTAATCGCGTTAGATCCGTCACAGAGAGCCCTTAGGGAAAACACGTGGCGCTACATTCGCAGCAGATTCAATCTCATGATGTAAGGAGCTCCCACGATGGAAGACACGGCCAAGTTCATCGCAGATCACGACATTAAGTTTGTGCTAGCGCAATTTGTAGACATACACGGCGTGGCGAAAACCAAGTCTGTGCCGATCAGTCATCTCGATGATGTCGTCAACGAGGGCGCAGGGTTTGCTGGCTTTGCGGTATGGGGCCTGGGCATGGAGCCGCACTCGCCGGACTTTTTAGCGCGCGGCGATTTGGCCAGCTTGTCTATCGTACCCTGGCAACCCGGCTATGCCCGGATCGCCTGTGACGGCTATGTCAATGGTGAACCCTATCCTTACGACAGCCGGGTAGTACTCAAGCAACAGCTTGAGCGGCTAACGGAAAAGGGCTGGACGCTGAACACCGGGCTGGAACCGGAGATGACGCTGTTTTATCGCGACGAGTCGGGCCAGCTGCTGCCGGTAGACAGCACCGATACGCTGGATAAGCCCTGTTACGACTACAAAGGGCTGTCACGCTCGAGAGAGTTTTTGGAAACACTGGTCGAGTCGCTGCAGGCGGTCGAGTTCGACGTGTATCAAATTGATCACGAAGACGCCAACGGCCAATTCGAGATTAACTATACCTACAGCGACGCACTGACGTCGGCAGACCGCTTCACCTTTGTGCGCATGGCGGCGGGTGAGATCGCGAACGATTTAGGCATGGTCTGTTCCTTTATGCCCAAGCCTTCCCAAGACCGCACCGGTAACGGCATGCACTTTCATATGTCGATTACCGACGAGTCGGGCAGCAACCTGTTTAATGACGATTCGGACGGCCAGGGCCTCGGCCTTTCCAAGCTGGCCTATCACTTCCTTGCGGGCTTGCTGGAACACGCGCCCGCTCTTTGCGCACTGGCAGCGCCAACGGTCAATTCCTACAAGCGACTGGTGGTCGGTGGTGCAGCCTCGGGGGCAACCTGGGCACCCGCCTATGTGTGTTACGGCGACAATAACCGCTCGGCCATGGTGCGCATTCCCTATGGGCGTTTGGAATTTCGCATGGCCGATGCGGGCTGTAATCCCTACCTGGTGCACGCCGCCTTGATCGCAGCCGGTCTGGATGGCGTAGAGCGCAAGTTAGAGCCGGGCGAGCCCCAGAATATTAATTTATATAGCCTGAGCCCAGCCGAGTTGGCGAAAAAAGGCATTGATATTCTGCCGCAAAATCTCGGCGAAGCGCTGGATGCATTGGCCGCGGATTCGGTGCTAACCGAGCGTATCGGCAGCGAGATCATTGAGGAGTTTCTGAAGGTCAAGCGCATGGAGTGGATTGAGTATTCCCGTCACGTGTCCAGCTGGGAAGTCGATCGCTACATCGAATTCTTTTGAGCCGCCGCGGCACCCGTTTCATTCGGAGAGCATATTCATGTGTGGAATTGTTGGTCTGTATCTAAAAGATCAGGCGTTGGAACCTCAGCTCGGAGCCATGTTTGCGCCCATGCTGGAAGCGATGACAGAGCGCGGGCCAGATAGTGCCGGTTTTGCGATCTATGGTGATGAAGTCCCCACCGGCTCGATTAAAGTGACCATGCGCTATCCGGATGTGAGTTATGACTGGACTGCGCTGGCCGCTACATTGCGTTCGGCCTTGGGCTGTGACATCGATTTTTTTCAAAATGCCACGGTGTCGGTTTTCAAAATGTCTTGCGATGCGGCGCAGGCGCTCGCCGCGATTGCGGAGTCTGCGCCGGAGGTGCTGGTGCTTAGCGCCGGGCGCTCTATCGAAATACTCAAGGAAGTGGGTCTGCCCAAGGCGATTAGCGAGCAATTTAACCTGCCGGGCATGCGTGGCAGTCACATCATTGGGCATACCCGCATGGCGACGGAATCGGCGGTTACCATGGCGGGGAGTCATCCCTTTTCAACCGGTGAAGATCTCTGCCTGGTACACAACGGTTCCCTGTCCAATCACAACCGGCTGCGATTGGACCTGCAGCGACGGGGTATCACGTTTGCCACCGACAATGATTCCGAAGTCGCAGCCGGCTATCTGACCTGGCGTTTGCGCAGTGGTCTCGGTTTGCGCAAGTCCCTGGAGCAGGCGCTGCTCGATCTCGATGGCTTCTTTACCTTTGCAATAGGCACCCGCGATGGCTTTGCGGTGGTGCGTGACCCCATTGCGTGTAAACCCGCCGTGCTGGCTGAGACAGACGACTTTGTCGCCATGGCCTCAGAATATCAGGCCCTTGCGAGCCTACCTGGCATTGCAAACGCCCGCGTATGGGAGCCGGAACCCGGACATATCTACATCTGGGAGCGCGGTGACCAAATGAACGAGAGACTGAGTGCATGAAGACGATAGACCTCGCTGAACACAGTGTTCGCGACCTCAATCAAGGCCTGCATGATCAGGCCAAGAGTATCGAAGAGCCAGACTGGGAGGTGCTGAATCCAAGTGGCGAACACAATCTGGCCTGCGGCTTGGACGCAGACCTTAAGGTCATGATCAAAGGTCATGCGGGCTACTATTGCGCCGGCATGAACCAGCTCGCTGAAGTCACTGTCGATGGCAATGTGGGGCCTGGTGTTGCCGAGAATATGATGTCCGGTGCGGTGCGGGTGAAAGGCAATGCGTCGCAATCGGCGGGTGCGACGGCCAATGGAGGCCTGCTCGTCATCGAGGGGGATGCCGGTGCGCGCTGCGGTATCTCACTGAAAGGCGCAGACATCGTGGTGCAAGGCAGTGTGGGACATATGAGCTGCTTCATGGCGCAGGCGGGTCGTTTGGTGGTCTGCGGAGACGCCGGTGAGGCGTTGGGAGATTCCATTTACGAAACCCAAATCTATGTGAAAGGGGAGGTGGCCTCTCTTGGCGCGGACTGCATCGAAAAAGAGATGAAGCCGGAACATACGCAAGCGCTGCTTGCACTCCTTGAGCAGGCGGGTATCGATGAAGACCCGGCCGCCTTTAAGCGCTATGGATCGGCGCGTGAGCTCTACAACTTTAAAGTCGACAACGTCGGGGCCTATTGACGCACCAAGGG
>JBCCNJ010000245.1:0-4542 GCA_039025905.1 Pseudomonadota bacterium | reverse complement strand
GGCACACAGTGTCCAGCTAGCGAAGATCATCACAGCTGAGAACGGTAAGCTGCTCAGTGAGTCTTATGCCGAGATAGACAGTACGCTGCATGAGATGGAATTTCAGGTGGGTGAGGGTTTACGGCAGTTTGGCGTCGCCAGTGAATGTCCCAAGGCGAACCTCATCGGAATGAGCCGTAAAGAACCTCTGGGTGTTGTCTCAGCGATCACGCCATGGAACTTTCCATTTAATGTACCTTTTAGGAAGTTGGTTCCTGCGATGATGGCGGGAAACACTGTCATCCTGAAACCTGCGGGCCAGACTCCGGCCGTCGGTGAGTTAGTCGCTCTGTTGTTGTTAGAGGCCGGCTTGCCAGGTACGGCATTACAGTTTGTTACCGGCTCTGGTTCCGAGCTATCGACGAGCCTGGTGGCGCACTCTGCGGTCGAGGCCGTTACCTTTACTGGGTCGACAGAGGTGGGTCGAGATATTGCGACACTGGCCGCTAAGACATTTACGCGCACGCAACTCGAGATGGGTGGAAAGAACCCGATTGTGGTGCTGGAAGACGCTGACCTCGATTCTGCAGCGGACGCCATTATCGTAGGCGCTTTCTCGTGTGCAGGACAGTGGTGCACTGCGACAAGCAGGGTGATTGTCCAGGACAGTGTCGCGGATGATCTGGTCAGTCACATCTTGACCCGTATCAACAAGATTGTGGTTGGACCGGGCAATACCTCTACGTCGACCATGGGTCCGGTTTGCGGCAAACACCAACTTCACAGCATTCTTGAGCACATCGAAAGTGCCCAATCTGAGGGGGCAGTTTTGATCTCCCCTGAAGGCTCCTATCACGATTTGAAACGTGAGGCGGGCTGTTTTATCGCTCCAACGGTCTTTGATCAGGTAGAGCAGTCTATGAACATCGCTAAAGACGAGGTGTTTGGCCCTGTCCTCTCCATTATGCGGGTTAAAGACTATACAGCAGCGCTGGACGTGGCAAATGATGTCGTCTACGGCTTGTCATCCTCCATCTTCACGAATAACTACCAGCGTGCCATGCACTTTGTAGAGCATACCGAGGTTGGGCTTACACATGTCAATATGCATTCAGCATACAAGGAGCCTCACTTGTGTTTTGGTGGATACAAGGAATCGGGCTTCGGACTTCCTGAGGCAGGGAGCACCGGGATTCAGTTTTTCCAAGAGGAAAAGGCAATCTACCTTGCGAAGTAGTTCGCCTCTTTAGCGAGATGAAACCTGTGCACGGGTCAGAGACGTGATGCAAATTGCAGACAGACTTTCAGCAGTGAGACTCAGTGCCTTCGTTTCACTCGAGATTCCGATGGCGGCTTTCCTCACTCCCCTCGTTGTCTATATTCCCGCCTTCTATGCGGGAGATATGGGCTTAGGATTATCGACGGTAGGTATTGTGTTTGGAGCCACCAAGCTTTGGGACATTATCACTGATCCTATTGCCGGCGCGATCACCGAACGCGTGGGCCCAAGCTTAGGTCGGTGGAGATTTTGGTTGCTAATCTCTTTGCCCATCATGTTGCTAGGTGTCTACAAAATATTTTTACCGCCCGCGAGCGTGGACTGGCGCTATTTCGCTCAGTGGATGCTGCTTCTCTATGTAGGCTGGACCTTACTGACGATTTCACACATCTCCTGGGGTGTGGAGCTGTCCGACGATTATCATGAGCGCGCCCGTGTTGCGGCGTATAGGCAGTTTGCGGCCCTCATCGGGGGCTTGGTTGTTGTCTTTATCCCAGTCTTTAGCGATCAGCTAGGTGGAATGGGCGAAGCTGATCGAGTTGCCTTTATTGGCTATTTTGTTCTCATCGCACTACCTATTTGTATGTTGGCCACGGTGGGAGCTTCGCCGGTCTCTCTGTCGAAGATGTCTCGGGATCACGACTACCGATGGCACGATATCTTTGCAATCGTCCGTCAAAACAGATCGCTACGTGCCCTGCTTGTTGGAAACATGGGTGTTTTGCTCGGCATTTCCGCGATGTCCAGTGTCTTGTTGTTCTACGTTGAACACGTCTTGAACCTGGGTAAATGGGCAACGTTCTCGATTGTTCCGCTGCTTTTCTCCGGGATCCTGTTTCTGCCCGTGATGAAATACCTGACCGTGCGGATTGGTAAGCACCAGACGTTCCGTCTCATTCTCGCCTACCAGATTGTCGCCCAACTACTGTTTCTAATCATTCCTCAAGACAATCTGCTAGTCACCGTACTCTGTTTCATGTTCATCGGAGCGATAAACGGAGCAGCGGTATTTCTACCCCAGGCGATGATCGCTGATCTCAAAGATGTCGATACGGGAACGGGGTCTGCTAGAACGGGCATCTACGTGGCTTTACTGCAATCGACGAGCAAAGTGTCGGCTGCGTTAGCGGTTGCCATTATGTTTTTGGTGCTCCCGTTGACAGGTTTTGATCCTGCGCCCGACGCGCTTAATGATACTAGCAGCCTGGACGGGCTGCGCTACATGATCGTGATGCTGCCTGCGATGTGTTTTGCGGTCGCGCTGTTCGCTATGCGCCGCTACATGGTGCCTCTACCCCTGTCAGCGAAAATAGCGGTTTAGATCATGCCCGTTATTCAAACAGTCAGGTCAGATATTCAGGAACTTAGAGGCGTTCACCTGTATCACTTTGCCACCTCAAATTGCTCGCAACGTGTAAGGTTTGTATTGGAAGAGAAGGGAATACAGTGGGAATCGCATCACATTAGTCTTATAAAGTGTGAAAACGCGACGCCTGAGTTTATAGCCATTAACCCGAAAGGTGTGGTGCCTGTACTCGTCCATGATGGGACAACTGTGATTGAGTCAAATGACATCATCCAGTACCTCGATAGTTACTTTGACGGCCCGCGTTTGAGCCCTACGAAGGAGTTGGATCAAGCGTATCTGAAAACTAGCCTTGAACAATCCTCTAAATTTCAAGCTGCGTTTAAACTCCTCATGCATGAGTTTCTGTTTAAACCTGTCCGTCGCATGAACGCGGACGAATTGTCCGAGTACGAAAGAGGAACGCGGAACAAAGAGCTAGCGGCGTTCATGCGGGAGTTTTCTTCAGCCAAGGGCTTCTCCGAGTCAAAAATCATAGCCGCAATTGCCGAGGCAGAGTGCGTGCTGAGAAACCTTGAGGAACGCTTAGCAAACTCTCATTGGTTGTCGGGACAAGAGTTTGGCCTGGCTGACATCTCCTGGGTTGTAAATGTCCATCGTTTCAGTCACATGCGATACCCGATGGAGTCCTATCCGCGCGTAGGTGCGTGGCTTGGCCGGATGAGAAGTAGGCCAGCGTACAAGCAAGCTATTAGCAAATACGAGTCGAACAGAGCGCTGACCCTATTTAGGGTCTACACGTTCATTCGACAGCTTCGAAAAACGTCTGTGGGGAGCATGCTAGAGAAAAACCGAAGCGAAATAAAATCCGTATCCGTACTGGAGACCAATGATTGAAGGGCCGCTCTAGTGCGCAATGGTATTTGAGAAAACGTTCATCACAACCACGCCGCAGATAATGAGTACGATGCCGACGATGGCGGCAGCATCGAGTTTCTGACCAAATACAAAAAACCCCACAAGCGATAACAAGGCGATGCCGACTCCCGACCAGATGGCATAAACAACTCCAATCGGAATACTCTTCAGCACGATGGACAAGAAATAGAAAGCGATGCCGTAGCCAACCACCACGATGACGCTCGGTAGCAGTCTGGAAAACTGCTGAGTTTCCTTTAATGCACTCGTCGCGATCACTTCAGCGACTATGGCAACCGTGAGATATAGATACCACATTCTTCGTTTTCTCCTGTGATGACTCGATAGCCAGATCGATCGATTTTCCGGTCAGGGGCGAACAGACAGGCTATGCATTTGGCGTGACTATCCCGGCGGACGATGTCTTCTCCAAGGCTCGTCCTAGATCAGCCCAGTGCCCGTGAGCTGCAAGTCTGCGGGAATTGGACGGCTGGAACTTTTATCGCCGCGCTGCGGCGTTTAAAGAGATAAAGCGTCTTCCAACCCGGAAGCAATGGCCGCGTGCGGGCAGGGAACGCGCCTATTTTATCCGAGAGTTATCAATCCCGATACAAAGCACGCAGGTAGAATCGATTGAGATCTAGTCTATGCGCGGTCCGCAACCTCAATATTAAATTCACAAAAAAATAAATATAGTGTCTTTAAATTTGTTGACACACAAATTTAAAGATCGTAGAGTCGCATGGCAATCTCATAAAAAACGAGAAAAATAAACGGTCCAATCATGAGTTTGGCTTCGCCCATCGCTACCAGAGTGATTGCTGCATTGACGCAGGCGGTTGGCATCGTGTTGATCGCGCTCTTATGGTTATCGCTGCTCTGGCTTCAAAACAAGAAGCAAGGGGGCGATCAAGTCTATCGCCGTCTACCGCAGCGTAGGGGCGACGGATTTGCGATTCAATCTAGCGCTCTTAGCCGCTGTGTTTTTGTGCCGGCAACTCATCAGCACCGCTCATAGGGCGGGCATCCGAATTGAAACCCGAATCCAGGAAGGGCTCTG
>JBCCNJ010000244.1:0-4559 GCA_039025905.1 Pseudomonadota bacterium | reverse complement strand
GCTAAAGCCCGAGACTACAATTGGCACCACGTGTTCAGCGTCTGGGCACTGATTCCGCTGCTGCTGATTGTTATCAGCGGCGTGGTGATTTCCTTTCCCTGGGCCAATGATATGGTCTACGCCGCCTACGGTGAATCAGAACACGAACATGATCATGATCACCCGCATCATGATCAGTCGGAACGCGACGCGAGCGAGTTTCTCTCGCACCAGGAGGTGCTGGAGGCGGCAGTTCAGCACGCTGCGAACCACGGTGCCGGCGATTGGCATTCGATATGGATGGATGCAAGTGAGAGTCCGGGCGCGCCCGCGACGTTTTATATAGACCGCAGCATCGGACATCGCCTCGAGTATGGCTACGATCTCACGCTGGACGGCAGGGACGGCGAAGTCCTCGAGTTTATGCGCATCGCCGACTACTCAGAAGGCGATCAGGCCCGATGGTTTTTGCGATTTCTGCATACGGGAGACGCTTACGGGTTCTTCGGTCAGACTATTGCGCTGTTGGCGTCTTTAGCCGCCTGCGTCCTTGTGTACACCGGGCTGGCGCTGGCGTGGCGTCGACTGATCTCGCCGCTGTTACGCAGGAGCGGCTAAAGTCAATCAGTGGGTTGAATCGTAAGATGCGATTCATGCTCAGCGATAATTTTGTCCCAATCCAGCTGCACAGTCTTAAATTGCAACGCTTCGTGCAGTGCATACTGATCGTTAATATGCGGGCTGGCTTTCCATCCGTTGTTGATGAACCAGCTCTGCCCGCCGCTGGGAATAGCGCTAAGGTAATACGGTTTGTCTGGCGTGATTTCCATGATGGCCAGCCATTCCGGTGCGCCGTTGTCGGTAAATGCCTTCGGCAGGTAGCGCAACATCACGCCGCCCCCGCTATAGCCGGTTGCCCGTCTGGGCAGAAAGGTATGTTTGTCACCCGCGCTTGCATCATCATAGGACATGTAACGCCAGTAGATCGGCTCAAGCCAGTGCGCCGGGTTGTCATCTTCGAATCGAGCGCTGAGCTGGGCAGTGGTGGCGGCCAGGCTTCTGGCGATTACTTCTGGGCGGCTCTCGGCACCAAAGTAGTCAAATTGCATCGGTAGCCCAGCGTCCTCACCCTCTAGCGCGCGTATCAATAGCGACGTTTGGTAGGGGATATACAACTCATCATCCAGTTGCTGCCACCAGTCACCGATATCGTCGTTGAACACCGCCTCCATCGCATGGGGTAGCCAGGTACGAAAGAGGATTGCACCGGGATGATCGTAGTACCCATCCTTATCGCTGTCGGTGAATAAGCCGTCCCAAGCGATCATAAGCTCTGCGGCTTGGGCGAGCTTAGGGTCCTCGTTGAGCGCTGCGGCTTCGCGAAGATAGGGTGCAAAATATTGCGGAGTCGTGAGCGACAGGTCTATCGAGTAGAAAGACGCGCTGAGCATGCGATTAAACTCTTTTAGGTCGTCGACCGAGATTTTTTCTTTGCTCTGGATCAGTTCCAGTGGCAAGTGCGTTCTAAAGTGCTTGCCCCAGCGCGCGCCGTCGCCGTAGATCGTTCCCTGTTTAGGATTGTTGTTCCAGGCATGCAGGAAATCCTGTGCAGGCGCATGCATCGCAGGATTTTCGTGGTGCGGATGCATGCCCGCCCAGTCTTCACTGCCATCGCCCTTTGCTGGCAAGCGCGGATCGGTGCCTGCGGCGCGAATCGGCAGGCTGCCGGTATGCCTGAAACCAATCACGCCATCGTCGCCGGCATAGGAAAGGTTGGCGTTGGAGGCGATGCCGTCACGTAGTTTAGCGGCGTAGCTATCCGCCGAATCCGACTTTAGCAAGCGCAAGATGTCTGCCCATACGTTGGCCTCCTGCATCCATATCGCCCAGCGCTGGCTATAGGCGAGGTTGTTGTCCTCGTCCCGTAGAATGACCGGGCCGTGGATGGTCTTGGCAAGCTCTATGGTCATATCTGCGCCATCCTTTACCGTGATCGTCTCCACGCGCACATCCATTTCCAGCCATTCGCCTCTGTATAGGTAGCGATTTGGGTTGTCCGGGTCCGTTTCAACGACAAAGGTGTCGATGGTGTCGCGCTCCCCCGTCGTGATCACCATGCCGACGTTGAGATTTCGACCCTGGAGCGGCAGGCCCACCGGAGGCACCGTTAAGCCCGCAAACTCGAACTCTGGGGTTTTCAAATGGATTTCAGGGCCATCGGCCGTGCCCTGTAGCATCAGCGGGTTGCCGGTTGCCGAACGCTCTTGGCCCACAACGATGGTGCGACTCGCGCTGTGAGGCAGACCAAACTGGGCCAGCATGTCTGTTGCGAGGACAGATTGGCGGCGCAGCTCTGCTGAAGCATTGAGTGCGGCTATTGACAGGACTGACGGCATTCGCGCGCTGGCGAGTGTTTCCAATCCCGACGCCGGCTGGTCGCTGGCGATAGCGTAGGAATCGGGGTCGGTCAGCGGCAGTATGTCGTCGAAGATACGCCGCGCGTTCTCTTCGCCGTGCCGATCTATCATCGCCTGTAAGAAAGACTGATTGGTTAGCTCCGTGCCGCCACCGGTGCCGAATTTGCGGATGATCATCGCAATGGCGGACAGCATTTCTTCGGGTTCGTAGGCGCGCGGCTCGATCCCATAAAAGTCAAACTCGATAGGTAGTTTTTGGTCGGGGTTTTCGATGGCCTCGGTGATATAGCGGTTAATGCCGTCAACCATTGCTTGAAAGGCCGCGCGTTCCTGTGATCCCATGGCGCCCAACATATGTGTGAGCTCATCGTAGGTATAGGCCTGACCTCTATACCACTCGTCATATTCCACGAGGTCCGGCCCCATGATCGCGGCGAGCTCACCGCGCGACGTGCGGCGGATCATTTCCAGCTGAGTCAGCCGGTCTTCCGCCATGCTGTAGCCGACAGCGAATAGCGCATCGTTTGTCGTTTGGGCGTCAATATGCGGAATGCCAAAGGCATCGCGATACACCTCGACTGGCTCAACTATGCCGGCCGCCAACAGTGTACGGCGCGGCTCCTGTTCGATATAGCCGAGTCGAAATCCAAATATATACACGGCGATCCCCGCGGCGAGCACGCCGAGGCCGGCGACGCCGTAGCTCAGTGTTTTCCACAAGCCGACTTTTTTCATCTTTCTGTTCCTTCCTAACTTGAGCGCTGGCGGCCTGAACAGCCAGCACTAACCCCCGACCCGGGCAGACCTTAGCCAGCGCTTCAGGTTCTCGTTAATGTCCAGCGATGCCCAGGCGACCTCGCCGAAACCTGCATCTTTAGCCACGGCGTCGAGAGCGGCTTCGGCTTCCACGACTGCAGCCGGATCCTTCTGTGGGTCGAAGTCGTTGCCTTCCATCATAATTGGGTATAACATGAATTTATGTTCATATTTATCTATGGTCAAGTCAACTGTTTTTACGGCGACGACCGGGTCAGAGTGTTGGAAAACCAGTTGGCGGTTTGCGCGATGTGATCATTCAAAAGGATGCCGGAATGACCCTCTATTCTATGAGAATAGCAAGTTCTCTACCGATCGATTGTAGGCAGACAGCTGAGTTGATAATCATGCGAAACGCAGCTATCGCGGATACGGGATTGTTGGAAGATCCCAATCCGCCGTCGCTATGCTCGAACCGGCGTGTGGGGCAGAAGCTCCGCTGCTGGATGCCAGCCGCAAGCAGATATAGCGCTTAATTTCGTCCAAATAAGAGAGGCTCGTCATGAAGTGCCATTCCGGAAAAACACGCATAGTAATAGCGCTATTGCTGATAATGGCGTGTTTGCAGGAGCCCGTTCTCGCCGAAGAGCCAGAACCGTTGACCATTAACTGGTATCACGGCGCGGAATACTTTCAACCCGTTATTGATGCGTTTATAGCAGAGACCGGGATCGAAGTGGTCGTCACCGACGACTATGACACCTTCACGACCGACGTCATCATGGTGTCTGATTACAAGGGATTGCTGGAAGCCAATCACTTCCATCACTTCAAGAAGTTCGAGCCCAGCTTCTGGGAAGAAATGAGTGAAATCGTGCCCGAGGGGATACGCGATGAGCAGGGCTACTGGCTGGGGTATGCGATCCGGGTGCGTACTGCGCTTACCAATCGCAATACGGTCGGTGAAGAGGAGCGCCCTCGCAGCTATCTTGATCTTGCGGATCCAAAATGGAAGGGACGCATGACGCAGCGTGATGCCGGCAACGTCTACAATCGTTCTATGGTTGCCTATCTTATCGCCCGTTATGGCGAAGAAACGGCTTCAAAGTGGGCGCGCGGCGTTGTCGCTAACATTGGCGAGGATGGTTACCTGAACGATGTGAAGGGTGCCTTTGCGGTGGCCGATGGCACCTTCGACATTGGTTTCTCAAACACCTATTACCTCGGTTATGTTCCTGACTGGTACGACGATGAACCGGAAACGCTAAAAGTCCTCGCTGATAATCTGGACGTTAGCTGGCTAGACGGCGACTACGGTGTGTTTGGAAACCTCACAGGGATCGCGATCTCGTCATGGATTGAGGACGGCGATGACAAACATGCCCGTGCGCAGGAGCTGGTGCGTTT
>JBCCNJ010000243.1:0-4640 GCA_039025905.1 Pseudomonadota bacterium | reverse complement strand
GTTGAGACTCTGAATCCTCCATACACGGCGAAAGGCCTTGGCTTCTCCAGCGCGGACCTTCTGCTCAGGATCACTGGTGTTGGCCCTTGCACACTCAGACAGCTCATCTCCAAGGACGGTCCATCGTTTCACGGCGCAGAGCGGGATGGGTATACTCCGTAATAACAGGGTGACGGCGTTGTTCAAAAACATAGAGATTCAGGTATGCCCCAAGGTCGGGAAAATTTTCAGCAACTGTTGCATTCAAGTTTTCCAATAATCATTGCGGAGACTCATGACGAACAGACGGTGACGCGCATGCTCGAGTCCATCGTCAATAGCTGCCTTAAGACCGGGCCACTGCACGTGTGGAGTGCGGTCAAGGGACTGGAGGGTGTGCTTGAACGCAACACGCGGGAGTGGACGGTAGAGGGCCTGGACACGAAGCAGGACAAGGCCTCGTTAGATACCTCAGACCCTGAAGCAGCACTAAAATACATCAAGGAGAACATTCGTTCCGGGGTCATTCTGCTACCCGACTTCCACGCCTATCTTACCAACCCCGCCATAGTGCGCATGGTTAAGGAGATCGCCCACGACTACAATTTGCGCCCTATCACGCTGGTCTTCGTCAGTCATGCCATTGATGTGCCTCCTGAAATCGAGCGACTAGCCGCCCATTTTGACATGAGTGTCCCGGACGAAAAGCGCATCAGAAAACTCTTGTCCGACGAGGTAAAGGTCTGGCGGCTCAAACAGGATAACAAAAAGCTGCAGGCCGACATGAAAACTGTCGATCTCCTGGTGAACAACCTCGTGGGCCTAACCGAGAGCGATGTAAAGCGGCTGATACAGGGCGCTATCTACGATGATCATGCCATCACGCACAGCGATATTGACGAGGTCATGCAGGCCAAGTATCGGATGATTTCCCGAGGCGGCGCTTTGCAGTTCGAATACGACACAGCGCGTTTTAACGACCTCGCCGGTTTCAAACAGCTGAAGTCCTGGCTAGAGCTGCGCAAGCCTTTTTTCGTAGGAAGCCCCGCAGGCGATATCGATGTCCCCAAGGGCATTTTATTGCTGGGTGTCCAGGGCTGCGGCAAGAGTCTCGCTGCGAAGGCGGTCGCCGGCGCTTGGGGCGTGCCCCTTCTGCGTCTGGATGTTGGCGCACTGTTCAATAAGTTTGTCGGTGAGAGTGAGCGCAATGTGCGCGAGGCATTGCAATCAGCGGATGTCTTGGCACCCTGCGTCCTGTGGATAGACGAGATCGAGAAAGCGATCTCTGGGCAAAATGATGATACAGGCACCTCCTCGAGGATCCTTGGCACACTACTGACCTGGATGGCGGAGAAAACTTCACGCGTATTCATCGTTGCAACATCCAATGATATCCAGCGATTACCGCCGGAGTTGGTTCGCAAGGGTCGCCTTGACGAGATTTTCTTCGTGGACCTGCCGCAGTCGAGCTCACGTACAGAAATCTTCCGCCTGCATATCGGTAAGCGCGGACACGACGCAACAGAGTTTGACTTTGACAGACTGGCGACAGCCTCGGAGGGGTTTTCGGGAGCGGAAATCGAGCAGGCCGTTGTGGCCGCCACGTATCGCGCCCACGCGGACGGAGGCCCGATGCTGGAAGCGCACCTGCACAAGGAGCTTTCCAGCACTAAACCGTTGTCAGTGGTTCGTCGAGAGGCGATCGAAGCGCTGCGCAGCTGGGCCGAAGGTCGTACAGTAAATGTAGAGTGACAGGGGTGCATCATTCAGAACGCCTGGTGACGGAGACGTGGACTACGCAGCGTGTTATAGCCTGTGTCTAGGAGTTGAGGTCACGTCTTGCGCGCGGTAGAGCTGAGCCAACGAAGAAGATACAGAAAGCAGCGTCGCTGGCTCCGGTCCAGAAGACTCGGCTTTGACTGCAACCCCTGCCCGGTTCTAGTCAGCTTTCACTATCGAATTCGCCATCCATAATCGCGTAGAACCACCCGGTCTCATCAGCCGCAGCATAGTCATCAGCATCGGATAGCAGCTCGCGTCGTACATATTCCGCACTGCCCTCTTCCAGATAATCCACATCGATAGAAGTAAATCCGTTTTCCTGCTCAAAGGTGTCCTCCTCAATCACGAACTCGCTTTGATCCAGAAGAACTTTGCAGTCAGCCGCCACGGGGACTCGCACAGCACGCTGTGCTTCACTGAGCCGCGCTCTCAGTACGTCACGCGTTTCAGTATTCTTAGCTAGCATCACCCAGGTGTTCGCGCGCGGCGCACGAAGCGCTTTTACCTCAGCGCGTTGCTCTTCCGTCAGCGCAAATGCGCTCGTGACGGCGTCTTCCAGGTCGTCAAACCAGGCAACAAGTTTGGGATGTTCCATCCACGGTGCTGTCATGTTCCGCTGCTCCGGACGTGTGTGTTATCACGGATTTTAGCTATAACCGCGTGTGTCACTGGCAAGTACTTTCTGTTATCGAGCATAAAGAATTGTGGAGCGCTATGAATACGGGAAGCGCAAGCGTTTAATCGAAAACGTAGGGACAACCGCTGAGCTCATTAAATTGAGGGTCCCAACGTCGCACATCCTGCGCCCGTCGCCAACGTTCGTGAAAAAAGTACATCAAACAGATTCCAGAGGCGTTCTCGATTAGCAGCGTGTCATGTTCACTTACCTCATTATACGCCGGGTACTCAAAGGACTGTCCCCAAAACTTGCCGTCGTTTTGCTCGGCATAAGACAACCAAAACGCTTGAGGGGATACCCAACTCGCGGCCTGCTCAGACCAGACCAACGTTCCTGCTTCGTTGGATTGTATTTCGCCGTCACGGGCATCCTGGGCATGGATAGACGCGGAAGGGACTATCGCCAAGACTATAGCCAGCGCTACGCCACTTATCCACATTCTTGAAAGGAGGAGCCTCATCGTCTTGTCATCAGTTTGTTATTGGACTTTCACCGGCCGGGCTACGCACTAGGGATTAGTCTTCGATTCATCGTCCTTCGCAACCAGATAATCGGCCACTGCCTGGTACGCGGGTAAAGACGTTGGGTCAATCATGGCATTGGCCGAAACCGGGAAAGTCGCAAATCGTGCGATTACCATATTTGCCGTCGGGTCCACGTAAATTGCCTGGCCGTGAATGCCCCTGGCGCTGTAGGCATTGTTATCGTTATGTAGCACCCACCACTGGCTGCGATAGCTGCCGCCAGGAAGCGTTTCATAGCCGGCTGGAGCAAATTTCGACGGGTCACCACCTGTGGAGATTGAAGTCACTACCGCTTCGGGAATAATTTGCTCGCCCTCATACACGCCGCCCTGCAACATCATTTGACCGAAACGCGCTGCATCCCGCAATCCTAAATTCAGGCCGCCAGCCGATAGCGGCGTGCCGACGCTGTCGACCATTATGTCTGCTTCCTGCTCCATACCGAGCGGCTTCCAGACGCGCTCTGACAGGTGCTCCACAAAGTCCTTGCCGCTCGCCCGGGCAATGATCCAGGCCAGCGCATCGGTATTCACCGATTTGTACGCAAACGCCTCACCGTGATCACCGGCTTGTTCGACACCCTGCAGGTATTCGTAGAAATTGCGTGCCCCCTCAAAATCTTCTGGTTTAGGTGTGGGGTCACCGGCGGCAGCGTACGCCCAGATATCGGCATTCGGATCGGCATAATCCTCGTTGAAATCCAGCGAGGTCGTCATATCCATCACCTCACGCACCGTCGCAGAACCAAAGGCACTATCGGCTAGCTCAGGTACGTACTGCGTGACCGGTGCGTCTTCATCCAGAACGCCCTCGGCAACCAAGATTTCCGCCACTGTGCCTACAAAGGACTTGGTCACGGACATCGCGCCGTGTCGTCCCTCACGGTCGAGGCAGCCACTGTAGTATTCATAAATGATTTCACCGTGATGCATGATGAGAATGCCATCGGTGTAGTTTGCATCGAGTGACTCCCGCCACGTCATATCTTCCTCTGCGCCAATCGGCGTGAACCGCAACTCGTCAATGGCGGGGTCAAGCGCCTCTGACAGTTCAGATGCCGGGCCGAGCCCACGGGATACTCGTCGCGTGGGCTGCACCTCACGGAAATGACAGAAGGTCCAACGCAGTTTGGGAAAGCTCATGAATTCGCTGGTTGGGGGTGCAATCAGCTTGTCGGGAGGGGGTGGGAAGCCCACCATCCAGCCCATCTCACGAGGATCGGACGCCTCTGCATCCAGTTCATAACTCTGTGCTTGCAACTCAGTTGCCATCAATACCCCCGCCAAAACTGTTACGAATTTCCAATTATCCACTGCAATCTCCTGATGGGGTTTGCTTGCGATACCTTGATCTCTTTATAGTGCATGTGGCTTATCGCGCAAGGTATTTTCCCTGTTAATCCCGGTGTCTTTACTAGCTGCACGTATAGTATTCTCTCAGCAGAACCTAGTTTTTAGCCTGCTGGTAGTTTCGAGAGGTGCACCGTGCTGTCCTGACCACGTCCCGGCAAGGAGGTAGATATCAAACTTGTCCATCCGGCTTTAACCTCTCGTGCACCATCAAGGGCGGCATTCTTATACAGAGTCCGTTATTAAGGTGTCAACCATGATGCGAGCGATCAGCTACCGATTTGCACGGGGCAGTTCAGTCCCCGATATTGCCTACGCTGAGGTGCC
>JBCCNJ010000242.1:0-4673 GCA_039025905.1 Pseudomonadota bacterium | reverse complement strand
GCCCGATCAAGCGCTGCACCCGAATCCTCCAGCGAGTCCTCAAGTACAGACTCCATTCGTTCCAATTCTCTGGTCAATCGCTGAAAGTGGTTCGTCAGGGTGGCCGACACTGGTATCAGTTGCTCGGGCACCAGACCGTGCTCAAAACGCAACTGCTGATCATCCCGTTGCTCATCCTGATCAACCCCCTCGAATAAGGCTGCCACTATTTGTTCTATTTTTTTCAGCGCTGCGGCGGTCTCCTCCAACTCATTTGGAAGGACTTGCAGGGGGTGCTGCAAGCCCAGCAAAGCGCTTAATTCAGGAGCCGCCTGAACTAGCAGTTTTCGCGTTTCTTGCAGCCACTGCACCGTTGTATGAATACGGCAGAAGTTGGAGAAGTGTGTCAACGCTTTATCAGGCAGGTGATGTCCTTCGTCAAAGACATAAATGCTGTCTTCTGGATCCGAAAGAATTGCGCCCCCGCCCAGGGCCAGGTCAGATAAAACAAGGTCGTGATTAGACACAATGACATCAGCGCTTTGCAGCGCATCCCGCGCCTGGAAGAAACTGCACTGACCGACGTTAGGGCAGCGTCGTCCACTGCATTGGCTGTGGTCCGTCGTAACACCAAACCAGACATCTTCAGCGATCGCCTCTGGCCAGTTATCGCGATCACCATCCCATTGTCCCTTTCCCAGCGCATCAATCATCGCGGTGTAAACGGGCAGAGCGTCACCACTTGCCGGCGGCCCCAAGTCCTCAGGGTAGAGCGGCAGTGCATCGTCGGCGTTCTGGCCAAACACCCGATCAAGTTTGGATAGACAGACATAGCGCCTGCGACCTTTGGCCAGGGCAAAAGTAAACTCTAGGCCGCTGTGGCGCCGAATATCCGGTAGATCTTTGTGAACAAACTGCTCTTGCAGCGCGATCGTCGCTGTTGCCACCACCAGGCGTTTATTGAGGGCCTTAGCGATAGGAATCGCCGCGACTGCATAGGCGATCGTTTTTCCAGTACCGGTACCCGCCTCGATTACACAAACAGCGGGAAGTTCGGCACGAGCTTCTCCTGTCCCCGGCACGCGCGCCAGCGTATTGGCGATCTCCGCTATCATCTGGCGTTGACCCCAGCGCGGGCTCAGCGATTTCCCCTCCATGATCGCGGTGTAGGCGTCGCGGATGCTGTCCTTAAGTTCCTCGTCTAACAATTGGTGATCTACGTGTTATTCATTTCAAGCTTGCTTACAATCGCGTTGGCATAGATCGCCAGGGCAAATGGTCTATGCTCCGCAGGCATAGCGTGAATACGCTGTTCGAAGCGTTCACGACTGCAGTCTCCAGGCTCAACACTAAGCGTTCCCGGCAGCGATGGCTTATGTCGGTCGAGCATTTCATAGGCGTAAATATTAGTTGGATGCAGACAGTAAGTGGAGATCACCTGTCGATCAATCTCAGATGCAATTTCTTCCGCGGTTTGGAAATCGGCGCCTAGCGGTGTGCCGAAGGAAACGTGAACTCGACCTTTGTTGCCAGCGATACCCAGTCCAATGGACGCCACATCCTCCTGCTCACCTTTTTGGTAGTTGCCGGTTTGTGCGAGCTGGTACAGCTCATTCGCCTTGCGTGCATCACAAGGGTCCAATTCATAAGAGATGGCTACCGGCACAATGTTTAACGACCGCATATGTGCACCAAAGTCCTCTTCACTCTTCTCCCGACTCATCGATAACATCTTAATTATGACTGGCTCAGAACGATCAATACCGTCTTTGGCGCGACCTTCTCTCTGTGCGATCCAGACGGGTGCTTGCTCCTGTTGCAGTGAATAGCGAATGTAGCTCGACAGTGTCTTCGATGCCTTTAACAGCTCCCGGGGCCCGCTGACCGAACGTTTGACGATAAAACTCTTGTTCAAACGCATCAGGTCAGACACCCAGGGCTTTGTCAGCAGATTGTCGCCAATCGCGATTCGGACTGTATCGAATCCCGAACGATGTAGAGCGTAGTTGACGAACGCGGGGTCCATCGCAATATCGCGATGATTGCTGATAAAGAGGTAGGGGGTATCCACATCCAAGGCATCCAATCCAGATACCGTGAAACCACCTGTGGTGCGTTCGATCATTTGGTCCATATAGTGCTTGATAACACCTTGCATCGAGCCAACATCAGACACACCCACGACTTCTTTATTGAGGCGAGCGCGCACCAACGGACGCATTAACGCCGGAGCTATTCGACCCAGTGAGGGAAAGCGAAATCGTGTCAGAGTGTCCAAAAATTCGCTGTCGTCGAGCAATCGCGCCAAAACCCCAGCGACTTCGCTATCGCGATAGGGTCGAATGTCGGCAAATGGATCTTCCAAGCGACTCTCCTAGACGGTTTCGCGGCTCACGATACCCAAATTCCATCCGCCCGTCATCCGCCGTTCCCGGCCTAAGCTCGGCAACAAAATAAAGCCACAGCGCTGACGTGGTCATGTCTTTCTGCTACCCTGCAGCCGCTCTCTGTAAGCTCTGCTAGCTATAAGACACGAGGAATCAGAAAAGAGATGGACGCGACATCCGCTGCAATGTTGACCTTTGGAGTAGCCGCTCTGTTGATCAGCTGGGTTCTGCTTTTGATTGAGTCCTGGAAAGAGGACTTTACCTGGGGTCTATGTACTTTGATCTTGCCGCCGCTTTCGTACCTTTACGGCCTCAGTCGCTGGCACATAGCGGGAAACGCCATCCTGCTGGCAGTCGTGGGTTGCCTACTGTTGTTGTTGGCCTAGTTTTGAGCGTTGGATCATCATCACGCGAAATACTGAACCTCGCTCGAGATATATTCAGCCAAGGTAGCGCGCTTGCAACTCAAGGCGTTCCGCCCTACCCACGCCCAGGGCTTCTTCGAGATAGTTATCTATAGAGCCAAAGCTCTGTTCAATATGTTCAATGGCTACTGCCAGATAATCTTCATGCACTTGCAGCATGGGCAAAATAGCCTCTGCGATCATGTCCTCAAGCTGGTATTTCACGCGCACACGCTCCAGCTCTCGTTCAGGTAGAAAATAGCGCGAGGTCAATAAATAGTCCTCCATGACCACCTCTTTTGGCACACCCAGCGCAAGTAGCATGATCGCTGCAGCGAAACCCGTGCGATCCTTGCCAGCAGCGCAATGGATAAGAAAACGGGCGTCCGGGGTTGCCAATATTTCATTGAACATGCGGCGATAGGTGGCGGACTGGGGGCCAGCAAAATCCCGATTAATCTCGAGCATAAACTCGAACATGGCATCCGGCGGGTCCGTCTGCTGATCAGCCTCCTCAAAAAATCGAGCGTGACTCCCCGGTGTAATGGGCAGACTGACAACTCGCGGCCCCGGCTGTTGCGGTAGCCTACTCAAATCATTCGCCTGCTCTTCTTCGCGACGAAAATCAAATACCAGATCCAACTGCAATGAAGCAACCAGATCCAGATCCTGTGGGCTGAGACTGGATAACTGGCCTGAGCGAAACAAATAGCCCCATTTCACACGCTGGCCATCACCTGTACGGTAGCCGCCAAAGTCCCTGAAATTGGGGGCGCCTTCGAGACCCAGGCGGCGTTCTGGTACCGTGACTTCGTTGCCGTGTTGATCACGCAGGCGAAAAAAGTGTCTGCGAGCAGGTGGCAAACCGACCAGTCGGGCTCGGGGATTGGCCTGCGGTGAGATATGCATGTGTAGCTCGCCGTCAGCCTCCAGCGGCTCCACCGACACCTCGGTTCCAGGTTCCGAAACCTGCCACTCAATATGGTAGTCGCCATCTGGCTCGCGCCAGACGTGCACTGCATCCGAAATCAACATAGATTCACCTGTCCCGTGAGACGATTCTGACTTTTCAGGATGGACACACTATTCCTCTCGGTAGGCGATTACGGCCCTGAGCAGGGTTTTCATGAGCTTGAGTTGGTTCTCAAGGGCACGGTCGCTAAACGGGTCTTGACCGAGTAAATCTCGGTACATAGGCGCCATGGTTACGTAAGACATAACGAGGTTGTTAAACGCCATCACCGCCCACGGCTGCAGACTGTCGTCCTCTAGGAGTCCGATAGCACCGCCCTCGACGCTAGCCTCAGGCTCAAACATTGGGCGAAACAGTCGTTCTATCAGTTCGTTGGTGTGAGGGCCACCAGAGAGAGCGGCATGCTGCAGCAGGCGGGCTAGATTGGGGTTCGCATGATGTTGCCGCACGATCGTTTCCAGCCACTGGAATATGCGCTCATGCGTGACCGGTGCTGCCGCCAACTCAGCTAAAGGTGCCGAGAATGCCACCAGCAAACGCTCTAGCACCGCCAGATAAAGCGCTTCTTTATTTTTGAAATGATTGTAGAGACTGGGAGTGCGAATACCGACGCGATCTGCCACGTCCCCCAGCGATGTAGCGCTGTAGCCGCGCTGGGCAAATAAATCCTCTGCCACATCCAGAATACGCTCAGCCGTAGTCACACTGGGCACTTTTTTAGCAGGGGAGGAACTCATCGCGGTTGCTCATCATAGACTGAACTAACGGGCATTAGTGTAGCCCAGAGCGAGCCGCGACTTAAGCATTTGCAGACTAAAGGATCTCCAATAGCTTCAGTTGACAAGGTACAGGTGAATGTGAATAATCTCGCCTCCTTAAATTTCGACCCCGGAGGCAAACAGCGTGGCAAACTCACCACAAGCAAGGAAG
>JBCCNJ010000241.1:0-4684 GCA_039025905.1 Pseudomonadota bacterium | reverse complement strand
CGCCCGAGGGCGGGTGGCCGCTTGTGGTTTGGGCGCACGGTACCACTGGCGTTGCCCGTCAGTGCGGGCCATCGGCAACAAAATCGCTTGGCTACTATTCGAATGAATTGATCGATGAATTGATGCAGCGAGGCATTGCGCTGCTGGTGGTCGACTACGCTGGGCTGTCCACTGCGGGCGCACCGCATCAGTACATGGCGAAGACAACAAATGCGCTCGATATCGAAAGTGCCGTTCCAGCTGCGCGGGCTGCGGTGAACAGCTTGAGTTCCGAATGGCTGGCTATTGGCCACTCGCAAGGGGGTGCGGCGGTGTGGGGCCTGGCAGAGCAAAAAGCGCTGCGCCCTGATACCGGTTACCTCGGGTCCATCGCGCTTGCGCCTGCCGTAGGCGGAGCCGATTTAATCAACAATAACTCCAACCTCGAACGCGAGACCTTTTACCCAGTGTATTGGGCGCATGCGATCAAAGTGCAGTCGCCGGAATTCTCTATAGACACCATGCTGACGGAGCAAGCGATCAGCCTGTATGAACAACTCACCGCAAACGGTTGCTGGGACTACGGGTTTGCGTTGTCCGCGAGTCTCGCTCCTGGGACGGTGCTAAAGGCGGGTTGGGAAGATCTTCCGCCAGTGCAGCAGTTTCTGACCTCTATACGGTCCGGAGAGCAACGGATCGCAGGCCCGCTATTTGTGGCAGCCGGCAGGGAAGACATCGGTGTGCGCGAGGAATTCATCGAAAATGCAGTGCGAGCGCAGTGCGAGACCGGCGCGGATGTGCTTTATCGCGTGTATCCCGGTACCCATGACGGCATGATGGAAACCTCCTTTGGTGACCAGATAAACTGGATTGAAGAGCGCTTCGCCGGTGTCGCAACTCAAGTCACGAACTGCGAATGACAAGCCTAAGATAATAGCGCAACACCACTACAGCGCAGCTTAGCTCCATGCGAATGGCAGGGAAACACGGCGAGTAGCATCACCTTCGCGAGCCGATTATCCGCGCGCACAACGCACAATCCCCAGACCATATACAACCGTAGCGGTCTTTGCCGACATGCTAAGGCCTTTGCGTCTGGTACTTCTGTCCTCACCCGTTTTTATGGCCGTGTTATTCAACTCGAGCTTGGCGTGTGTGATTTTGGGCCCTATCTCCCGTGAAAATGTTTCTACACAATTCGACTAAAGCCTTTTTGATGAGACCAATACTCTTCATTAGACTAGGGACGCCGCCAAACGATAGGGTATAGCACACAGTTTTTGATTAGCTGCGATTTATGAGAACAGAACGAGTCGAAAAGTTAAACAATGAAGCCGGGGTCGGGGTGTCAAGATGTTGGCTAAGCCTTATCTTACTGCTTGTTTGGCTGGTCCAGTCGCCATCCTATGCCGAAACGAAGGCTCTTCCCGCCGTCGTCGTGGCCAAGGTAACAACACAGGTTCTGCAGCCGCAGGACAAACTGGTGGGGCGGGTGGTCGCAGTGCAGAGCGTCGCCCTGAAGGCCAGGGTCGAGGGCATGCTGGAGGAGGTAAACTTTGTTGAGGGTGGGACGGTCAAGCGCGGCGATGTGCTGTTTCGCATCGAGCGAGCACAATACGAGGCACAGTATGAGCGTGCCAAGGCAGAGCTGCAAAGTGCAGAAGCAGTGGCGCTCAGTGATAAAACGGATCTTGAGCGTAAGAAGATTCTGCTGGCGAGAAACGACATCCCGCAATCGACGGTAGATGTCGCGGTTGCGGCCTATGGCCAAAGTACTGCCGCGGTTGCTGAGGCAGAGGCGGCGGTAAAGCTTGCGAAAATCAACCTGGACTACACAGATATTATCAGCCCATTGGACGGACGCATCGGACTGTCCGCATTAGATGTGGGTAATATCGTCAAGGCAGATGACGCAGTCCTCGCTACGGTCGCCAGTGTGGACCCAATTTTGGTAAGTTTCTTTATGAGCGAGCAGGCGTTGCTGGAAAAGCGGCGCAAAGGTCTTATCTCTGGAGACGGCTCGACCTTGTCTGCTGAGCTCACACTCGCTGACGGCAAGGCCTACTCGAGCCAGGGCCAAGTCATGTTTGTGGGTGAATCTGTCAGCCTGGAAACAGACACAGTCGAGCTGCGAGCAAGCTACCCAAATCCCGAAGGCTTGTTGATACCCGGGCAGGTGGTGTTGGTGTCTCTGCTTGCACCCCCCGAGGATAAGACGCTGACAATACCTTTAGCAGCGATTCAGCTCGATACTACAGGCCATTTTGTTTTCACCGTCGACGATAAAAATAAAGCACACCGAACGCCAGTACAGCTCGGGCAACAGAGTGCTACTCGCGCGCAGATTCTGTCAGGATTGAGCGAGGGGCAGCGGGTTGTTGTTCAAGGATTACAGAAACTCCACGACGGCGTCGATGTTAAGACCGTAGATAGTAACGAGCAACCCGCCGCGTGATCGCACGCTACTTTATACAGCGCCCGCATTTTGCAGCGGTAGTCGCTATTTTGACGGTGCTGTGTGGCGCGGTCTGTATTCGGTTTTTTCCCATCTCACAATATCCAGACATTACACCAGTGCAGATTTTTGTCGCCGCCTCCTATCCGGGTGCGGATGCGCAGGTGATCCAGGAGTCGATCGCAGCGCCCATAGAAGATAGAGTCAATAATATTCCCGGCATCATCTATCTGCAGTCACAAAGCGGAAACGATGGCACTTATTCACTCAGCGTTTACTTCGAGCTGGGTACTGACGCGGATATCGCCGAAGTGCAGGTACAGAATCGGATTGCGCTAGCCAGTGCGGAGTTGCCGGCGGCTGTGCTACAGCAGGGTGTTCAGGTCACCAAGCAATCTGGTGACATGATCATGGTGATTAGCCTGTTTTCGCCGCAGGGCACGCGAGACGAGCTGTTTTTGAGCAACTACGCCGCCAACTTCCTACATGATGAGTTGCAGCGAATACCAGGGGTTGCGAACGTCGCTCAGTTTGGGCAGCTTGAATACAGCATGCGTATCTGGATCAACCCGGTACGAATGGCGGCGCTCAATGTGACCGCGGGTGAAATCGCGGATGCGATTCGTAACCAAAATGTCGCCGCTGCTGCTGGGCAGGTGGGGGCGCCTCCGTTCGGAACGGAGTCCGTAGACTTTCAGTTTAAGCTACGCGCGGAAGGCTTGTTACATCAAGTCTCGGAGTTTGAGCGCATCGTTGTCGCCACGGGCGAGGACGGATCGCTGATACGCATCGCTGATGTTGCCAGAGTTGAATTAGGTTCGGCAACCTATTCAGGGTCGGCGCAGCTCAACGGTGAAGCTGCTGCACTGGTTGCGATATATCAGCAGAGTGATGCCAATGCGCTGGATATATCGGAGGCAGTGCATGCCAGGCTGGCCGAGCTGGCAGGACGATTCCCATCTGGGGTCGAATACACTGTCTCATATGATGTCGCCAAACCGGTACGTGGATCCATTTACGACATCCTTGTGACACTTCTATTTACCGCAATTCTCGTCATTGGCGTGACATATCTGTTTTTGGGTGGATGGCGACCGACTCTCGTACCTGCGATAGCGATTCCGGTATCTCTGCTAGGAGCGATAGCACTGATCTACGCTATTGGATTTAGCGCGAACATGATTACCTTGTTCGCCTTGTTGCTCGCCATCACACTGGTGGTAGATGACGCCATCATCATCGTGGAGAATGCCGAACGAATTCTCTCCGAGCGAGATATTGACGTTGAAGCCGCGACGCTGGAGGCGATGGAGCAGGTTAATCGCCCTATCGTCTCTACCACCTTTGTGCTTGCCGCGGTGTTTGTGCCTGTTTGTTTCTTCCCTGGGCTTACTGGCATTATTTATTTTCAGTTTGCCGCGACCATTATATTCGCGTTCGTCCTGTCTGCGGTTAACGCCCTGACCTTGGGGCCAGTGTTGTGTGCAATGATGCTGAAGCAAGGTTATAAGCCACGGGGTCTGTTTACTCTCGTCGCACGCGCTATTGCCTGGATTCGCGCTTACTATCTCAAAGCCGTAGCCCTTCTCGTGCGTTCCACCACGGCAACGGTAACGATTTTACTCGTGTCCTTGGCCACTACAATCTATCTATTCAGCACGGCGCCTACCGGTCTTATTCCGCAGGAAGACAATGGGGTTTTACTTGTGTCTTCCCAACTACCCGCCGGAGCATCGCTGCAGCGCACCTCAGCGCTTATGAGCAAGCTGGGTGAAATTACCAAGCAATCATCCGGAGTTGATTCTGTGATAACCGTTGCAGGTACGAGTCTGCTCGCTGGGGGAGGTTCTAATCAGGGTATGGCGGTTATCACGCTAGTGCCACGCGAAGAGCGTGATTCTTCAGAGCTCACGTGGCGGGCGATTATGCAAAGCCTGAACGAGCAGTTTGCGGCACTACCAGAGGCGCAGTCCTATGTTTTTCCTATTCCGTCCATTCCCGGGTTGGGAAGTGCGGGTGGCGTCTCGGCGGAGCTGCTGGATCTCGAGGGGGGCGACGCCAGTCAGTTGGAGTCAGTGATGAGTGCTTTTATTACCGCCTTAAATGCTGCGCCTGAGTTTTCAAGCGCCAACGGCAACTATTCTGGAAAGACGCCCCAATTTTTGCTCTCTCTGGACCGGGATCGTGCGCAGACCCTGGGTATCGAGATCGCAGATATTTTTACCGAACTGCAGGCCAATCTGAGCAGCT
>JBCCNJ010000240.1:0-4757 GCA_039025905.1 Pseudomonadota bacterium | reverse complement strand
GCCATTGCCCGACGGGCTGCTCTCTGTGACCATGGCTGATCAGTCTCAACTGACTTGCTTAGACTCGTTGCTAACGGAACAGACCGCTCGATACGCTGGGTATCAGGTAGAGGTGCGCGAACCCCTGGACAGACAGCAACAGCATCCCTGTAAACCAGGGGAGCGCGTGTTCGGCCTATGTCAGGTAGCGCTGTTATGCCGGCCTGCTAGCCTCGAAGCGGCGGCCTGGCAGTCGATCTGGCAGGACAGTCATACGCAAATCGCGATAGAGACGCAGGCGACATTCGGCTACAGGCAAAATCGGGTGCTGCAAGCACTGAATGCTACCGCGCCTGCGATCGATGCGATTGTTGAGGAGTACTTTCCTTCGGAGGCGATGACGTCCGATCACGCCTTCTACGGCACGGGAGGCGACGACGAGCTACTTGCCAAACGCATGACGCGATTGCTCGAAAGCTGCGCCCGCTTTATCGACTTTGAACACATCGATGTTATACCCATGAGCGAATATAGCATTGCCTGAGGCTATCACGCTCCAGGCTGTGACAGCGCTCTGATGCGATCCTCCAGCGGTGGGTGAGACCGAAACAAGCCGGAAAATCCTTCCTTCATCTGTTCGCTAATGCCGAAGGCGGTCATTTCACCCGGGAGATCCTGTGGCAAGCCCTGCTCCTGCCGCAGCCGCTCTAGCGCGGCGATCATATGCGCATTGGTGGTAAGACTTGCGGCGGCTGCATCCGCACGATACTCACGTCGGCGTGAGAACCAGAAAACGATGGTACTGGCTAAGAAGCCCAAAACCAATTCAGCGACGATCGTCACCGCAATATAGCCGAAGCCGTAGCCGCGGTCGTTTTTGAACACGACTCTGTCCACAGTGTGGCCGATAATGCGCGCCAGAAACATGACGAATGTGTTTACCACACCCTGGATGAGCGTGAGGGTGACCATATCGCCGTTGGCTACGTGGCCGATTTCGTGCGCCATGACAGCCCGGACCTCTTCCGGGCGGAAGCGCTGCAGCATTCCCGCACTTACCGCTACCAGTGCATCATTGCGATTCCAGCCGGTGGCGAAGGCGTTCGAGGCCTGAGACGGGAAAATGCCCACCTCCGGCATGCCTACCCCAGCCTCCTCAGCCAGCTCTTTTACCGTATCGATCAGCCACTGTTCCTGCCGGTTCGACGGCTGTTCGATAACCTGCGTGCCCGTGCCGCGTTTCGCCATCCATTTGGACAAAAACAATGAAATGAAGGAGCCACCGAAGCCAAACACAGCGCAGAAAAGGAGTAGGGTGGTTAGATTCAGGTCTACACCATTCTGTAGGAGGATGTTCTGTAGGCCAAGCAAATTGAAAACAAGGCTCACCAGCGCCAAAACGGCAAGGTTGGTCCCTAAAAACAGTAAGACTCTCATGTGTTGCGATGACCTCTCGGCATGTAGTCAGACCATAATGGTCTCGTAATCCCTAAGATATGGCGTTAAAAACCCTCGTTTCAAGTAGGGCGAAGCGCCATTTCTGAGGTCAATACTAGCTGGTTGCTTGCGGGTGACGTTCGCTGTTGGCGGCCTCGACCGGAGCAGTCTTGTTAGTGGTTGCAGCGTCATTTTCTGCCTTATCCAGGTCAGCCATCTCCATCTCTGCCTCTGGATCGATGGGAAGGGGAATTTGGCTTGGCTCGATAATGGGCTCACCACGCTCGCTGAGCTCTGCACTCACCACGTTGCCGCGCAACTCAAAGTCTTTGGAGCTCAGTTCAACCAGAATGTTAACGGCTTCGTCTTTATGCGAGGTTTTCAGCACCAGCCGTGGCTGTGAGCCGTCCACCCAGCACTTGCTTTTACCCCAGTAATGCCCGAGTTGATTTTTAACTACAAAAACGTCTGTCATGTGCTTTTTCGCTGCTGAAGTTTGGGCGCAAGTGTAAGCATTTGCGATTTTACTCGCCAGTGGTGTCTCAGGCCCACACTGTTAAATTCAACCCAGAAGCACATCTTTCGCCTGATTAATTTTGGCAGCCAGGTAATCATTGCCACCTCGGTCAGGATGCAATTTTTGCATCAGCGAGCGGTGTGCAGCCACAATGTCTTCCCGATTCGCGCCCTCATCCAGCCCCAAAATCTTCAGCGCTTCGTTTCGATCCAAGGTACCTGAGGAGTCGTTGGCCGTATACGTGTCGCCGAATGGGCCTTCACCGGGAAAGCGCTGCTGCATATAGCTATCGAGTAGACGCGCGGAGTCGTCGTCTTCCTGGCGGCAGTAGTACATAAATTCTTCCAACTGCTCTCGGTTCATGTCGGCCAGTCGCCAACCTTTAAACTTACCGTTGAGCACTTCGCCTTCAAGATCACCGCTGTCATGCGCCAATTGCATGCGCAGCAGGCTGGTTTCCACTGTTGAGCTTTGGCCTGCACCAACACCGCCTTGTGCGACCTTGGAAGCGAGCATGGGAAAGTAGCGGATTAACAGCGGCAGCATAGAGCGCGCCAGTACCAGTAAGCCGGTGGCGGCGATACCCAGCCAGTGCATTTTGCCTGTGATGGTTAGCACCAGCACGATACCAACCGCGGCCGCCAACCCCAGCTTGATATACTCACCGCGCCGCAGATGCGGAGGCACAGTTTGTGTGCGTCTGTAAAGAATATACAGGACGAGGATAATCGCCAGAACGAGTAACAGTCGGGGCACGGCAGCCTCAGGGTTTCAGTTGCTTGAGCAGGAGTCTAGCACTGTCACCGGTGCTATTTTCAAGTGCGGCGCGCCCGCCACTAGCATACTTCGCGACGGCTCCCAACAGCGCCGCCAGTGCGCTGGCGCTGCTGCTGTCAAAACGAGCATATGCGCCATTGCTGAGTTTGGCCATAGTGCGAAATGTTGTTTCCACGAGGCGCTCGTTTCCTTCCTGGAAGACAAACAGCGGCAGTTTTAACAGGCCACATTGTCCCGCCAGATCGCATAAAGTATCAGGATTTTCCTCCACGGCATCGCCAACGAATACCGCAGCGCGCACGGGCTGCTTACGGTGCTCTGATTGGGCGTGTCGCAGTAAACGCGCAATTTGCGTATGCCCGCCCTCGCAGCGAACGCCGCCCATCAAACGGGATAACTGTGCGCTGTCCGTTAACCAAGGGCTGACAAAAAAACCGTGGAAGCCGCGGTAATATGCGAGCTGTACAGATAACGATGCCACCTTGCCCGTTGCCCGAAACATCTCCTGCTGGACGTGACTTGCGCTATCCCAAGTCGGTTGCCTACTGGCGGTTGCGTCCATTGCGAACAACAGGCGAGGGTTCCTGGCGACAAACTCAGTGATGTTCTTGCTTTTCTCAAGAAAACGATCGATGTCGCGACTGGAGGATCGCTGTGCGGGTGGTTTAGGCATGCTCAGGCGAGACGAGTGCTCAGCGGGCGGGTTTGCCCTCAATCGCGCCAATTGCCTGCAGTTTCTCAAGATAGTGCCTACGAGTGGCCAGCTCCGCGATTGCTTGCTTCAGCTCATCCTCGCTCACCTGTTCGACACTGTTATTGTTGACCATCTCCCATAATTTGCGGCTGCTAAGCTCGCTTGGGTTAAATTCTATTCTGTCCATGTTACTACCATTCGTTGTCTTGGCCCGGCCCCAATGCCGGACTTGTTGTCTCTTCGATCTCTTTTCTGGCGTCGTATGTTAGCCACTCATTGTGACACTAAAGTTGCATTTTGTCGCGTTCATCGACTTGCAAAACATGACCCTACAGGGGTTTTTACGCAGATTGAAAGTGATTCAGTTTAATTCGTGACCGAGGCACGGTGCGCTGTCGGCCCAGTCTGCTTTTCTGCCGATGCCGCGCTATAATTGCGGCATGAGCATATTTGATCTCCTATCCAAGCAAAAGTTGCCCAGCCCGGAGGAAGCGTTGCCCGGCCGCAAACAAACCATGCCGGTGCCTGCGACACACTTTGTTAACGGCGCGCCGCTTGAGGGCCCATTTGGGGAGCATTTACAGCAAGCCATGTTTGGCATGGGCTGCTTCTGGGGTGTTGAACGCATTTTCTGGCAGCTCAAGGGTGTCTACACCACAGCGGTAGGATACGCCGCCGGCTACACACCCAACCCCAGCTATCAAGAAGTCTGTACCGGCCAAACCGGCCACAATGAGGTGGTGCTTGTGGTGTTTGACCCACAAATCATCTCTTACGATACGCTACTCAAGCACTTCTGGGAGGGGCACGATCCCACCCAGGGCATGCGTCAGGGCAATGATCGGGGCACCCAGTATCGCTCCGGCATATACACCTTCTCTGATACGCAGCTAGAGCAGGCCAAAGTCTCGCAAGCGGTATTCCAGAGCGCGCTGGAAAAGAACGGTTTCGGCACTATCACCACGGAGATTATTCCCGCCCCGACGTTTTATTATGCCGAGGAATATCATCAGCAGTATTTGGCCAAGAACCCCGGTGGTTACTGCGGCTTGGGGGGGACGGGTATTAGCTGCCCAGCGGGTGTGCTAAACGAGCCCGCTTAGTGCTGCAGTTTCTTTTAAGTCTTTAACCACCTTTTCAAAACTGTCCAGAGTCATGTTGCGCCACTGCTGATAATCCATAAGCTGGCCGATGACATGATGACGCAGGCTTACATAGCCGTGTAGGGTCGCCCAAATCCGCAGCGCTGCTCGTTGCTTACTTCCGGGGCTCGCATCTAGGGGTAGCAACGCCGCAACGTGTCGAACCAGCACATCAAAAGCTTCGTTAGCTGCGCGTTGAGCCTCCGGGGAG
>JBCCNJ010000239.1:0-4771 GCA_039025905.1 Pseudomonadota bacterium | reverse complement strand
GTCCTTCCCCGTTACGGTCGATGTAGGCAATCTCTCCGCGGTGTAAGATCAGATCCGGAACATCGCAAGCGTCGTGGGCGACCGCCGGTGATGCAAAGCGCGATAGTGCCAGCAAGATGGCAACAGCACGTACGCTGATGATGCTAATGTTCTTGTTCAAGGGTATATCTTTGTTTGTGTAACTTACCTGGCAGTCAATTTCATGATGTGCTTATCGTTCGCATGAAATGTCGAACGACATATCATAGGAGCCGTCCGCTCGCGGTGACAGGTGGAAGGTGCCCGTAGCGTATCGGAAATCACCCGTGCCGCCTAACACTACTGTATCGAACGCATCATTGGTTGTTCGGCTGGTATCAGCGGCATCCACCAGTGTGGATGTATTGCTCCAGTGCAGCGTTCCAACTTCGAAATGCATCGAACCCTCCGCATACATGGTCGTCGACTCTGGTGTCGGCGAATGCAGCACGGTGCTGATCACATTGACGATGCCTATTTCCTCGCCGTTTTCGTCTGCGAGGTAGTGGGTTAGTATCCGATTGTCTCCAGGGCTGACGCCCACTTCGCCATTGTCGACAAAGGTGATCTCACCCACTGTCAGGACCATATCGGGTAGCGCGCAGTTATCTTGCCCCGCAGCGGTCGCGGAGGCGAGTCCTGTTAGTGCGAAGAACACGCTCACAGCAGTCGAGATATTGGGTTTAAAGGGCATCGTTTTTGTCACCGTTTGTATTTTTGGCATGACCCCCGCGCTTAATCAATCGTAGCCCGCACAATGACGTCCGATCTCTACGCTGAGGATATCTTCTGTTTTGACGACGTTACCGTTCGCTAGTAACCAGTCTTGGTCGCGCTGAGTAGGAGCCTTCGCAACATAGTAGAAGTTGCTTTTGAGGACGACAACAGGCTCCCATCTGTCACTTCCAGAAAAGTTATTGTAGCGCCGTGCCAGGTGCGCCTGTCGGCTTAAGAAGTAGGGTATCTTCATTTTCCTGCATGCTTACTCTGTCTCAACGGTGTCGGAATACGCTTGTTCTTCAGGCTCTCGGTCATCCACATCACCGGTAGGGTGAATTATCTGACCAGCTGAACAGGCTTCTGTCGCTGTCTGACAATGGAATTGACATATCCCGAATAGCACACCCTGCGGATCTATAGGGCATCGCGCCATACAGCTTTACCCAGTCCGGTCACAACAGAACAACAACCCACTCTCGCGACACTGTCGAGAGCTAAATCCATCGCCAGTCCCGTTATCGACCCATTTACAGTTGTCTTTGACACACTCGTTGTATTTCCTTACAAGATCGTCTGGGAGCGCGTGTACTGAACCACTGAAGGGCACGGTCATCCAAAAAAGCATAATGGATAAGTGAAGAAATCTCGTGATCGATTTCATCCCAACCTCCAAGCACTATGCCTTTGAAATTTGGTTCTGAAATTGAGTATAGCGCTTTATTGGTGAAGCGACTCAAGCGTCGGATCGCGTGTCTGTCTGTGAGCTGTCATTATCGCTAGCGCTTGGTAATGGAATGAGTGGCCGCTCCACAAAAAAAGCCCGGTTAGTACCGGACTTTTCGTGAGTTCGCGTAGTTGCAGCCACGCCATGTTATCTAGAATCGATATTGAACACTACCACCGATGATGCGCGGAGTAGGTCGTAGACGGATACCGCTTACACCAAAGTTCTCACCGGTACCGGTGTAGTAGTCTTCGCCGTCCAGGTTCTGCACGTAAGCGTTAAAGCGCCAGTTCTCCGTGTCATACCCAGCACGCAAGTTCCAGACATCGTAGTCAGGGGTTCTGAACGGGTAGTCACCAAACTGTGCGATGGAGTTTCGCGAGAGACCTTGGCTTGGCGAAGGACCATCTGTCTGCTGATAGGTGAGCGCCTCGATATCGCCAAACTGACCATCTCTGTGGATAAACTCCAACTGCACCCAGGCTTCGTTGCCGCTGCTGCCTATCGGCAATCTATATTGCAAGCTAGCAGTATAGGTCCACTCGGGCGCCTTGGGCAGTTCCAGGCCCTCGAGATTGACGTTAAAGCCTCCGGTAATTTCCGCGGTGGTATCACTGGTGATCTCGGTATCGATATAGCCTGCGTTGGCGATCAAGGTGATGTTATCAGTGAGTGCTGCCAGTATCTCTACCTCACTGCCCCAAGCCTCTGCATCTTCCACGTTGATAGTCTGCTCGAAGTTAGACGACAGGTCGCCTGGTGTGAGCAGTCGGAAAGATTCCAACTGCAGATCAGACCATTCCAAGTAGTACAGCGAGGCATTCAGACGTACACGGTTGTCCCAAAGTTCGCCCTTGAAACCAAGCTCGTAGTTCCAAAGCTCCTCTTCATCAAAGGGCAAAACAATTGGCGGGTTACCGTCAGCATTGGTGTTGTTGCCGACTGACAAACCACCCGCTTTGTAACCCTGAGAGATAGTACCGTAGACATTGATGTCATCGGTCACCTGGTACAGCGCAACGAAGCGGGGAGAGATGTTGTCAAAGCTTCTGCTGCCAGAGGCAGGTGGGTTAGGGAAGTTGGTAAAGCAGGATGGGTCCCCCGGACAGCCAGGGGCTGGCCCAATGGAGTTGCCCTGCACAAAGTTTTTAACCTCATCATCTGTATAACGCGCGCCGACTACCAGATCCAGACGATCCGTGGCATGCCAGGTGAAATCGGCAAATACAGCCCAGCTTTCGAGTTCCCACTTTTTCTGGTTGAGTGCGAGGCCAAGGCCTTCTGGGAAGGGTGGTAACCAACCAACGCCGTCTAGGGTGGCTGTTGGCGAGGTGGAGATAGCTACATCGTTGTCCTGCTTCTGCTCATCGCTGGCGTACATGGCGCCCACCACCAAATCGTAGGCATCTTCGGTGACTTGTACCCTGAATTCCGTGCTCCAGGACTCGCCATCGTATGAGTTGTCCCGGCGAATCGTATCAACGCCACCTACAAGGTCGTTATCGAAAACGCGATCCAGGGAGGCATCAATAATGCCGGTGATGGATTTTAGTGTGATGTTGTCATTGAGTTCGTGAGTGATATTAACGATTGCCACGGTAGCTTCGTTTTTTGTGCGCTCATCGAGATCGTGGCTTAGCTCGTCGTAATTGCCCTGGTACCAAAAGCCGGTGCCCGGATCGAGCGCGCCATCGCCTAGCCCGAAGGTATCAATTGAGTCGAGATCGAGAACGCCGGAAGGTACATTCTCGTCAGTGTCCTGATCATCGTCAGAGTAGTAGACCGAGGTGAGGATATTAGTCTTATCTGATACGTCCCAGTCAAGATGAAGGCGAGCGTTAACGGACTCAAAGCCGCTGCCGTCTGCGCCGTTCGGTGTGAAGCCATTTTCAACAGCGCCAGGGCACCGATTTAAATTGGCGCCTTGCTTACAGGCGTTTTCCACAAAGCCGTCGCTATCTGCGTAGTAAACAACGCCGCGTGCCTTCAAGGCATCTGAGATCGGTACATTGATAATACCTGTGACGTTGTACTGGTCACCGGCATCTTCGTAAGTTTCGGCACCCACTTGAACAGAGCCTTCGAACTCATCGGTTGGCTTGTTGGTTGTCAGGTTGAGCGCGCCACCAACGGCGTTGCGCCCGAAGAATGTGCCCTGCGGACCACGCAGTACCTCCACGACATTCATGTCGGATAGATTAGGGTTCGCCACTTGGTTGGGAACGGATGCCACGCTGAACTCGTCGAGGTAGATGCCCACCGAGTTTACGAACGCGTTCTCACCGGTGACCAGGTTTGTCACACCGCGTATGGCGATACCCAGGCCGCGGCTACCCGTTTGGCCATCCTCAGTAAAGCTAACGCCAGGTGTGATAGCCAGGTATTCGATAGAGCTTTTAATGTTGCGCTCTTCTAAGGTTTCACCGGAGAATGCCGTCAAACTCACCGGTACATCTTGCAGGTTTTGTTCCCTACGCTGGGCGGTCACCACCACCTCTTCGAGCATAATGTTTTCCTGAGCGATGGTGGGTGCTGCGTGAAACTGGGCCGCACTCATCAACGACAGGGGAAACAGGGCAGTCAGATTAGTTCGCATGTTTGTTATTCCTCGACAAGGCCGTGGCTTAATAGATTTAAGTCAGCATCTGACCTTGCTCTAGGGTGTCGAGCTGAGGCTCTTGTAACGCTACAGTTCGAGACTCGCCGCCAAAAGAGTAGGCCATTACTGATTACAAAGGCAGGGGCTTCCCCCCCAACCTTGTCTCAATTAAATCCCATTAATTATCAAAACTCAAGGTTTGTAGCGACCAAATTTGCCAACAATTTACGGTAAAAAACCCAGAATGGGACCCCGAAACGGCTATATACTGGCGAATTAGACCTATATGCCGGCTGTTCAGTATAATCCCATCAATGAAGTCTGCCGCAGAGGGCTCAGCGTAGGGGCCCGACAGATAGAACCCCCAGAGAGCGCCTTCCAGAGCGAGCCTAATCGGGAGAGCTTGTCAGAAAGAACTTTGGGGGATAAAGCTTGGGGGAGAGAATCTGACAGAGAGCGTCTGGCCCAGGTCTCCCGGTAGCGACAAGCCGCTATGGAAGAGGCCGCGTTCCTGCCTTGTCGTCGGCTGGACTTCCGATCGCGCATTTAGATAGCAAAGCCAAACCGGCGCAGACCGCCATTGCCAGTGCGACCGCAAGAATGTCTTTAGGGAGTATCCATCCCACTGCCAGACTGATGACACTCGAGCCCGCTGACTGCACCAGCAGATACAGTGAACTCGCGAGTCCAGTGCGATGTTCGAAAGGAGC
>JBCCNJ010000238.1:0-4823 GCA_039025905.1 Pseudomonadota bacterium | reverse complement strand
GGTTGATACGGTAGGGTCCTTTGACCCTGGGCGTCAAATATGGACATTCCAGGACACTGCTCCTATTAGCTCCTATGTTTTTGCCTTTGTTGCAGGCGAATTCAAGACGGTGAGTCGTCGCGTTGAGGGGCGTGAAATGACGATGTTGCATAGGGAAACGGATGCGGCAAAAGTAGCACTAAATCTAGATGCTATTTTTGCACTCCACGCGCAGTCACTTGACTGGATGGAAGAATACACGGGCATTGACTACCCGTTTTCGAAGTTCGATTTCGTGCTGATTCCGGGCTTCCCGTACGGCGGTATGGAGCATGTGGGCCTCATCGCCTATCGCGCCTCCCGCCTTTTGCTTGAACAATCGCCGACATTGGTTGAAGAGCTTAACAGGGCCCAGCTGGTCGCCCATGAAACGGCACATATGTGGTTTGGCAATCTCGTCACCATGCGATGGTTCGATGATGTATGGACCAAAGAAGTTTTTGCCAATTTCATTGCCGACAAAATAGTCAATCCGAACTTCCCCGATATTGATCACGGGCTGAGTTTTTTAGTCAGCCATACGCCGCCGGCTTATGCCGTTGATCGCACGGAAGGTGCAAATCCGATTCGACAGCCCCTGGCCAACTTGAACCAGGCGGGCCAGCTTTATGGCAGCATCATTTACCATAAAGCCCCTATCATGATGCAGCAGCTCGAAGTGTTACTTGGTGAGCAGCTGTTGCAGGTTGGCCTGGCCGAGTATCTGCGCGAATATGCTTTTTCGAATGCGAGCTGGCCTGAGCTGATCACCATTCTGGATCGACTAACGGATGTCGATCTCGCTGCCTGGAGTGAGGTTTGGGTAAACTCGCCAGGCAGACCTGAGTTTGCGTTGAGCGGTGATGCCGCTGAGGATACTGCCGCTGAACTGTTAACCGTGTCAGATCCTATGGGACGAGGGCGAGCCTGGCCGCAGCAGTTTTCCGTGTTGAATGTGACAAGCAAAGAACGACAAACGGTTGCTTTGGGTGCAGACAACGCCTCGCTAATGATTGATTGGAATGACCCTGAGTCCGGTTCGAGCGCGCTACTGCTGAACGCCGATGGCAAAGGCTATGGGTTGTTTACCGTCAACAACACGCTCTTTGAACAGTGGCATTCCTTGGAGCCGGTTGAGAAAGGCTCGCTGTTGATTAACGCTCATGAGCAAATGCTGGACGACCCGGCGTCGGATATGTTGGCCTATGCTCTGAAACTGACGCAGTTCGTTCGCCAGGAGCAGAATCCACTGTTGCTGCAACTCATCTTGCAGCAGCTCGCATCCCTGCAACAGCAACTGCTGTCCGATGCGCAACGAGCGCGACTGAATCCCACACTGGAAGACGCACTCTGGGAAGCCGTGAACGCTCAGTCAGACGCAGGTACCCAGAAGTTGCTGTTCCAGTACTACTCAGCCCTGGCCGAATCGCCTCAATCGATAGAACGACTAAAAGAGATCTACGGCGGTGGCGTTGTGTTGGAAGGCCTTACATTGGATGAAGATGAGCGAATTCGCCTTGCGGAAATTTTGGCGATCCATCTCCCAGAGCAAGCGCAGGCGATTTTGAGCGCTCAGATTAACGCGACTCAGAACCCGGATAGTCGGCGTCGTCTTTTGTTCATCGCGCCTTCGCTGTCGCGTGACCCGGCTGTACGGGATGAGTTTTTTAACGCCCTGAGCGCAGCGGAGATGCGAGCGACAGAGCGGTGGGTCATCGACGCGCTCCGACATCTTCATCACCCTTCCCGGCGTGAAAGCGCAGCTCGATACGTGCTACCTAGCCTGGAGTTACTGGAGGAGATACAGGCGACCGGTGATATATTTTTTCCCAGCAGCTGGCTTCAGGCGAATCTCGCAACCCATAATTCATCGGATGTAGCTCTCACCATACGCGACTTTATTCGACAGCGGCCCGATTACAATCCACAGCTGCGAATGAAAATACTGCAAGAGGCGGATGGTGTATTTCGAAGCGCTTCTCGCCGGCGACCAAATAATGGGTTTAGGGTGCCCTAGACATCTCAAGGCTGCGTGCTTGTGTCAGGCCTTGTCTGGGGCGACATGGCTTTTGATATCAATCGCAAAGCGCTTTCATCTTCTTATAGGCGATATCCGTCTGCTCTTCAGTGGTAGCCTTGAGTAGCTGTTGCTTTGCCGCGGCGCAATCAGCGGAAATGCGTGTAATATGCGCGTGCATTGCCTGATAGGCGGGGTGTGAATCTGGCGTGTTACAGAAAGCAGAGGATACCCGCCTGATGTTGGCGTGATCTCCCTGTTCGACCGAGACGCAGTCGCCGCGATCAATATCCTGCTGGTCCGTCACTACAGACACGGTGGTGCCATTCACCAGCTTGATGGTGAACTGGTTTGCTGTGCCAGCCGTTTCTTTGGAGACCAGTGCACCCAGGCCAGCGCCCGCGGCTGCGCCAAGTGCTTGACTCCCTGCTGAGTGGCCACCTGTAGCCAATAAGCCCAAGGCCCCTCCGATAATTGAGCCCGCGCCGTAGCTTGGCTGCATTGCAACCTGCTGCACGTTTTCAACCGTGCCGTAAGCCACAGCGATGAGTGAGTTGCGGGTGGAACCGGTATTGGGGTCGGTGGCCATGCCGGCGCAGCCTATGAGCATTGTGAACGTAACTATGGCGGTCAGCTTCTTTAATAACATGTCATTGGTCTCCTTCTGAGTGCCTATCGCCGCGTCCGGTGACGTGGTGTCCGGAAATGGGCGTAGAGCATACCGGTATTAGCCGAGCGCGTCAGCCCAAGGACATCCAACAATCTGGTGGCAGCCCGTTCTTGCTTTCTTTCGTGCGGATATTATCTTGTATACCCTTTCTGAGCGGCGCAGATGCCAACCCGCGATTGGTTCGCTGACGGGCCCTTATCCCAATCAGGAGATCAAGCAATTGCGAGATAAAGACAAGCTAGAAAACTCGATGGACGACGCTGTATACGCCTCGGCTGACTTGAGTGCTGGAGTGCCTAAGCATCACTTTCCACAAGATCAGCGAGATCCCCGACACGCCTATGCCCTGGTGCGGGATGAACTGATGCTCGATGGTAATGCGAGACAGAATCTTGCGACTTTCTGCCAGACCTGGGAAGAGCCTGAAATACATCAGCTCATGGATGGCTGCATTGATAAGAATATTGTCGACAAGGATGAGTATCCCCAAATAGCCGAGATCGAGTCCCGCTGCGTCAACATGCTGTCTAATCTTTGGAACGCTCCCAGTGGTGAACAGGCGGTAGGTTGCTCTACCACTGGCTCCAGTGAAGCAGCGATGCTCGGCGGGATGGCAATGAAGAGACGCTGGGAGGCCACGCGCAAAGCTGCCGGCAAACCCATAGACAAGCCCAACCTGATTACCGGCCCTGTACAGGTATGCTGGCACAAATTTACTCGCTATTGGGATATTGAACATCGCGAGATACCCATGGAAAACGGGCGCTTTATCATGACGCCAGAGGCAGTCATTGAACGTTGTGACGAGAACACCATCGGTGTGGTGCCTACCCTGGGGGTGACTTTCACCGGTCAGTTCGAGCCTGTACAGAAGGTTGCTGCGGCGTTGGATCAATTGCAAACATCCACCGCTCTCGATATCCCCATTCACGTTGATGGTGCCAGCGGTGGTTTTCTAGCGCCGTTTTGTGCACCGGAGTTAATTTGGGATTTTCGAATCCCTAGGGTCAAGTCGATCAACGCTTCGGGCCATAAGTTCGGTTTAGCGCCACTGGGCGTCGGCTGGGTGATTTGGCGTGAGCAGGCTGATTTACCAGAAGAGCTTGTGTTTTGGGTGAACTATCTAGGCGGCAATATGCGTGATATCGCTCTGAATTTCTCTCGCCCTGGGGGCCAGGTAGCCTGTCAGTATTACAACTTTCTAAGACTGGGGCACGAGGGTTATCGCAAAGTTCATGGCGCATGCTATGACACGGCAAACTTCCTCGCAGTGGAGATCGCAAAACTCGGCCCGTTCGAGATGATCTTTGAGGGTGATAGCAGCGAAGGTATTCCCGCGCTGTGCTGGAAAATCAAAGACGATGCAGATCCTAGCTTTAACCTTTACGACGTTGCAGACCGATTGCGGGTGAGAGGCTGGCAGGTACCCGCGTATTCGTTGCCTGCCGATTGCGAGCATATCGTGATCCAGCGAATTTTGGTCCGTCATGGGGTTAGTCGAGACCTTGCCACCCTGTTGTTGGACGATATCCGTGCAACGCTCCAGTATTTAGATAAACATCCAGCGCAGAGCTCACTTGACAGTTCTGAAGCGACTGGTTTCCATCACTAAATTCGCCGGGTGTTTGCTGCATGCCGCTGCACGGAAAACATCGTCACGTCCAACGACACCTTAACTGGCGCATAGCGTTACTATTCGCCTTCGGCGCATCTCTCTTTATCGCGGGCGGTGTGCTGAGCCTGACACCGCAGCAGGCCCTGGAAATCGGTTTTGATAGTGCAGCCGTTAGCCTCGTCTTTTTTTGCGGGTCGATACCTTTCACGGCTGCTGCTTATTTGCAGCTATTTCAGGCGGCAAATGCAACGACGACTGCCGCCGTGTCTTCTGATAATGAAATAGCATGGTTCGGCTGGCGTCCGAGAGAGTTGAACTGGCTCAGTTGTGCTCTTCAGTTCCTGGGCACCTTAATGTTCAACATCAACACATTTGACGCGATGTATACCTGGGCTGGACCCGCACAGGACTTCGCGGTTTGGGTGCCTGATGTGGTCGGCTCAACACTGTTTCTGGCCTCGGCATTGCTCGCCTACATAGATTGTGTGCATGCTCCCGGTGCC
>JBCCNJ010000237.1:0-4850 GCA_039025905.1 Pseudomonadota bacterium | reverse complement strand
TGGAGCAACGCGCCTCGCATTCCCTACCCGATGGGCTGGATTCAGCGAAGCTCGCCTCAGTGGGTTGATCCTACTGGCTTCCTTGATCAGCTCGCGGAGATTCTCGAGCGCATACCCCCGTTGCCCGGCGAGGAGCCGCTGTATGACCAATATCGAACGCGGGTGGCCGCCGCCAAGCAAAATCGGTCCATCAAGAACACGATGATCGAAGCTGCCAAGCAAACTGAGAGCGGTGTTATTGAGGGCTTTCTTCGCTGGAGTGAAAACGGTGAACCCGCCGGCAATGGCTGGCAGCGCTCTTTCGATAGCGCAAACTGGGGAACCAATTATCGGAATCGTACGGCCAGCGCGCGCTCCAACATCTTCGAAAACGTTCAGGAGGAGACGCGATACTACTTTACCGATTACGACATAAGCGGCGATCAGTTAGACGGGAACGACCAATACAAGGTCACATTCCCAGCGGGCGAGCTACCGCCTGTTAACGGCTTCTGGTCTATGACCCTATATAACGAAAGCCACTTTTTTTATGAGAATCCACTCAATCGCTACTCGCTGGGCACCAAAAATAAAACGCTGCAGCTGAACGACGATGGCTCATTGACGCTCTACGCCGGCAACAAATCCCCGGGGGAAGATAAAGAATCAAACTGGCTTCCCGCGCCAAAGGGACCCTTCTCACTCTATATTCGCGCCTATTGGGGTAAGCAGCCAATCCTCGACGGCAGCTGGAAACCGCCGGTTATCCAAAAAACAGAGTAAGCCCTCAAAGTCATTGAGAGAGCGAGGGTTCAACTTGGGGCAGCCGCCGCTCTTAAGGTGTGGGGCCGCCCAAAAGCAGTGCTCAGTAACGGAACATCATAACTGCGTTGAAGTACTCTCTATCGAGAAAGCTGTACTCAATCGACAGACTCCAGTGTGAGTCCATATCCCAGCGCGAACCTATCATGGGGGTATAGCCGTGGCGACTGCCCAACACAACGTCGAGTGTAACATCCCCATCCAAACTGCTGCCACGAGCCAACTCCCTCGAATCGCCCGAGATCGTAAAATCGACCTCTTGTTTCAAGGCGCCCGCCCAAACCATTCCTTTCAGCGGCCCTATCCTGCCGTTCCAACCTGTGCGCACGATGGTTGTGTAGGTCTGAGGTCCGGTAGTCGACAGGCTAAAATTGGTTTGCGCATAGCGCAGGTCAACCATGCCAAACCAGTTACCGTGTCCATAGGCCAGGATCGTCCCCACCGTGTAGCTATTGCGCCCGGCATCAAAACTGACGGGGCCTTTGAATATGACTTCTTCTCCGATCTCTAGATCGACATCCAGGTCAACGTCGACCTGGGTTCTACCCAACAGCGCGTAAACATTAACGTAGGGAAATACCCAGGTGTCTACGCGAAACGAGACGTTGTATAGATTCAAGTCATTGGGTTTGACGACACTCTCATCCTTGATGACGATATCCGGTTTATTCGGGCGCTTGATTCTCAGTTTTTCGAGCTCAAGATCCTCCACATAGTGGGTGCCCACCACAGCCAGCCCGTAGGAGAAGGGAAGCACCGTACCATTTTCGATCGCCCGCTCGCGAAAAAGCGGAAACAAATCGTCGGATTGTTCGCGTTCTTTTGCAAATAGCTTTGACTGTGCATCCGGGTTGACAGACCGATAGGGCAAGCGGCTGTGCGGATTCTCGCCGGTGTCGCGCAGGTCTTCCCGAAGCTTTTCGCGAAAGGGGGTCTCACTCGACGCGTCTTCATTAGGCGTTATGACTTCCTCCCCAGATGACGGTTCTTGAGTGGCTTCCGAGGCTGTGCTGTCTTCGGCGAAGAGATGTCCACTCGTCACGAGCAACAAGCAGGCGGTAAAAAGCGGTATTGAGTTGTTGGTTTTCATATTTTGTCGTCGAAAACGGCTTCGTCAAATGCGTGACGGCGAGGCGTTCTTCGAGGTTGATCTCACTTTTTGTGCGGCCACCGCATGCGACATTCCGAGTCCCAGGGATACCGCTTGCAGAGAAAACGCTTAATTATTCGTTCGCTTGCCGACCTTCGGACTCAATTCCATGTTGTTGCCATCAAGTCGATCGCCAATGGCCACGGTTTAGTCGCAGCCGTGCGGACCTATCTGGCACCCTCGTTAGCGCTGCCATCTCTGCCCAGCCAACTAACTGTAAAACGAAGGACGTCGAGTATCCAGCTTTGACTGATAATTTTATCTTTATTTTATTGGCGGACCGTGAGGGGCGCTGAGCCCGAAAACCTAAAAAATGGGGGGCCAAACCCCTATTACTAGCCTACTACATGGGAGCCTGTGCGAACGCCGGCTGATGGCTCGCAACTATCTCGCTACTTCCTCGCAAATATCTCACAGCCATGCAGATAGAGGCACTCCAATAGCGGGTAAAGGCCGTGTTCGGTGTGAAATGATTTTTAAGGTGATCGACTAGTCATTGAGTATACTTGCTATAAGATTTTCGGTTTCCTGTCCGCGCGGAAACCCCTAAGCGGAGTAAGCCATGCATGAGTTTCGGCAATCGAAAGAGTCTGACGCCATCCTTTACGCGGAAGACACCGACGAGCCTCTTCCAGAAAAGCTGAACCCCAATACTCGCTATTCCCACTTTTCAGTCATTGATAAAGGGGGCAAATCGATTATTCAATCCTGTCGTGACCTGCACTTACGCCGTACGGTTTGCTACAAGACACTACGCCCTGAGTTCGTTAACGACGCGATAGAAAATCGCCGTTTGCTACGAGAAGCCCGTATTTCCGCTAGCTTGCAACACCCCAATACCATGCCGACCTATGAAATTGGCCGCGACATCAAGGGCAGATATTACTTCACCATGAAGCTGGTTCACGGTTATACCTTTCGACAAATCCTTGAGTACCGGGAGCGCTACGACCTAACGCAACTAGTAGAAGTACTTGAGCAGGTAGGGCAGGCCCTGGCTTATGCGCATTCCAAGGGTGTGCTCCACCGCGATATAAAACCGGACAATATTTTGGTGGGTCCTTATGGTGAGGTGCTTCTACTCGACTGGGGGCTTGCCAAGGTCTGGCATAGGCCCGATTCCGGTCAAGTGAGCGAGTCTGCGGAGGAGAACCCGGGGCGTATTGGCATGACGGGAGAAGCAAAACTACAGGGCACTGTCATGTACATGTCACCGGAGCAAGTAAACAAAGACCCGAACATATCATTCCAATCGGATCTCTACAGCCTAGGTGCTTTATTGTACGAAACGTTGGCGGGAAAAACGCCGTTTCAAGGCGATGTCGTACGAAAGATACTGGACCAAATCCGCACCGAAACGCCTCCTGATCCGCGCACGGTTGCCACACAGCACGTGCCCGATGTGTTGGCTGAACTCGCCATGCAATGTCTGCAAAAAGACCCGCTGAAGCGACCTGAATCTGCAGAAAAGCTAGTCAGCGTGCTGCAGGAGAATTGGCTCAATAATTGAATAGAAACGAAAACTTCTGTCGCAAAAGATTGAGTACATAAGTCACTATCCATCGATGACCAGGTCTACCATCACCACTCACACCGCCGCTGAACTCGAGGCTCGCTTGGGTTTAGACGCGACAACACAGGCCGGGATCGAAGAAGCGCTAATCTGGCGCAGCGCTAGTCGCACGGATGTAGGGCGTGTGCGCCACGTGAACGAAGATGATTTCCTGGACCTGGCCGAGCAGCAACTTTGGGTTGTTGCAGACGGGATGGCTGGTCAGGGAAGGGGTGACTACGCCAGTAAGGCCGTGGTCACCCACTTGAAGACTTTCACGCGAGATACATCGCTGGCGGCCAATCTAAACGACTTGCGAGACAAGCTGTTTGCAGTCAATGAACAGTGCCGGTCTGCTTTTCGCCAAAAGCGCCCTGGTACGACGGTCGCGGCGATGCTTGCCCATGCCGGCTATGGTTTTTTTTTATGGGCGGGCGACAGCAGGATCTATCGTTTGCGTGAAAAAACGCTCAAGCAACTCACCGAAGATCACACACTTGAAAGTCGCCACAAGCAAGGACGGCAGACTTTACACGAACAAACCCAACACCAGGCGGCGCACATACTCACGCGAGCAATCGGTGCACATCGAACACTGCGTTTGGACCTGGATTACGCAAGTATCGGCCCGGGCGATCGCTATCTGTTGTGCAGCGACGGCCTCTATAACCCGGTGCATACATCTGAGATTTGCGCGCTCCTGGGAGAAGGTTCTCCCGCCGATGCCTGCGAAGCGCTGATTGCCCGCGCCCTAGAACGAGGTGCCAGGGACAATATCACCGTCATTGTGGTGGAAGCGGCATCCCCGGCTTAGCGTATTTTTTCTACAGTTGCTTCCGCGCTAGCATTAGGCTACCCAACGCGACGGAAGTGTATCGAGCCTGAAGGGGTCATATGCACCATAAAAGAGCATAAATCAGAGAATATGCACATTTATAGTGCGACCAGAATGCTCATCCATCCAGGGAGTGTAGTTCATTAAATGGGTTGAAGGGCCCGCATGCTCATTATATGGGCATTTCCTCCATCTGGTGCACTAACTCCATAGTTGGAATGGATTTTGCTTTACAGGGTACTCCCAGAGGCTGGCTTCGACGGAGAAGCTCCTCCCAACATCAACACGCTACCAAACGAGAAACGCAAGATGAAAAGTAAGTTGGAATACATCTGGCTTGACGGCTATACCCCAACCCAAAGCCTCCGCAGCAAGACCATGGTCCGCGAAGATTTCGGCGGTAAACTGGAAGACTGTCCAATGTGGTCTTTCGATGGCAGCTCCACTGAACAAGCTGATGGCAGCGCATCAGATTGTCTTCTGAAGCCTGTTGCCATCATTCCAGATCCGGA
>JBCCNJ010000236.1:0-4850 GCA_039025905.1 Pseudomonadota bacterium | reverse complement strand
GTTGAAATTCTTAAAGGTCCTCAGGGCACGCTGTATGGACGCAACGCCACCGGCGGCGCAGTGAATTTGATTACCGCGGGCGCTGAGTTGGGTGAAGTGAACGGATACGCCTCAGGTGATGTCGGCAACTACGACAAAGTGAGCTTTGAAGGCGCGATAAACATACCGATCACGGATACCTTCGCGACTCGTCTGGCGGGAACGATTATTAATCGCGACGGGTACATGTCCGATGATACCGGTGACGATGAACACTGGGCCGCGCGGGCGAGCACACTATGGGTGCCCACCGACACTATAAGCTGGCGCTTTCAAGGTCAGTACGCCAAGTATTCTGGCGAGGGACATGGGGCCACCTGGTTTGGATCCTCGGATGCCTGGCAGAGTATCTTCTCGGAACAGGGCAATGCCTTCCTCGCTGAAGGCATTGCGGAAAATAACCTGATCGTTCCCGACATTGTGTTCCCCTGGATCGAAAATGCGCCCGTTGTCGGGCCCGCACCATCACCCCCGTTTCCACCGGGCACGGAATTGATTTCCCTTGTGGACCCGCTGATCAACAACCTTGAACAGGACCTGGAGTTCTGGGACGTCAGTACCACCTTCGAATGGGACCTGGACTTCGCCACCTTGACCGTGGTGGGTGGCTATCAGGATGTGGAACAAGTCTATCTAACAAACACTGCAGTTCCTTTCCTGGTAGGCAGGTCGTTTGGGCTCGATGACCCGGAAACATCCGAGACGTCATCGCTAGAGGTGCGCCTCAGCGGCGAAAACGACACTTTCAAATGGGTGGGCGGCGTGAATCTGTTCTACGAGGACCAACATGTCGTTAACAACGTGAATACCGGAGTCATACAAAACTTACAGCTCTCTGCCGACATTGAAACCGAAGCGCTTGGTGTCTTTGGTGAAGTAACCTACCAATTGACTGACAAACTTCGTCTCATCGGGGGTCTTCGCTACAGTGACGAAGAGCAGAAGCAAAAGGACTTTAATCGCTTCGCCGTCGATGAGTCGATTGATTGTCCACCGGAGCGAACGACAGAGATCGTAAACGGACTGCGCGTCTGCCAGATTTCAGGTCCCGATAGCCAAAGTATCAGCTCCGATAACTGGGACTGGAAAGCGGGGGTCGAATATGACCTCACAGAAGACTCGATGATCTTTTTTATCGCCAGTACGGGCTTTAAAGCCGGCGGCCTACCCGCGGTGGCGAGCGACGGCTATGACCCGGAAGAGTTACTCGCGTTCTCACTGGGCATGAAAAACCGATTCATGGATGGCCGCCTGCAGTTGAACGGCGATATCTTTTACTGGGAGTATGACGACAAACAGGAAAACCTGGTTGCGCCAGATGACCAGGGCATCATTGGGCTGGATACCACCAACGCAGGGCAGTCTACCATTCAGGGTATCGCAATGGACCTGCAGTTTGCGGCCACGGACAGAGACGTCTTGACCCTGGCCTTTGAATACCTGGACGCAGAATACGATGAGTTCGAGTACTTTCAAGGCGAGTCGCTTACGCCTGAGACCCAGTGTCCGACAACGGACACAGGCAGAGTGGTCATAGGGCCGACCGGCCCCACGCGAGAACTGTTAATCGACTGTTCCGGATTTGAGATGACCAAATCACCCGAGTGGTCCGGCAGGGCGTCCTATACCCACACCTTTCCGCTGCCCAATGGCGCCGAACTGGATGCACAGGTGGATGTGAACTATACCGACGAACGCTGGCTAACGGCTAACTTCCTGGAGGGACAACGGGTCGACAGCTTCACGTTCTGGAATGCGCAACTGGCTTACTTCCAGACCGACCTGAACTTCTCTGTCACAGCCTACATCCGGAACATTACCGACGAGGAGTCCTTGCATGTCAGTTTGAATCAGACACAGGTACCCGAGTTTGTCGGACTGGTACCCGGGCCACCGCGAACCTACGGACTTCGCGTTCGCTACGATTTCTGAGCGCGCCAATGGACACCGGGCGCAGGCTTCACGTCCTGACGCCCGGTGATACGCCATCAACGAGGTATTAGCGTGGACAAAATTCTAATCATTGGCGGCACGGGTTTTGTCGGCTTAAACGCGGCTCGCGCCTTTGCCGCGGAAGGGATACAAGTGGTCGTCACCAGCCGGCGGCGGCACGATGCCGCAGGTGAGGCACTCGCTGCCGAGAATCCTCTGATTAGCGTTGCTTACCTGGATCTGCAAAGTCATGCGGAAGTGTTTGATCTATTCACGCGACACCACTTCGACGGCATGGTCATGCTCGCCCACGCACATCAGTACGCCCGCACCCGGGCGGCGAGTAACGCCATCTACCCGATCACCCTGAACTGTTTGGAGGGCGCCAGGTGTACCGGTGTAAAACGCCTGGTGCTGGCCAGTTCACGCGCCATCTATGGTGGTCTTAACCCACCCTATCACGAAGACAGAACGTTCCCACCAAACGTCTCCTACGCCGGGACCATCGAAGAGGAGCTGGGTTTACCACACATACCCGAGTTCGAGACCACCGTGAAGCGCACGGTCGAAATGATTGCCTTCGACTACGCTATCCCGATGCCCGCAGCCACCTCTGGGCTCTCGGGTCCACAGGAGGAGCGAGCCATGGAGGTCGTAGCGCTACGATTTCCCATCCAGTGGGGGCCGGGTTATACCGCCATGGGCAGCCCATTTAGTCTGCTCGCCCACACCGCCGCCGGCCGCATCGACAGTCTAAACGGCCGAACCGGTTATCTGGGTCTGCCGGTGACCGACTTCTGGGGCCTGCTCTCGGGCTCATCCTCCAGCTTCGTGCAGGACAGCGCCAGCGCCATTCTGACAACCATGCTGGCCGATGCCCTGCCGCACCCCGTGTACAACGTCTGCAGTGGTTTTAACAATAAGGCCAGAGATCAGCTCGAGGCACTTTACCGCGTGGTACCCGAGGCCCGCGACAAGATTGATATCGACCCGACGCAGCTGGATCATGAGCCCCGACCCGACGATGGTTTCAACGGGCAGCGCCTACGAGATGATTTTGGCTGGCGCCCAACGCATTCGAGCATCGATGGCGCGTGGGACGAATACGTATCGTGGTTGCGGCTTAATCCCTTTTGATCGCGATTGCCTGACTAATGAGACGGAAACCCATGGACGATTTGCAACGGCAATTTATCGGCACCTGGCGCTTGCTGGACTATTCGGTAGAGAACCTGACAACCGGTGTCAGCTCCAAGGTCCTCGGCGACGATGCACAGGGCCATATCATCTACACCCCCGAAGGCTGGGTATCCGCCACCCTGATGGCGGCAGATCGCATGCCCAACTCAACCGACCGGCACGCTCGATATGCCTTAAAAGACAAACTCATCGCGGGCGGCATTCACGACCTGACCGAGGAGGAGCGCAACTTTGCCCTACCCTTCCTGCTCGCATCTTTTGGCTACATCGCTTACTGCGGTACGTTTACGGCCGACGCTACCCACGTCCACCATCAAATCACCGAAGCGTTTTTTCCCGCCTACGTCGGCTCGACCGCTACCCGCAGCTACCGTTTTACCGAAGACCGTCTACTACTAACCGCCGAGGCCTTTGGTGGCCGCGATCAAGTTCTATGGCAGCGCGTAGCGCCGCCGGGCGGTGTTGAATGAAAATTCGCAACCTGGCAGATATTGAGGAGTTCGAACGCGTTCCCGCTGAGCAGCGCTGGCGAGGCGAGAACACCTACGACCTTATACAGCGCAGCGCGAAACAGTTCGCGACCCGACCGGCACTGCATTACCAGCAAACAGCGGACATCTCAGAACCAACTCAAGTCGTGACCTACGACGAACTGCTGCGACGCATTCACCAATTCGCGAATACGCTCTACAGCGCCGGGCTTGAAACGGGAGCGGTGACCTCCGTCATCATGCCGAATAGGCCAGAAACCCACTTCGCGCTGTGGGGCGCTCAGGCCTTCGGTATTGTCGGCCCCATTAACCCCATGTTGGAACCCCAGGGCCTGCGCGACATCATGAACGAATCCGGCAGTCAGTGTCTGGTGGTGTTGGGCCCCACCGAGGGAGACAGCACCTGGGATAAGGCCCTGTCTATCGTCGATGAGGTGCCAAGCCTGAAGCTAATCCTGCGCGTGGATAGCGCAGCTGAGAACAACGGCATCGATACCACTCCGGGCGGGATTCCGGTGCGGGCAATGATGCCGACACTGGAGCAGGCGCAAGACACCGAGCTGCTGTTTGAACGCGCAATCACGGCGGAATCGATCGCCGCCTATTTTCACACCGGAGGCACCACCGGCACGCCGAAACTGGCGCAACACAGTCATGCCAACCAGGTGCACCTGTCCTCCATGATGGTGGACTATTTCAACTTTAACGAAAACACGGTCGTCATCGCGGGCCTACCCCTGTTTCACGTCAACGCCTTCTTCAATACCGGCCTCAATATGTTTGCCTGCGGCGGATCTGCAGTCATGCTCACACCGGGTGGCTTTCGCACCAAGGGCGTGGTTGCCAACCTCTGGCAATTGATCGAGAAATACCGAGCGACCTGGTTTGCCACTGTCCCGACCGTGGTGTCTGCGCTGCTGGAAAATCCACGTTCAGATGCGGACATCAGCTCACTTGAATTTATTATCTGCGGGGCTGCACCCATCGCGCCGCAAGTGTTCAGGGAATTCCAAGACGCCACCGGCATCAATGTGATAGAGGCCTACGGCATGACCGAAGGCACGCTGTTTAGCGCGGGCAATCCGCAGTACGGCGAAAAAAAGGTTGGCTCCATCGGTATACGCGTGCCCTACCAGCCCATGAAGTGCGTCATTCTCGACGAGCAGGATCAATACGTTCGAGATTGCG
>JBCCNJ010000235.1:0-4986 GCA_039025905.1 Pseudomonadota bacterium | reverse complement strand
CTCAGAGGCAAACGGACGGAACCGGGCGAGTCGGCCCGCGCCATTCAGCCCTCCGCGCGCCACAGATTACCGCCATTGCCAATGTGACGTCAGCGTTGCAGGGCACGAACATCCCGGTGATCGCCGATGGCGGTATTCGGTTTTCAGGCGACATCGCTAAGGCACTGGTTGCCGGCGCCCACTCGGTCATGATGGGCAGCATGTTTGCCGGTACTGAAGAAGCGCCTGGTGAGGTTGAGCTGTATCAGGGCCGTACCTACAAGGCCTACCGCGGAATGGGCTCCCTGGGGGCTATGGCGCGAGCGGAAGGTTCCTCTGACCGCTATTTCCAGGACGCCAGCAAGGGAACCGAAAAGCTCGTCCCCGAGGGCATTGAGGGCCGAGTGCCGTATAAGGGCCCAGTCTCTGCGATCATTCAGCAGCTCATGGGGGGCGTGCGCTCTGCCATGGGCTATACCGGCAGCCCCGATATGGAAGCCATGCGGACGCTGCCTGAGTTTGTTCGTGTCACCGCCGCCGGCATGTCGGAGAGCCATGTACACGATGTGTCTATCACCAAAGAGGCTCCCAACTATCCGGTGCGCTAGAGTGGGGCGCATGCTGCCCGAGGTAAAAGCGAACAGAACGGTGCCTGCGGGCGCCGTTTTTATTTCACCATTTAATACAGCGTTGGAAAGCTTATGAGCGCGGATATTCATGCCCAGAAAATCCTGATTCTCGATTTTGGTTCGCAATACACGCAACTGATTGCTCGACGGGTGCGCGAGGTGGGTGTCTACAGTGAAATTCGCGCCTTTGATCTCGGCGAGGAGGATATTCGAGCGTTCAATCCACGGGGCGTGATTTTATCCGGCGGCCCCGAATCCGTTTCCACTCAATCGTCACCGCGAGCACCCGATTGCGTATTCGAGTTGGGGGTACCCGTGTTGGGGATTTGTTACGGTATGCAGACCATGGCGCAGCAGTTCGGCGGCGAGGTCGCTCAATCCAACATCAGCGAGTTTGGCTATGCCCAAATCAGGTTGTTAACAGAAGGCGGCCTGCTGCACGACATTCGAGATCATTTTGACGATCAGGGCAACCCACTGCTGGACGTGTGGATGAGCCATGGTGACAAGGTCGTTGATTTACCCGACGAGTTCGAACTGATCGCCAGCACCGATAGCTGTCCCATTGCCGGTATGGCTCATCGTAGTAAGCCCTTTTACGGCATTCAGTTTCATCCCGAGGTCACTCACACCCTGCAGGGCAAACGCATATTCGAACACTTTGTGCTTGAGCTCTGCGACTGCGAAGTGTTGTGGACGGCCGCTAACATTGTGGAAGATGCGATAGCCAGGGTGCGCGAGCGCGTGGGTCAGGATAAGGTCTTGCTGGGGCTATCCGGCGGTGTAGACTCTTCCGTTGTGGCTGCACTGCTGCATCGGGCGATTGGTGATCAATTGACCTGTGTGTTTGTCGACAACGGGCTTCTCCGCCTGGATGAAGGCGATCAGGTGATGGACATGTTCGCCCGCAACATGGGGGTGCGCGTGATACGCGCGGATTCTCAGAAGCTGTTTCTGAGCCGGCTTGCGGGCGTATCGGAGCCTGAGCAAAAGAGAAAAATTATCGGCAACACGTTTATAGAGGTCTTCGATGAACAGGCCAGTGCGCTCACCGACGTCAAATGGCTGGCACAAGGTACGATCTATCCGGACGTCATTGAGTCAGCCGCTGCAAACACCGGCAAGGCTCACGTCATCAAGTCTCACCATAACGTCGGCGGGCTACCCGAGGATATGGCTATGGAACTGGTGGAGCCGCTGCGGGAGTTGTTTAAAGACGAGGTGCGCAAAATTGGTCTGGAGTTAGGTCTGCCCTATGACATGGTGTATCGGCATCCGTTTCCCGGGCCAGGCTTGGGTGTGCGCATCTTGGGCGAAGTCAATAAAGAGTATGCTGATCTGTTGCGGCTTGCGGATGCGATCTTTATTGAAGAGTTACATCGCGATGGTTGGTACGAAAAAACCAGCCAGGCATTCGCTGTGTTTTTACCCGTCAAGTCGGTGGGGGTTGTAGGCGATGCCCGTCGCTACGAGTACGTCATTGCATTGAGAGCGGTTGAAACCGTCGACTTTATGACGGCGCGCTGGGCGCAGCTGCCCTACGATCTATTGGAACGAGTCTCTAATCGGATTATCAACGAGATATCGGGCATATCACGTGTGACCTATGACGTGAGTTCAAAACCGCCGGCGACGATAGAGTGGGAGTAGCGCGCTCACTTTACGTCTTCGGCGCGCCACTCAAGATGTTCTCTGCGAAATCTGACCAATCCCTGATCTGAAACCGAAGAAAGGTCGTGCTTGCGCTTGAGCTGGCCTCACTAAATGCGCGTTAGCACATTTCACCACCGAACTTTGAGCATGAACGGCAGAAAATCCTGCCATTGATTGGGGTGTCTAAACCCGATATTGCGATTCACCAACAAGCTTGTCTCGGATCAAAGACAGCTGGGGCACAGGTATCTACTTATCCCGGGGACAGGGAAATGGCGAGAGGTATGTTATAATATAACACTTCCCATGCAGATGAACTTTAGCACCGATACGAGAGATGCCGATGCAATTGACTGCAAACCAGCAATACGTCCTCTGTGCGCTTAAGGAGGCAAACAACCCTCTAAGCGCTTATGCGCTGCTCAAACAGCTGCGCAAACCGGGCTTTAACGCACCGGCGCAGGTCTACCGTGCCCTGGACAGACTGATCGAACACGGTCTGGCATATCGTTTGGAAACACTGAACGCCTATGTTGCTTGCTCGCAGCAAAGCAATTGCGAGCGCAGTCTGATGGCCTTTGCCATTTGTGACGCCTGTGGACAGGCCGATGAATTCGAGGTTAATGATGGGGACCTGAGGCACTGGGCGCAAAGCCATGCCTTTGATTTAGAACGCACTGTGATTGAGATACGGGGTCGATGCGCGACTTGCACGAGGCACCAGAATGAAGGCGCAATGAAGTGACAAACGAATTATCTGAACGCATCCCCGTCATCCTCTTGACGGGCTTCCTGGGTAGTGGCAAGACCACCGTGCTCAATCATCTGGTGCATCAGCCCGAACTGGCTGACACATTGGTTATTATCAATGAGTTTGGCGAAATGGCGCTGGACCACATGCTGGTTGCCCATAGCACCGAAAATCTGATGATGGAGATGAGCAGCGGCTGCTTGTGCTGCAGTATACGCGGTGATCTGGTGAAGACGTTAAGCGATATCACCTGGCGTTTTTCTCGCAACGGCGAACGCTGGTTCAAGCGCGTCTTGATCGAGACCACGGGGCTGGCGGACCCTGCGCCGATCGTACACACGCTGCTAACCCATCCGAAGATCGCGGCAAAGTACCAGTTAGAGGGCATTGTCACCACAGTCGACCTGGTCTCAGGATCGAGTACTCTAGATGCGCATGCTGAAGCGATTAAGCAGGCTGCAGTAGCCGATGCACTGCTCCTTACCAAGGCAGATCTGGTAACGGATGCACAGCGAAAAGCGATGGAAGACCGACTCGACGGAATCAATCCCGCCGCGCCAAGGTGGGAGGTAAAGAACGGTGTGATCGCGCCAGAGCGGGTTATGGGCCTAGGGCTATTTTCGGTCGAAGGAAAAGCACCGGATGTTGAGCGTTGGCTCAGCGAGGAAGCCTACGAAGAAATCTCGCCTCACGGTCACGCACATCACCACCATAGCCACGACCACGACCACGACCACGACCATGGGCATGAATCGGGGCTTGAAGCCGGCGCCGATGAGAACGGTCACAGTCATGGGCACCATCACCACGATGTGAATCGCCATGACGATCGTATACAGGCGTTTTGCTTTTCGGTGGACGAGCCTATCGATGATGACAAACTGGGTGCCTGGCTTGGCCTGGTGATGGGCCTCGTGGGCAGCAACATTTTGCGTATCAAGGCCATTCTCAATATTGAAGGCAGCGAGCAGCCGATTGTTGTGCACGGAGTGCAGCACACCCTGCACCCGCCCGTTGCGCTGCCGGAGTGGCCAAGTGAGGATCACCGCTCGCGATTCGTGTTCATTACCCAAGACGTCGGTCGCGACGTGATCGAAAAGACATTCCGCCCATTTCAACAGCGGCTGCAGCGAGCGACAGAGGCGACCTCATGAACTCTCCGATTCGGCTGCACAACACGCTAACACGCCACAAGGAACCTCTGCGTACCGAACAACCCGATAGGGTCACCATGTACGTTTGTGGGCCTACAGTCTACAACTATGCACATATCGGAAATGCCCGGCCTGCGGTCGTATTCGACGTGCTCGCGCGTCTGCTGCGGTACTACTACTCTGAGGTGGTCTACGCGCGTAACTTCACCGATGTGGACGATAAAATCAACGCAGCGGCGGCCGCTGCGCAACAGCCGATCGATGCTATCACCTCGCGCTATATCCTTGCCTACCATGAAGATATGAATGCGCTCGGTGTGCTGACACCCGATTTGGAGCCGCGGGTGACCGAGCACATACCGGAAATCATCACGCTGACGGAGACATTGATCGAACGAGGGCACGCATATGTGGAACAAGGCCATGTGCTGTTCCACGTACCATCTTATGCCGAGTATGGACACCTGTCCGGGCGGCGCACCGAAGATATGATAGCGGGCGCGCGCGTAGAGGTTGCACCTTACAAGCGTGACCCCATGGACTTTGTGCTGTGGAAGCCATCGACACCCGAGCACCCGGGTTGGGACAGCCCTTGGGGCTGGGGACGACCTGGCTGGCATGTGGAGTGCTCGGCGATGATCGGCCAACATTTGGGGCACACTATCGATATTCATGGCGGCGGCCAAGACCTGATTTTTCCGCATCACGAAAACGAGATCGCGCAGGGCACCTGTGCTCACGGCAGCCTATACTGTCATACCTGGGTGCATAACAGCTTTGTCACCGTCAATGGCCAACAGATCACGTACCAACAACACAT
>JBCCNJ010000234.1:0-4999 GCA_039025905.1 Pseudomonadota bacterium | reverse complement strand
TGATGTTCACTAAACCGTTTTTCTCTGAAGAAGAATCCGCTGCTTTAGAGGGAAAGACGCCGACAACATCGATAAAGAAGGCGGATCTCATCGCCCTGCTCAAAAAGCAGGACGACTACCTGCCGCTCGTGAAATCATTTGTTGGTGACAACCCCGATTACGCAGAGCGCTCAGCCTACCTGTGGCAGCTTACCTACGCGATGTTCGTTCGCGACGCCATCGCCATGGACTGCAACCCTTTCGCGCGCTACGGCGGCGAAAAGTTTGTCGTGGTACTGGTCAATTCGGATGCGACATCGCCCACGGAAATGGCCGAACAACTTCGTATGCGCGTGGTGGAGCAGGGCCTCGCACGCGACGTGGGTCTCTCGTTGCGTCACCGCGCCTGCAGGCAGTGCCGCTAGTCCGACGCAGCGCTTGGCAGTGGGTAGAACAACGCAAACTTATGGCTTTTGGCTGCGCTGGTCATCGGCATTGCTAAGCTGAGTGTCGTAAAGAGATAGCGCCGAGGCGGTTGTTGCTTGAATGCAACCGTGAACGGGAATCCGACCGCAGACATCTCGTAAGGCTCGAGGATCTCCGCCCCTCTCTCGTCGCCAGCCTTGGCACTTATGTCATTGAGCAGACGATGAATGCCGTGGTCGTGGCGTTCGTGCATAGCGTCTTTTCGCAACGCGAGTAAAAGCACCACTGACAGATGGGGCCATTCAGTGATGCAGTCCCCCAGACCTCTATCCTGGAAAAACCAGCGCATTAGATTTGATGGCCGCGGGTCACCCTCTTCGGTAGTGAGATGCGTGAGGTCTTGAAAAGCACCGTTACACTCACGAATCGTCCATTCACCATCAACCACTGCCACAGGCACGTCGTGCATCGCGTTAACAACACACTCGTTTATGAGCTGGTGACGCCCCACGCGTTCATCACTGCTCAGGGCTGAGTATTGGTCGGTGATGTACTTCTCATCGATGGATGATGGCGCAAAACCCGCAGATAGCAGTAATTGATCGTATTCGCCGCGGGGCATTGCGATTGCGTTGGCAATTAACTGAAGTGTATGTACTGCCGGCTTGGCGCGCCCGGTCTCGATAAAACTCATATGACGAGTTGACATGTTACATCGCTCCGCCAGCACCGCTTGACTGAGCCCTCTAATCTTGCGCCATGACTTGATACGCTCGCCTGGCGTCATGCGGCCTCGCCTACTTTTTGAGGGACAACACCGTTTTTCATAGGGAGATCACGCAGATATTACCTGAGCGGTAATGGTGGACAAACTCGGTTGGCACTAGGATTCGGTTCGCAGTGGTGCTGAGCGAGCGTCAGCCACATTCGATCTATCCGAGGCAGGTATGAGCAAAGCAAAAGTATTCGTCGGTGTCTTCTTTACGGTATTGAACCTGTCATGCCTGAGTCAGCAGGCATCAGCCGACAACATCAAGACGCAGTCTTTGAGCCTTATTGTCTTAGCGTATCTCGATGCGTATGCGGCAATCAATCAAGTAGACAGTGACGCTGATGACTTCAAGGCGTTCAATCACCTTTTCTCAGACGATGTTGTCTACGAAATCCCGTCGCAAAATATGCGCTTTGAAGCCGATGAGTTCCTGAGCAGTGACGTCACCACAGGCCGAATTCGAAATACACGCATCATCCTGGATTCCCTCATAGTCAGTGACGTAACTGCGTTCGCAAAAATAAGCCAGTTTTCAGAAGTCAAGACAAGCGAGGGAGCGTGGCGGCCGATCGTGCGGCAGGAATTGCTAGTGTTTGAAATTCAGAATGGGAAGATTCATCGCATCATTGATTACTAGTGCGCTACGATGCGAGTGCATTGATTATTACTTTTGGGTCAGAAAGCAGATCCTTCAAAAACCCGGTGACCGAGGAACGTCTCCTTCGGCCGCGCTTTCCGTCCCTGAGAAGGCTCCGCCAATTTGCGCAGAACTCTCTTTAATCAGGCTATGGTTCACTGGAAAAAGTCGATTTAAAAACGGTTTGCTGAGCTATATTTATTCGCCCAGACCAGAATCGGTATTCGTAGCATCGTGCATCTTATTGTTCGGCGACGGAGTCTCCATACTCCACATTCATAAACTCGTACCAACCAGAGGGTCGCAGGGCCCAGTCCACGGCATGGAACTTGCCGCCCGAGAAGTCATATCGCGATCGCCCACCGTTATTTATCTCACCCCAGTTAACGCTGATCACGTGATTTTCGATTGAGCCGCTTAGGCTGTACACGTTATTCGCCGAATCTTCCCAATGCCCTGACACTGAATTCCCGTCTATTTTATACAGCCCTCGACCTCGAAAAAGCTCGGTTCCATTATTGGAATCCGAAAACGAGTACTCCTGCACCAACATTGATGACTTCGCAAGGCCTACTGACCAGGTTGTTCTACAGATCGCTGGCTTTTCGAAAGCGATGCAGTCGCTCTTCCAGGTCCCCGTGAACTTACCCAATGGTATCTTTTCGTCCCCTCTAGCCGAGATACATAAAACAGACCAGAGAAAAAAATGTAGAAATTTCTTCATCAGTTACCCACATCTTATTAGTGACATTGACCTGCTCAGATATCGATCGGTCTTCAACGATGTAAGCCCTCGCACGTTACCCCCGAAAAACTCCATAGTATCGTCGCCAGCAGTCCGAATCTCAGCGAAAAAAAACCTAATTTGGATTGGGTCGAATAGTCACTCACAAGTATTTGGACAGGCCCGTTGAGTTTTTCACGTGACGGAACCAATTCTCTAACCACAGTACTTCTGAATATCTTCGTTTGGCCAGATCTAAATGTCTTCGCCTTGTCTAACAGAGTCTAGTAGACACGATTGAGCGTTAGCAATTTTCTGTGGAGGTGATGCATGCTGAGATAAAGATATGCCGCAGCACCCGTAGACGACCACGCCCTTGAGCGGGAGGTCAGTCGTAAAATCCCAGCCGACAAGTTACCAGGCACTATCCTTCAGACCATGGCTCTTCAAGAGGCTGGCCGAAACATCATTTACAAACACGTGACTGAAGAACCAAACTTGAGCTAGGCGATAGAGCTTTAGGCTCTGGATCTTCACCCCATCCCGATGTGGCAGCTATGAAATACACCCGTACTGCGTACCAGATACTCCTGTTCTTTACGAACTTTGAAGGCCGTGCATCTGCCCAGGATGTTGAAGGCAACATCGTGCTACCGGGCGCACAGCGGACACCGTTAGAAAAGAGCATTGATCTCGATCCAGAGACCTACTTCGATCGTGTACTGGGTGCGCTGGTCGGCTCCGTGATCGGAGACTCCATGGGTGCGTCGACAGAGATGATGGACCGGGCCGATATCCGAGTTGATTACGGTTACATAACCTGCCTGACACACGTAGCGATGCCGAGGCAGGCGGAACGACCCTAGGGCAATCTCCTCGACGCTGGTGCCACGACTGACGACACGTTCGTTACACGGTAGATAATTGCAATCAGGAAGAGTCCCAGAGGCTGTTATGTCAAAGCACGCAACGTCGTCCGCTGAGGATCTGCTGAAAAGCAAAAACTGGATACCTGCAGGCGCAAACATTGTCAGCATCACAATCGCTGGTGCTGGAAACATGAACCTCGTCGAGCGAGTCCGCTTTGATACCGGCGAATCACGCATTCTAAAACGGGCGCGAGGCTGGGTGGAGAAATATCCCGATATTCCTGCGCCCATCGAACGCGCGGGAGTCGAGGCCGCCTTTTATCAGAGCGTGAAGGGGAGTGTGGCCGGTGCAGGCATGCCGACCCACCTTGCCTATGATGAACCGGAATCCGCGAATTTACTGCAGGATTTAGGCGAAGGCACCGACGGCATGTTTGTGTATGGCGAAGCCGATCTTCCCATCAGCCAGCTCAACGCCGTGGCGGACTGGGTGTCTTCCCTGCACGAAATCCCGGTTACGGATTCGATGCGCAACACATTTCGGAATGCAGCGATGCGGGAGCTCAACGCGCTGCATATCTTTAACTTTCCCCTCGATGCAGAAAACGGGCTTGAATTGGATCAGCTCACGCCCGGCCTGCAAGCGGCGGCGGACGAATTAAAGCGCAATGAGCACTTCGTCGGCGCGGTGAAGGAAGTTGAAGATTGGTACCAGCGTCCGTCGTCACGCCCCGGCGACGTACTGTTGCATGGAGACCTGTATCCGGGCAGCTGGCTCACGAACAGTGATGGCCTGTACGTGATCGACCCGGAATTCTGCTGGATAGGGCCTGCCGAGTGGGATATCGGCGTGCTCTTAGCCCATTTAAGGCTGAGTGATCAGCCGCCCGATCTGAGCGCCGCGTTCCTTGAGCGCTATGGCCGGCCGGTTGATGAGGTTTTACTGAAGAAGATCACTGGTATCGAGATGATGCGTCGAATTATTGGGGTCGCGCAGTTGCCACTCGATATAGATCTGGCTCGCAAAAAATCGCTGCTTGAGGAAGCCTATTGGTTGGTCACCGGGAGGCGGACAACCGTATCCCCCTGATGATTCGGCGTGTCCAAATTGATGCTGATCTCGTGTTGCGTGCGGCAATGACGAAGTCTGTGACCACTGGGCTCTGTTCAGGCACTGAGGTCGCCGGGGCGCCACGGTACTCGAGTCTCCGCGGTATTCTGTAATCCCGGGGCAGAAAAAGCGTCCGTCCTGGCTCGGGAAGTTGCGCAACGCATGGGTCGCGAGGATGAGCCGGAAGACGCCACGCTGCGGCATTGATAGCGGAACACTCTAACTGCTCAAGAGAGCAGGATGGCTCGACAGTTAGTCTCGCGCTTTAACGGTCCCCTCCGAATGGATGTCCATCGGGCAAGGCGGCAGTCCATCGTTGTACCGGTTGGCGATGGCGCTGAACGCTACGTCGACATGCTGGGCCAGCGCCTTACCTCGAAACAGCGACGACTCATCGCGACACTGAGCGATTCGCTCTCTAAGTTCCTCGAGTCTGGTTCGGTCTTTACCCAACGCAATCGCGAGGTCTCGATAATCTGTC
>JBCCNJ010000233.1:0-5047 GCA_039025905.1 Pseudomonadota bacterium | reverse complement strand
GTTCGGCGGTTTGTCGAGGAAGGCGCGCGGGTCGTGATGGCCGATGTGCTCGATGAAGAAGCCGAGGCCTTGGCAACGGAGCTGGGAGATGCGGTCCTCTACCGTCGTACCGATGTCTCGCAGTCCGAGCAGGTTGAAGCGCTGGTGGCCGCAGCGGTATCTCACTTTGGCACAGTGGATGTCATGTTCAGCAATGCCGGGGTGATGGGAGACCCACAAAAAGATTTTCTCGCTGAAGATTTCACCAGTTTCGAGCGCACCATTGGTATTAACCTGTTAGGCCCGATGTTAGGCGCGCATTTCGCCGCCAAACATATGGCGCAAAACGGCGGTGGTTGCATTCTAACCACGGCATCCAGTTCGGCACTCTACGGTGGCCACAGTATTGTGCCTTATCGCGCTTCCAAAGCGGGTATTGTCGGAATGACGAAAGCGCTGGCCATTGACCTCGGCCGCCATGGCATCAGGGTGAACAGCATCTCACCGGGTCCAACCCGCACTCCGATGACCTTGGCTATGGATGATTTACCCGAGGAACACGCGGAGGCCTTCATTGATGTTGCCATGGAATCTATGCGCTCGCGTATGCCCCTTGGGCGCTTAGGGCTGCCCGAGGATATTGCTAACGCAGCTGTCTTTCTTGCCAGTGATCAGGCCGCCCAGATAACCGGTGTGGATCTGCCGGTGGATGGAGGCGAAACCGCCGGCAACTGTGAAAACACACTCGAGAAAATGCAGGCGCGGTTTCTCGAGCTCATGCAGGCCTAGATCGGTCGATGTCTGCGCCGGTTGTCATTATCGGAGGCAGCCATGCCGCGGCGCAGGCCATCATGAGTTTGCGCGCCGGTGGCTGGGAGCACGGTATTACCTTAGTGGAGGCCGAGACGGAGCTTCCCTATCAGCGGCCGCCTCTATCGAAAAAGTACCTGCTCGGCGAAGTGTCTGTAGAGCAAATGCGGCTAAAGCCGGAATCATTCTATGACGACTCTGGTGTCGATCTCGTCATGGGCCAACAGGCGAAACGCATTGATCGCACCCAGCGGCAGGTTGAGCTAGGCTCGGGCGAGCAGATCTCCTATGAAAAATTGATTTTGGCGACTGGAACCAGGCCAAGAACATTGCCCCTGCCGGGATCCGATGAAGCGCGACTGGCTTATCTGCGCACCCTCAGTGATGCCCGAAGAATTGGCGAGGGCTTGTTACCCGATACGCATTTGCTGATTATTGGCGCGGGCTATATCGGCCTGGAACTGGCTGCGTCGGCGGTCAAGCGAGGCTCCAAGGTGACCGTGCTGGAAGCACAGGATCGTGTGTTGGCGCGAGTGACGTCTCCCGTTGTCTCTCACTTCTATCAGCGCTTGCATGGCGATGCGGGCGTCGATATTCGCCTCGATACGGCGTTGACTGGCTTCGCTGCCAGAGACGACAAGATCGATGTGCTCGTTTCAGGCGGAGAAGCGATTACCGGGAATCAGGTTGTGGTGGGGATCGGTGTGATACCGAATACGGAACTCGCTGAAGATGCGGGGCTTGATTGCGAGAACGGCATTGTCGTCAACGAGTTCACACAGACTAACGATCCGGACATTTATGCCATTGGCGATTGTTCGAATTATCCCAGTGCGCGACTGGGTCGCAGGCTGCGATTGGAATCTGTACCGAATGCGGTTGGACAGGCAAAGACAGCCGCCGCCGCGATCTGTGACAATCCGGCGCCCTACGACGATGTTCCCTGGTTCTGGTCCGATCAATACGATATCAAGTTGCAAACGGTGGGCTTGTGGGATGCGCATGACGCGCTGGCAGTGCGCGGTAACCCGGATGAAAATAAATTTGCCGTGTTTTATTTGCGCGAAGGGCGCTTGATCGCCCTGGATGCGATTAACTCGCCCGCTGAGTTTATGGTGGCCAAAAAGTTGATTGCAGCTGAGGCGAGCCCGGATGCAGCGTTGCTAGAGGATGTTCAGGTGCCGTTGAAAAGTCTGTTGTAACCCGTCGGCGCAACACGACAAGGGCGTATCGAACTCGCCCTGTAATGCAAGGAGCCCCTATGTCAGTAAGCCAATTGAACGCCGTGATCGAACGCATTGATGCCGTGAAGTCGCAGTGGAGCGAAGAGACCGATATAGACAGGATGCGTGCTGATCTCGAAGGACTGCATACCTCCTTTGAGGGTGTCCCCACAGCGGTGGTTGAAGCGGTCGACGCCAACGGCGTAGCCGCAGAATGGGTGCATGTGCCCGAGGCGGGTGCCAGCAAAGAGATTCTCTATCTGCACGGTGGCGGGTTTGCGGTGTGCTCGGCGAAATCCCACCGCCATTTTGCGAGTTGGCTCGCTGCCGCCGCGGGTGCGCGAGTGCTCGTGGCCGACTACCGACTGGTACCCGAGTTTTGTTTTCCCCATCAGCTCGCCGACGCCCAGAGCGCTTATAGCTGGTTGCTCGCACAGGATGTACACGCCAGCAGTATCTGCGTTGCTGGTGACTCGGCAGGCGGAGGCCTGGCATTGGCTCTTATTGCAAAACTCAAGGACGAAGGTGCGCCACTTCCTGGTTGCGCCTGTTTAATCAGCGCCTGGGCGGACATGCAGTGCTCCGGTGAAAGCTACCGATCGCTGGAAGAGGTGGATCCTGTGGCATCTACAGATATGGCCTTGGACATGGGGCGGGCGTATGTCTCCGAGGCAGTAGATCCGGCGCATCCCTATGCGTCGCCCATCAATGCAGACTATTCAGGCTTTCCACCGCTGATGTTACAAATTGGCCTGCGGGACATCTTTCTCGATGACTCAAGGACAGTCGCCGCCCGTGCCAGGCAGGCCGATGTCGAGGTCGTGTTGCAAGAGTGGCCAGATATGATTCATCAGTGGCCCATGTATGCCGCTGTGCTAGATGAGGCCAGAGACTGCCTGAGTACGATGGGAGATTTTATTAAACGCCATTGTGAGCCTATGGGTTGATTGGGATGACTGGTCTTGAAAATAAAGTTGCCATTGTCACAGGCGGAGCTAGCGGCATTGGGCGAGCGACCGCGCTGGCATTTGCCGCCGCCGGGGCGAAGGTGGTAATTGCCGACATTAATGCAGATGAATCTGATGTCGTTGTTGCGCACGTTACCCGGCTTGGGGGAGTGGCACTGTCAGTGCCGACGGATGTAAGCCAGCCTGAACATATTAAAACTATGGTGGAAGCTACGGTCTCTGCCTACGGTGCATTGGACGTCCTGTGTAACAATGCCGCAGACCTATCTCTATTGGCGCGAGATGGTGATTTTCTGCAAGGCGATATCGACGTGTGGGACAAGACCTACGCGGCCGATTTGCGCTCAGTGATGGTCGCCTGTAAGCACGCCATACCTCATATGCTAGCGGGGGAGGGCGGTGCTATCGTCAATGTGTCTTCGGTTGATGGCGCTATCGGCGACAATACGCGCTTTGCCTATGCAGCCGCGAAAGCCGGAATCAACGTGCTAACCCAGTGCACCGCTACTACCTATGGTAAGCAGGGTATAAGGTGTAATGCAGTGTTGCCGGGTTTAGTGCTTTCGCCTGTCGCGCAGAAAGCGCTGGAGGCGACTCCCGAAATCCGCGCGGCCTTTGAGGACAATGTACTGACGCCGCAGCTGGGAACGCCGCAGGAGATTGCGGAGGTCATACTGTTTTTGGCCAGCGACAGCGCTTCCTATATCAATGGTCAATTGATCCGCGCCGACGGCGGCCTGCTCAGCCACGTGCCGCATCTAGCGCAGGTGGGTCACTACTTTTCGAAACTAGCAGACTAGCGCAGCCACAGCCCCTTGGCCCTGCTTGACAAGCAGTGAACACATCTATAATCTTATTTATAGACATATGTCTATTATAGAGATAAATGTCTATAAAGCGGTTTGCGAGGTTGGCGTTTATTCGGCCTTGCCGCTAGATAGACAACTCAATAAGAAGAGCGGCTTATGGTGACGGTGATTTTTATAGAGCATGACGGTACGCGCCACGAGGTGGAAGCCAAGGCCGGCGTGTCCCTCATGGAAGCGGCAAGAATGAATAATGTGCCAGGTATTCTGGCAGACTGCGGAGGCGCTTGTGCCTGCGCCACTTGTCATGTGATGGTCCCCTCTGAGTCGGTTGCAGGTCTGGTCGATATTTCGGATGAGGAGGAAGCCATGCTGGAATTCGGTTTGGAGGAACGCACCGCAACCAGTAGGCTCTCTTGCCAGTTAACGGTTAGCGAAGAGCTGGATGGCATAGAGCTGCAGCTGCCTGAGTCACAGGTCTAATTTCAAATAGCGCAAGCGTGCGGAACACAAGATAACATCCGCTGCAGGAGCCCAGACGATGCAAACACGAACGATAACCTACTATAGCGATGGCGATATCGTAGTTGGCGATCTCCATCTTCCCGACGATTTTTCTGAGGACAAGCAATACCCTGCGGTGCTGCAGTGCCAGGGTTTTACCGGTATTCGCAAGATGGTGCAGCCTGTATTTGCCGAGTACTTCGTCAATGCGGGCTTTGTCTCACTGGCAATCGATTATCGCGGTTGGGGTGATAGCGGTGGTGAGCGTGGCCGAATGGCACCCCTGGAACAGGTTGAAGACTGCCGCAATGGTTTTTCCTGGCTGGAGGCGCAGCCGTTTGTGGACAGCGGTCGTATGGCGCAGTTCGGTGCCAGCTTTGGTGCGCTGATCACGCCCTACACCATGGCGCTGGATCACCGCGTGCAGGCGGGCGTGGCAACCGGCGGTGTTGCCCACGGGCTGGAGGCGATCACTAATCAGCGCACCCCTGAGCAAATGGCTGAGTGGCTGGAGAAAACTTACGAGGCGCGACAGAAGCGCGTGTTGACAAACGAGGTTGATCGCAGTCTCAATGTGATGGACATTTTTATCGATCCGGAAAGCCGCTCCTGGGAACCTGAGATGTGGGACGCGGTACCGGCCTGGCGCAACTGGTTTGGTTTTGACTCACTCGCGCGCTGTGTCGACTTTCGGCATATCGATGTGGTTCATCGCGTTACCAAGCCCATTGCCTATATGCTTGCCGAGAAAGACATC
>JBCCNJ010000232.1:0-5062 GCA_039025905.1 Pseudomonadota bacterium | reverse complement strand
TCTTTGTCACGCGCGCGATAGTCTTTCGGGTCCTGGGATGGAGTCTGGAACAGATCGCTATAAAAATCCGCCGCCGACTGGACGTAGTAGCGGTACTTGACGTCGACAATCCAGTTCTCGAACAGCACGTGGCTGTAGCTGAGCTGGAAGGTATTGGCATCCACTCCCCAGTCGTCGGTGTAGTAGCGATACATCGCGCCTACCGTCGCGCGCCAGTTGAGATAGTACATAGCACGCAGGGCAACGGCGTCACTGGTGTGGGTGGTTGGGTAGACCTCTTGCGCAAGTTGATAGCCCGCCGCAGGGTCTAGGGGATTCGTTAAATAGCGGTAACTGCGATAGGGATTATTCAGATAGCCCTCGTCGGTGACTAATTCGTAGTTAAGTCCCATGATGAGCTTAGGGGTAACGATCTGGCTCAGGCCTACCCTAAAATTATGCCTGTCCACACTCCCTTCAAAGTCAGGGTTGCCGTTTTGGAACACATCATCCTGACCGTGGGAGTAACCAAAGCTCAGCGTGGATAGATCGCCGAAGAAGTCCTGGCTGACATCAAATGAAATGGTATTGGAGGTGTAGTCGCTCTCGTCGCTGTTCGTGAAGCCCACGCCGACGATACTTTTGTCGTAAAGATAGCTGGCACCCACATTGTACTCCGTCCGCTTTTCCCCATAGGGTGAGGCACCCGTGCTGGTCACATCAATAGACGCGCTGCTGACGTTATCGATGTAGTAAGAGGCGTTGAAAGAGGCTTTTTCCTTATAGTTCTTGCGCACCATCACTGCAGGGCCATCAACAGTAACACCGCCGCCATCATAACGATGGTACATGGCATCTCCGCGTTCCTCCGGTAATACTGCTGCTTGCGTGCTGATCGCGCACAGCAAGACAGACGCTGAGACCACAGCGCCATAAATCGAGGAAACACCACAAACACGGCCCGTGCGAGATCGCGTGGAACCAGGATCTTTCGCCGAGGATGTCCGGCGCGCAATTGAAACTAAAACCGCTTCATACAGCGCAGTGAAGTCACGCAGTGTGCTGGCTTGAAACCGAGAGCCAACATCCCTCTCGCCATCATAAACTGGCTGGGTTTGCGGACGATTCGACGCGGAGCTAACGATGCCGTTTCTAAAGCCGGCGAAAGCCCGAGCTCGAAAACCGGTATTCCGTCTGGCTGCGCAGGGCGTGGAAACAGCGCATCCTCTAGTTGCAGCCACAGCCTCCCCCACTACCACCCTCAGCGCCTCTAGCTCCCTCTCGCACTTGATAAACATGATGACCGTAGCCGTCGGCTATCGGGTCTCTATCAAAGCTCATGATGGGATCAGCCAGATGTTGTCGCTCGTAGGGTTTAACCCAGGGTTGCGTGCTACAGCCACCAGCCAATAGCAGGCCGATCAAAGACAGTATTTGCAAAGTCTTCGTTGCCATGCCCCTACTCCCTGACAAGCTCTTTAATTTGGGTTTCGTATTGCAGCTCGTAGCCTGGTTTGTAACCGCGATGCATGTAGCGAATATCACCGTTGCGATCCACCAGCACGGTCACCGGCATGGCGTCCACGTCGTAGAGCTCACTGACGGTGTTCTCATCGTCAAACAAGATAGGAAAGGTGACCGGAATATCGCGCAGGATCTTGTCCGCCATTTTGCGGTCTTGTTCGACGTTCACGCCAAACACCGTGAAACCCAGATCCGTATAGCGTTGGTGCAATAGATCTAGCTCCGGCATTTCCTGTCGGCAGGGTCCGCACCAGGATGCCCAGAAGTTGATTAACACGACCTGACCGCGGTACTCGCTGAGCCGAATATTTTCTCCGCTGTCACTCTTTAGCGTGAAATTCGCCGCAGGCCCGCTGCTGCTCGCACCCCAGGCGGAAGCACCCACCCAAACAAACAACGCGAGCGCGACAACGATGGATAGGCGATCGGCAATGTATTTTTTTGTACGCATTGTCACGGCAAGCACCTCTAGAAGAAAATCGTGATGCCGGTGGACAGCTCAATATTGTTGGTTATTTCGCTTTCACCAAAGGTGTCGCGATCAAATACATGGTCGCGTACGTCAAGGCGCACGCTAAAAGAATCGTTGACCAACATGCGCACGCCTGCACCCACAGTGAGGGTAAAGAAGTTTTCACCCAAGAACTCGGTAGCGCCGGCACCACCGACGAAATAGAGGTCGGACTTGAGGGCATACACATCGAAAATAAACGTTTCGCTGGGCAGGGCATTCCAACCCAGATTGAGGTTGTAATAGCGGTAATCCCGTTCACTGTCGTCAAACAGCGGTACACCGCCACTCAGCTTCTCATAGCTGGTGAGGTCGGCCTGGGAAGTCCCGTAATTGCCCTCAAAGAAGAAATCCTCCGTCACGTGCCAGGCTGCGCGCACCCCGTACATGAAGTCTGAATTGAAATCCTGGATGCTGAGCATGCCAATGAAACCCCCAACTTCGAAGTCATCGGAGTCCACATCCGGCTTAACGATTTCTCGTCGCTCAACTTCCGGATCGAGTATCTGCCAGGAATCGCGCTGCTCCTGTGCCTGAGTGGGCGCCGCAAGCAAGCTCGCCACCAGCGCTGCTAAAAAAACGCACTTATGCCAATTTTCCATTCGTTCACCTCTTCATCGTCGTCGCGATCGGTCATGACCACGTAATACTTGTACTGCAAACGCAGCATGAGTCTTTTGGTCAGATGTACTCGAATGCCCGCTCCGACATTTGCGGTGCTGTCGGTGCGGTCCTCCGTGCTAACCAGTGTTGAACGCGGGTTGGTTTGGCGAACACCGCCGCCAATTGTCAGAAAAGGCGAGTAACGCCAGTGCGGGAACATCTGGTGCACCAAAGATGCAGTCGCCATGCGACCGTCTGAGAAGTCACCAAAATTCTCGGTCAGTTCGACCTCGGCAGACAGGTTGGGGGTAAAGTGCCAGCCCAGGTAAGCGGCGACGGCATCGGTGCTGTCGTAGTCGCCCACCATAAAACCAAACTCCCATCTACGCTGTGTAAAATCACTGAGGGTGGCACTGCCAAAGGCCAACGAAGCGCCGTTTTCGTCGACCGTGTTTGCCATGTCATCCACATGTACCCAGCCCTCGACGCCGCGGGTATTGCGCACCTTGACCCAATCGGTGCGCTGCACGATCACTTCCACAATCTCGTCGCGCTCCGCCACATAAAACACGGGATAGCCCCGCCCGGGCTGTGTGCGCATGTCGATATACGGCGCCACCACCACAGCCTTTAGCGTGGTTTCATCGGCTACCGCTAACTGACTTGTCAACACGCTACACGTCATCACTAAGCCCAGTAATAGTCCGGTCCTACCCATCGTCCTGCTGTTCGTCCTAAAACCCATCGCTCGACATCGTTCATTCAATCAGCCAGACGTATGTCGAACGGGTTGTTGTAATACTGCGCACCAATGTCCAGCCATTCCGACAGCAGCCTTAGCTCTGCAGGGCTTAGCATGCCGGTATGGTCTATCGTGTTCAGCGTGCGCGGCTCGGGTACACCTGAATCTTCGGTACAGTTGTCCGGCAGGGGCGGCGCTGGATTCAGGCCGCAGCTCGCCCCCTCAAAACAATCGAAAAAGCCACCGCTGGCATTAGCCGATCCCGCCTGCATTCTGGCCGGGAGTGGCAGCGTCTCAATGGAGACGACAATGTCTCCTGCCTCGTTGACCGTGCTGCATTCGCGCTGCCGATCAACCAGCGCGCCGTCGTTGTCTAACCACTGTTCGTTATCCCCATCAAGCAGCTCACGAAAAGAACGCAGATGGTCGGGATCAATATCTGATGGCACCGCAGAAAGATCGAGCTGACCAGCGGGCACCGCCATTTCGTCTGCGCTGCTATGGCAACCGACGCAGCTGGTGATCTCATTACCTTCGGCATCCATTACCGGCGCGCGCTCGCGCTGCCAGATCACCTGAATATGATCCAAATAGTTGATGACGATGCGTTGCGGTTGCGAAGGATCGAGGTTGCCGACAACTAAGGGGGTTTCTACAGGAATGTCCGTCCAGCTGGGGTCGTAATCCCGATCATCTATGGCCGGCTCTGGCTCAACATCGGGCCCACTCCATTCATCGAAGTAGCTTTGTGACAGCGACAGCTCGCGCGCTACCGCCACCTCATTATCCTTCGGCTCATGAAAATCCCAGGTCTCCGCCATGGTCTGTCCAATATCGGTTGCGAACAGCCGCTGCGTGTCCGTACCGGCAAAGCCAATACCGCCGGTGGCCACAGCCTGGGCGCCGGGGTTGGCGGATATTGGCTGCGAGTCTAAGCGGCCATGGGGAAGCGCACTGCCGGGCTCATGGCATCCGACGCATTGCAGCACTTCGCCCGATCCAATCTGCAGCCAATAATCGTGGCTATCCCCTATCCTGCGGCCATTGCCATCGAGCACATCGAAGTTAAAGGGGCGCTCCGACGGCACGGTGACGGTTACGGACCCATCGGGTTCAACCGGCACGTAACCCAGAATTTCGCGAAAGCCAAATCCGGCGTTTACGCCATAGGCGAAATCGGGAATCTCATAGACATCCGGGTCGGGAATCGGCACGGGCTGAACCAGACGTAGAAACCGGGCTGGTCGATTGCTAAACGCGGCGGTACCCGGCTGTGCGTGATTCGCTATCCCCTCAGGCGACGCATCGATGCCATCAATATCGTATACGCTGTCGATAAGGAGCTGCCCCTGGCTGGAGGCTGCTAAATCACTGTTAAACGTCAGCGGACGTCCCACCAGGCCGGGAAAGTCACGGGGTTCGGCGGCGACAATTTCACTGACCAAAAAGCCCTCTTCAGCCACGACGATGGGCAGCTGTGTATCCTGCACCGGGTCGTACACCCAGGCACCGTAGACTGGCGGCGCGACATTGGTATTCTCCTCATCTAGCGTGCAGGGCAGGTAGTCCCCTGGCTGCGGCACTTCAGCATCGGGATCAGCGTCTTCGGCGATCACGCGACAGTCGGTCCAGGTGACCAGCAGTCGCTGAGTGCCATCGCGCAGGGGATAGACCGAGCCAAATTGACCGCCGCGTGAACGCAG
>JBCCNJ010000231.1:0-5078 GCA_039025905.1 Pseudomonadota bacterium | reverse complement strand
GAATCTTTCTTAAGCGAGTTCAATGGCGCCTGGCGCGTCGATAGCCGACGAGCGCCAACCGGCTCAATTATGATTGGTAGCCGAGGGTTCCAAAACCTATTGTTCACAAAACTGCATTTTGAGTCCGCCAGTGGCGCTAGAGATCACACTGCTCGAAAAAGCGGGAAAAACGATTTTTTCAGCCTCACTTTTGCTCCGTCAAAGCCACTCAGCATGCGTTGCAACGGCACCGAATTCCTCCTCGCACCCAATCAGATGCTCTTTTGGTCATCCCGAGATGATGTGTCTTTTGATGTGAAGCAAGACTGCGACTTCGCAAACTTGCTTTTCCCCAAGCGGGTGTTGGAGGACCATCTCCCTAACTTTGATAGTAGTTTTCACCGTTTCGATAAAGACTGTGCCTCACACAACCTGGCCGAGGCGTATTTCACCTCGCTCGCAGAAAATGCCAGCATGCTCGCCGATAGCGACGAGAGCCATATCGAAACTGCCGCAACGTCTATGCTGCTGAACCTGCTGCATACACATGGCAGGCTCAACTACAGCAACGAGAAGCGCATATCGACCCTGAACGATGCGCTGCGCATAATCGATAAAAACCTCAAGTGCTTTGATCTCACACCTCAGTTTATCGCCGATCATTTGGGCATCTCCGTCCGCAAGCTCCACTATCTTTTCCAGAACTCTGAACATTCCGTCATGACAACCATAAGGAAAAAAAGATTGCAGAAGGCCAAGGAAGACCTGGCCAACCCTGCCACCATGGATCAGCTATCGATCACCCATATCGCCTATCGCTGGGCGTTCTCCGATCCAGCGCAATTCTGTAGTACCTTTAAAGCGGCATTCGGTGAGAGCCCGAAACGATTTCGCCAGAGATCAATAAATAACGTTCAGAATTTTCTGACCAATTAAGATACCGAGATCGGATACGCGACTTTCTGTGATGGTTGCGAGTGCTTTTGTTGGGGCACCGCCGATACCGCTTGTTTCGGCAGCCTTTTCACTTTCAACGCTTTCGCCAAGCAATAATTGCTTCTTTTTTGGAGCAAGTCTGCGCCCGCGCGCGACGACGCTTCGGTGCTCGCGACAAGGGCCAGTAATATCAACGCGGCCGGGTTTCTGAGGGTTAAGCTTCCCCTTCACCGCTGCATTCCGACGTCCATCTTGCCCGCGGTGTACGCCTCGTCAGTTTTCTCAGACGGGAGGGTTCCGATGGTATTTGGAGGATCGCTAACTAGACTTCAGCTTAGAACCACTGGTTGCTCACTCTCTTTAGAAAGCTGACGCGCCCGCTCAATCGACTGTACGATATCACCAAAAAATGGCGGAATCAGTTCATGACCCATCCGCGCCACCTCATTGAACTCGCTTCGGGGTGCTAATTTGGCGAGCCGACGGCCGCCATCGATTTGAATCGTCGGGTCGAGTTCACCGTGCAGAACCACAACGGGCATGGATAGCGATTTCAGTTGCGCAACACGGCTGCGAGTCGCGGGCCCCGCGAGCAGTCTGCGCATTCTGCCATCTGGGGTGTTACTGCGAAACAGGCTGGCCTCAGCACGGGCACGGGCGTAAGACAGCGTGCCGTCTGGCCCCGAGGTGAATGCGTACTTTTTTACCAATCGCTCCACGGCTAAGTCGGGCTGTTTGCCCGTCGCTCTTGAAACAAGCAGCGCTGCCTTGGGCCGAGGCCTGCCCACATGGCGCTCTCCTGTGCTGGATGATATGCACGTCAGGCTCGCAACTCGCTCAGGTGCCGCAATGGCAATCTCCTGTGCAACCATCCCGCCAAGGGAGTGACCGCACACATGCACCCGATTAAAACCTAAAGCATCCAATAGCCCCAGCCAGTCGCGAGCCATCTCGACGAATGTATAAGGCACATCAGCGGGCCGTAGGGCGCCAAATTGACCTTTTAGCGATCGCACAAAAAAGCCAAGCTTACTGAAACGGGCTTCTGCTAACTGCGTTGAAAGACCAGAGTCGCGGTTGTCTGCTACGATCACGGAGAAACCTCTCTTGATCAGCATCTCCAGCATCTCAGGGTCCCAGGTGGCGAGCGTTGTATCGAGGCCACCCACAAGCATCAACACATCGGGCTGATCAGATCCATAAATCCTGTAGGCCATTTCTATATCGCCTACCTTAGCAAACTGATCTTCCATCACGCGCATACCTCTGCCAGCAGAGTTCAGTTATACGGCCCCTTTTATAAAACTCGCCCCCGCACTACCCCGTTTCCAGATCATCGCGGCCTTTGCATGTCTAGGCATAATCTAAGCAAGTTTACCGCACACAGCGTTAAACCAATGTCTCTAGCATATAGCGGCCCCCGAGAAACATCGGCATATAGGCGACTAAGGTTCTCTTTTTGCGCGCCAGCCGTCACATCACCCAGATAAAGATAGTTCAATCCCAATAAACCAATAAGCACCGGGACTAAAAACAGCCACACCAATGCTCTCCAGCGCGGAGCTGATGCAGACATCACTGCCAGCAATTGATGTCTTCATCGCCGCACAGCCACTTGGAAACGCCCACTAGGTCGCATACCCGCGCTTTCTAATGCATGCGGGGCTCCTTATTGCAGTACGGACTAGAGAATTGAGCCCAGTTTTTACCTTAGGTCAATTCTTACCAAGACAAGGGTGTTATTCAAAACCTGCGAAATGCTAGCCTGGTAAGGCCTTCACTCCACGGTAACTGACTTCGCCAGGTTACGCGGCTTATCCACATCGGTGCCTTTTTGCAGCGCTACGTGGTATGACAACAGCTGCAGGGCCACGGTGTAAACCATGGGCTTAATCACCTCGGGGCAGTGCGGCATGGGCAGCACTTTAACGCGAGGTTCACTGACGAATCCCGCCTGTTTATCGGCAAATACATACAGCTCGCCACCACGAGAACGGACTTCCTCTAAATTGGACTTGAGCTTTTCTAACAGTTCGTCATTAGGTGCAACAGCAACTACAGGCATATCATCATCAACTAGTGCCAGTGGTCCGTGCTTCAGCTCCCCTGCCGGATAAGCCTCAGCGTGTATGTAAGAGATTTCCTTGAGTTTGAGCGCTCCCTCCATGGCGATGGGATACTGAATACCTCTTCCGAGAAATAATGCATGTCGCTTTGGGATGAACTCTTCCGACAGCGTTTCGATTGCCGAATCCATCTCTAAGGTTTGTTGCACATAATCCGGCAAACCCTGTAGCGCAGCCAATAACTCCTGCTGTTTTTGCTCGGACATACCTTTGCGCCTGCCAAGCGCGACCGTCAGCATCAGGAGCGCAACTAACTGCGTGGTAAACGCTTTAGTGGAGGCGACGCCTATCTCAATTCCAGCTCGGGTAAGAAATACCAAATCGCTCTCGCGCACCAGCGAGCTGTTCGCAACATTGGACACCACCAAGCTGGCAATAAACTCATCTTCTGCTGCGTTGCGCAGCGCTGCTAAGCTATCCGCCGTTTCCCCTGACTGGGAAATGGTGAGCAATAAGGTGCCCGTATGAGACACACGCTTGCGGTAGCGAAACTCAGAGGCGACTTCGACCTCACAAGGGATACCCGCCAACTCTTCCAGCCAGTAGCGCGCCACCATTCCCGCATGATAGCTGGTGCCACAGGCGACAATTTGCACACTCTCGACCTTATCAAAAATCTCTGGTGCACCCGCTCCAAAGCATTCATCGAGGCTCGCTTGAGAGCTGGCCTGGGCAAAGGTTGCCGCCAATGCTCTGGGTTGTTCGTGAATTTCCTTAATCATGTAGTGATCGAAGCCGCCCAGCTCGGCAACCTCAACCGCCTCGGAAATGAGCGTACCCTTTCGCTCCACAGGTTGGCCTGACTCATCGTATATCTGCATTGATGAAGGTGTGATCTCGACCATGTCTCCCTCTTCAAGGAAGATGAAGCGGTCTGTCACCTGGCGCAGCGCCATCTGGTCAGAAGCCAAAAAGTTTTCGCCAATACCAATGCCTAACACAAGAGGACTGCCCCTGCGCGCAGCAACCACTGTGCCGGGGTGCTGGGCGTCCACCGCGGCAATCGCGTAAGCACCCTCCAATTGTCCCACCGCCCGCTGCATCCCCTGCAACAAGGTCTTCCCTTCGGCGAGTGCCTGATGAAGCAAGTGCACCACAACCTCAGTATCGGTCGCCGAAGCAAACTCGTAGCCAGCGCAGACCAGTTCGTCACGCAGAGGGCCGTGATTTTCGATAATGCCGTTGTGAACCAATGCTACGCGTTGGCTGGAAATATGAGGATGTGCATTTACGCCGGAGGGCTCACCGTGAGTTGCCCAGCGCGTGTGCGCAACGCCGGTGCAGCCAAAATAGGGCTGTAACTGTTGCGCACGCTCGAGCTCGCAGACCTTTCCCAGTTGCTTGTGCAGCTGCAGATTATTTTCATTGTCAATCAGCGCCATGCCTGCAGAGTCGTAGCCGCGATACTCGAGGCGCCGCAGCCCCTCTAGCAATATCTCCGAAACCTCTCGCCGCGCAGCGGCAGCCACAATGCCACACATATTCAGTCCTCGCTCTGCTTGCTTGGTCTCTGCCATCCACTGATATTGCGCTGACGGCCACGCCCTACTGCAAGTTCATCTTCTTTCACGTCCTTGGTGACGGTCGATCCGGCCGCCACAAAGCCCTGCGCTTCGATACGCACGGGCGCCACCAGCGTACTGTTGGAGCCAATAAATACGCCGTCGTCTATCTCAGTTTTGTGCTTATTCACCCCATCGTAGTTGCAGGTAATAGTGCCGGCGCCAATATTGACGCGCTCCCCCAAGCTGCTATCTCCTACGTAGCTCAGGTGATTGATTTTACTGCCTGCGCCAACGCGGGTTTTTTTAGTCTCAACGAAGTTACCGACCTTTGCGCCAGCAGCAAGTACGGTGCCTGGGCGCAGTCGAGCATAGGGGCCGACCTGACACCTCTCGCCCACTGACGCGCCCTCAAGATGGCTCATTGGGTAAATAGTTGCGCCTGCACCGACTTCGACATCGCGCAGCACGCAATTCGCGCCGATGGTGACGCCCTCAGCAAGACTCACCTCGCCTTCGATCACAACGTTGATAT
>JBCCNJ010000230.1:0-5089 GCA_039025905.1 Pseudomonadota bacterium | reverse complement strand
CTTCTACACTGTATGAGTACCTTGCTGCCGAGCACAGTGATTCGCAGTACGGATACCTGGCGAACGGCAAGCTAAACCAAAGCCTTTAGCGGATCGACGCTTTAGCCCTAAGACGGGTTTCTAACCTGCTCAATGATAGGCGTCCAAAAACCAGGGGATGAGGAATAGGGCGTGTAAAAACTAAGGCGGGTTGGTAAGGAGCCATATTTTTCGGACAACCTGGCCGCAATGTTTTGCGGCTCATCGTAAATGCAAAACGCCTCGAAAAAGGTATCGTCTATCAGGTCCGCCATCTGCTCCCACTTGCCCTCCTTGCTTAAGCGATTGGCTTCGCCTTGCAGATCGGCATAGCCAATGGCGGCCATGGGGGGCACGTAGGCAGGCGTGGAGGCATAGAAGCCAAGCAGACCCTTGATGCTGTCTTTTGCAGCCTGCATGCTTTCCTCATTCTCTCCCGTGGCGATCATTGCACCCAAAGAGAAAACGAATTCTGCTTCCTCGCGGCCGGCCTTTGCCAATCCTTTGCGCACCGCGGGCAGCGCATGCTGCTCGATAAAGACCTGGTTGTTAAAGGGGTGCATGATAATGCCCTCAGCGACCTCTCCTGCCACCTCGGTCATTTTTGGCCCGAGAGCACCGAGCAGAATGGGCGGCTTTCCATAGGGATTTTCACCCGCGTTGAACATAGGTGTCATTAAGGTGTGGCGAGTAAACTCTCCCTGAAAATCCAGTCGTTTGCCATCCTGCCAGCAGTCAAAGAATGCCTTGATCGCCAGTATATGTTCACGCATGCGGGCGGCGGGTCGCGAAAAGTCGCAGCCAAATCGATTTTCGATATGCGTTTTGATTTGCGAGCCTAAGCCGAGTAAAAACTTGCCCTGGCTAAATTTTTGCAAGTCCCATGCCTGATAGGCGAGATGAGACGGGTTGCGGGGAAATGCGACAGCGATGCCCGTCGCGATATCCAGCTCAGGTGCATGCTCGGAGGCCAGTAGCAGTGGAAAGAAGGGGTCTGTGTTGCCTTCCAGCGTGTACACGCCGTCAAACCCTTCGGCTGCAAGTCGCTTAGCATCCTCAGCAGCCTGCGCTACCGGAGCATAGAGCGGTGCATCTATGCGTATCATGTTGATGCATCCCTAGTGTCGGCTGCGGTGGCCCGCTCAAGCTGGCGATTGCATTCAAACCAACCTGGGCTAGTGATGCCTTCATACTCGCCATGGAATTGGCAGCTAACCAGTGAACGACGGTACTCCGTGCGTTTGGGTGTCTCGAAGGTGTGTGTAATGTCGATCTCTGTGCCGGTGACCGCCGTGAGGTCTGCACTGAGCACGATTTGATCTTCGCTACCAAGCACAATCTTGCCGGCGACGGCCTGGCGCGGCGCATCCGCATTGTACTCAAGATCGAACTGCACCTGCGTCAGATCAAGCATTTCCCCATCAACGCGTTTAAAGTAGCCCATCTGAATAAGTGGCCAATCCGGTATGGTCACCGCGGTCGCTTGCAGGCTGAAGTGTTGATTATTAATGACAAGGAATGACCACTGCATGTCCCAGGGCCGCGGCCCCCAGGAATGATCGCGCTCCCCCCGTACCTGAAACGACTGCACGACGCCATTGACCGTGGCGGTACATGTAGCCTGAATCGGTTGCTCATAGCGGTTAGTCGAATAACCCTTTGCGCTGTGGCTCTCCACCTCGCCTGCGCCTCTGGAGTGAGGGGGGCCGACTGCGGTTACGGGTAAATCCACAGCGACCGGCAACACCATACCTAATCTGTTGCCGCTAATGACGCGTGCAAAACCAGAGACGTGCAGCGTGCCGCTGAGCAGGGGTTCCTGAGGTGTGTAGTAAAAACCTAGGCCCCAGCCCTGGTAGCTAAATGCTCTGGGCGCGTCGTCTAGATTAAGTGCGGGCAGAGGTAGGCGATATTCCTCAATCATCAACCACTCGTCATTGAGGTAAAGGAATAGCCAAAACAGCGCTCTCTGCTGGCCGGGATGCCAGCCAATCCGGCAATGACCGGCGAATGTGGCATCGTCGTTATACCAGTCAAAAAAGTAAGACTCATTCCAATCCAGATGATCAGGACTGAAGGGATGAGGGAATTCATCGTGAGCTGTGAGGCCAAACTGGCTGATATCGAATGATGTGCTCATTAGGTGTTACTCCCTGATTCGACGTCCTGCGGGCGCAATGTGCTGCGCTGTGATTGTGTCCCGGCATGATCTGGGCTTGATGTTTTCAAGCGTTCAACAGTGCCGTTGTCGGCGTTCAAGCGAATGAAGTCACCTGTAGCAATTTTACGTGTTCCTAATCGCGTATTGACGATGGCTGGCAGTCCGTACTCGCGCGCGATCACCGCGCCGTGTGACACAGAACTGCCAAGGTCAGTAACGAGCCCAGCTATAAGATTAAAGTAGGGCGTCCAACCCACATCCGTGATAGGCGCGACTAGAATTTCGCCCGCTTGCAGAGCGCTGGCTTCCTGCACGCTGTGCGCCACTCGGGCAAATCCCTCGACCACCCCTGGGGACACGGCTCGGCCGCTGATCTCTGCGCTGTGATCTGCCGTCTGCTTGTGGATGTCTAGCGGTTGCGGCTGGCCATAACACACTTCTTCGAACTGCAATTTATTCTGAAACTCAAGCGCGCGGCGGCGCTTATCTGCTTTTGCCATCCAGAGCTTAGCGTTGGTTGACGTGTCTGCTGTTTCGCTAAGCATAAGCTTTAGCTCTTCATGCGAGAAGAAGAACACCTGGTCGATATCCGCCAACACGTCCTGTTCGACAAGGTACTCGCCGAGGCGTCGATAGGCCCGAGATAACTTGTGGGTCGTCAAAACCAACAAAGACTTGGTTGTTTCGCGACGGCGTATGGCTTTATGTGCTTTTTTGACAACCCAGCGCAGGCTCTTGGAGAGTTTGCTCAGGTCTGCGGCTTCCGGTCTTGAATGTGTAGTAGCGTTGTTAAGTTGCGCCTTGACGCTGGTTTGAATAGTGACCACCAGCTCCTCTGGGTCTTGCGACCAGCTGGGCTGGCGCAGACAAAGCTCGCGGTAGCCGCGATGGCCGTGCCTGTGCAAGAAAGCGTTGAAGCTGCTTTTGACTTTCTCAGGCGCTTGTTTTTCCAGCCAATCCAGAGCTGACTCAGTTGGCAACTCAGCAAAAGCGCCAGCATGCTCTGATGCCAGCTTGAGAATAGAGCGTGAAATTTCGTCGAGCTCATCTACCAGTACAGCGCTTTCTACCTGTGTTGCACCGGCGAGTAAGCGTGCCACCTCGGCGTCTTGGTCAGCCTGTTCTTTGGACTCTCGAGCGAGCATTGCTTGCAAAATGCTTCCGGTAAATCCAGAAGTTGCAGAAGACTGTAGGTGCACCCGATAAACTCGGTGGAGCATGGGTATCGCGTCGTCAATGGCCTGTATTAGAGAAGCACTGTCGCCCGACATATCGATCTCGAAATGATTGAGGTCGGCTTTCAACGCGTCGATAGAGCTGTCGGCGGCCAGCACGTATCTGATCAGCCTGATAAATCCTATGACCCGGGTGAGGAATGATTTTGCTGGTGGCCCCGTCAACCCTGGCACGATACGGCCACAAATATTTAAGCCCATGGACTCGACAGTGACACCTAATACGCTTGCACTGGCAACGGCGCCACCACTTAAGTTAATGAACATCTGACCGTGACTTATGGCAACCTGAGTCCAGTCATCCGTGATGGCAGGCCTGCCGGCATAGGAAAGGTGCATATGCTGCATGCCCTGCTCGATGCCTCTACCGGTGATGGACAGAGTCAAAGGGCAGCAGGCACCGGGCATCATTTCACCGATGTTGCAACGCGTGACTACCTCGCCTGCCGGCACCTGCGTATCAAACTCACGCAGATCGCTCGCCAACGTCGTAATGGGTCTGGCCTGCACCCAGAACAGCTGCCCCTGTTGGTCTATCACCCATTCCAAGTCCAATGGATGACCTGCAAGCCTTTCTGCCTCGCGCGCCTGCACTATCAACTGTTGCTGCTGCTCTTCGGTTAGGAGAGGGCTATCACCCACCCACTCCTGAAAGCAGAGCGCGCCACTTTCATCAAACTCATAGTGATCTGGCGTCGCCTCCCCACTTACCAAGGCCTCACCCAGACCCGCGACAGCATCGATGATAAGGCGATCATAGCGATTGCTCACCGGGTCAACGGTGAACAGCACCCCGGCGACGGCCGCGTCCACCATGGTTTGCACGACGACAGACATGGAGCCAGCAGCCTTGTGCTGACCCTGCTGGTAGGCGTTGGCCCGCTCACTGTGCAGGGAATCCGCACATTGGGCTATCGCGCCTTGCAGCTGCTCCATACCCTCTATGTTTAACAGCGTCTCATACTGACCGGCGAAGGAGGTTTGCTCGCCGTCTTCACCACTTGCAGAAGAGCGCACTGCAACCCTGCCTGCTCCTAGTTGCTGATAAAACGCCTGCAAATCTTGGGCGGGAATCGGTTCTGCGGCGTTCAAAATGACAAAGCAATTGGGGCACGGCAACTGCCAGTCCAGCAGGTTTTTCAAACCCGAGGCTTTACCGCCGGCCGCTTGCTCGCCGAGATCGCTTAGCCAGGTCAATTGGCTTTTAGGATTGCGCAGCGCTTCCATCTGAGCTCGAACTCTTTTTTAACATTTACTATACGATCGAACAGTCTAGACTATACGCTCGCATAGTGCTGAGATAAGGTCAAGAAGCGTGCCGATGCCTGACAAGCGGCAAACGTGCTACGCCATTGACCGTTAGCTGAAAACGACTGAGATCATTTGTGAGTAGCGACAAACAAGACAGGCGCACCGCGATCCTCGAAGCCGCAGCGCAACTGTTCGGTCAGCAAGGCTTCGAAGGCACCTCGATGAAAGCCGTTGCTGTGGCGGCGGGCGAGCAGAAGTCGCTGGTGCAGTATCACTTCCCCTACAAGCAACAGCTGTGGGAAGAAACCGTGTCCTACGTGTGGCAGCAGCGCGACACAGCTTTACCCACATTTCTGACAACGCCACCCGATGACCTCTCGCCGCGAGAGACAATGGAAGCGCTGTGCCGCGCCATTTTGAAATT
>JBCCNJ010000229.1:0-5160 GCA_039025905.1 Pseudomonadota bacterium | reverse complement strand
GGGATGACTGGATTTTGAATGGTCAAAAAGTATGGACCTCTTGGGCGCATATTTCTGACTTTGGTGTGATAGTCACGCGCACCGACCCGAGCCTACCCAAGCATCAGGGTCTGACCTATTTTTTTGTAGATATGAAGGCACCTGGTATTCAGATTCGTCCAATTAAACAGGCGACCGGAGGTGGCGAGTTTTGCGAGGTCTTTTTCAACGACGTCCGAATTCCGGATGCTTTTCGCCTCGGTGAAGTGAATGGCGGTTGGCAGGTGGTCATAGCAACCTTGATGGAGGAGCGATTTGCGGTCACCGAAGCATCCGGGGGTGGCGCGTCTCTGGAGGATACGGTGCGTTTCTTGAGGCGTGAATTTAATGATGGGCATTCCGGCCTAGACGATCCTCGTGTGCGCGACAAGATCGCTGACTGGTATGTGGCAGAATCGGGCATTAACAACTTCTACGCGCGCCTACTGACCGGTCTATCTCAAGGGCAATTGCCCGGTCCTGAAGCGGCGCTTAGCAAACTGGTGATCGCGAAGAAGTTGCAGACGCAGTCGTCTGAGCTGATGAATGTGTGTGGCCCGGCTGGTGCAATCTACCCCGATCACCAGGCCTCGCGCGCCAACGACCACCGCATAGCATGGCTTGAAGCCGCGGGCTATCGCATTGCGGGAGGCACCGACGAGATATTGCGTAATACCATCGCTGAACAGGTTCTGGGTCTTCCTGGCGATATCAGGGTGGACAAGAACATACCCTTTGATGAGTTGACATAGCGTGGTCAGAGCAGAGAGAGGACACGCTTGATGGGTATTCTGTCGGGCATGCGAGCGGTGGAGGTGTCCGCTTTTGTCGCCGCGCCCTCCGCAGGACTGGCACTAAGTCAAATGGGTGCTGAGCTCATACGCATAGACGATGTCAGAGGTGGTCTGGATTATCATCGCTGGCCAGTGACGAATAATAATGTCAGTTTGTTTTGGCAGGGCCTAAACAAGCATAAGCGCTCCGTCGCGATCGACATTCGCGACCCCGAAGGGCAGGAACTTGCTCGAGAAATCATCTGCGCTCAGGGCGAAGACGCTGGACTTCTGATCACAAACTTTCCGCCCAAAGGCTGGTTAAGCTATGACAGCCTATGCGCAGTGAGAAATGACCTGATACAGCTCACCATCATGGGCAATCGACATGGTGGTTCTGCGGTCGACTATACGGTCAACCCCACGATAGGGGTACCGCTATTTACCGGACCAGAAGAGCGTGATGGACCGGTCAACAGCGTGATTCCCGCGTGGGACTGCATCACGGGCCAAATGGCTGTCTCGGGACTGTTGGCCGCCGAGAGGCACCGCCGGATTAGCGGGGAAGGGCAGCATATCAAGCTCGCCCTGGAAGATGTGGCTCTGGCCACAATGGGCTCCCTGGGATTTCTGGCGGAGGCTGAGATCGGCGTTGAACGCGAACGATCCGGAAACTATCTCTATGGTGCGTTTGGGCGAGATTTTATATCAGCGGATGAAGTGAGGTTTATGCTTGTGGGTTTAACACCTAAGCAGTGGCGAGGGCTATGTCAGGCGACGGGACTCGAGACGGAATTCGAGCAACTCTCGCAATCCCGAAATTTGGACTTTACCCGAGAAGGCGATCGTTACCTGGCTCGCAGAGAGATTGCTGAGCTGGTCCAATTCTGGGCAGGCAATACCACGATGGCAGAAATCGATGCCGCTTTCTCTGATCACAGTGTGTGCTGGAGCCGATATCAAACCGTGGCTGAACTATTGCGCAACGATCCAGCATGTTCTGAAGAAAATCCCATGTTTAGCCGACAGGAACAACCCGACGTCGGAGACATTTTGATGCCTGGTACGCCGCTGGACTTCTCAAAGCATGAACGCGAAGCCAGCAGTAAAGCACCGCGGCTAGGTGAACATACTGCGCAAGTCCTAACCGATCTGCTGGGCCTATCTTCAGGGCAAATTGGCGGACTGGCCGATCGCAAAGTGATTGTGTGCCACTAAACCTATCGCTGTTTCTATTCACTTCGATACAACAGATCAAGAGGACGCCAACATGACATTTGAAGGGAAGGTTGTAATTATCACAGGCGGCGGTCAGGGCATTGGGGAAACGTATGCCAAATCCTTTGCAGAAGCAGGTGCGTCCGTCATCATTGCTGAACTGAACGCGGAAGCAGGCGAACGCGTGACCAGTGAGATTTGCACGGCCGGAGCGAGAGCAATCTTTGTTAAAACCGATGTGTCTTCAGAATCAGACGCAGCGGCGGTAGCAAAGGTGGCCCAGGAGACTTTCGGCGGAATAGATATTCTGGTGAATAACGCAGCGATATTTCACGGCATGCGCTACGAGACGATGCTGGACGTTGATCTCGACTATTACTACCAAATTATGAAGGTGAATATGCATAGCCCGCTGGTGATGACCCGAGCGGTAGCGGACGCGATGACGCAAAGAGGTGGTGGCAGTATCATTAATCAATCCTCCACTGCCGCTTGGAAAGCACAGGGCGGTTACTACGGGGTGGCAAAACTGGGCGTGCAGGGCCTGACAATGTGCTTAGCCAGCGAGCTGGGTGATCGCAATATACGGGTCAATTCCATTGCACCTGGCCCCACCGATACTGAGGCGACGCGACAAGTACCCGCGGAGATTCTTGATCACGTTGTGAATGGGCTCGCGCTAAAACGCTTGGGCGACACACATGATATCGTCAATATGGCGAAATTCCTGGCCTCAGATGAAGCGGGATGGATTACGGGCCAGACTTTCAGAGTCGATGGTGGCGACACCATGCTCCCGGCGTGACAATCGGAATGAATCATAGGCGAGCATTTATTTGTGAACCCGTGCGGACACCTGTTGGCAAGTTTGGCGGCGCGTACAAAAGTGTAGATGCAAAGTTTCTCGCCGCGAGTGTTCTGCAGGGCTTAATCAATCGGTCTGAGCTTCCGGCCGATGCTGTAGAAGACGTGCTTTTTGGACAGTGCTATTCCAGCATGGAGGCGCCCTCATTGGGGCGGGTGGCAGCACTTGATGCAGGTTTGCCCATTACAGTCGGCGGATTACAGCTCGATCGGAGGTGCGGGTCTGGCCTACAGGCGCTTATCTATGCTTGCCTTCAGGTAGCGACAGGTGGATCTGATGTCGTCATTGCAGGTGGTGCAGAATCCATGACGCACGCGCCTTTTTTTACCCACGAAATGCGCTGGGGCGTTCGCGCTGGATCCATTGCGTTTCAGGACGCCCTCGCGAGAGGGCGCGTCACCGCCGGGGGTGTGAACTTTCCCCGTACCCGGTGGCATGCTCGAAACGGCTGAGAACCTCCGTCGAGAGTATAAAATTTCCAGAGAAGAGCAAGACCTGCTAGCACTTGAATCCCAAAGCAGGGCGCGCGCGGCACAAGAACAGGGCCTATTCAGCGATGAGATTGTTCCCGTCACCGTACCCGGGCGTAAGGGCGAGACTGTCATATCCCAGGATGAAACACCGCGCGACACGACGCTTGAAGGCTTAGCCGCCCTGCGGCCAATTAGAGTGAATATTGATTCTGAGTCCACCGTCACTGCCGGTAATGCGAGTACTCAGAACGACGGGGCTTCCGCCTGTATCGTTGCAAGTGAAGACGCGGCGGCGCGGTATGCGCTCAAGCCCTACGCATGTTTGATTGCCTGGAATGTATCGGGCGTTGAACCGGCTCGAATGGGTATTGGCCCAGTAAAAGCGATTAACGCTGCGCTTAACAACACCAACCTTGAATTATCAGATATCGATTTGATCGAGCTTAATGAAGCGTTTGCCTCACAAGTACTGGCCTGTACAAAGGCCATGGGCTTTGAGCGTTCTGACTTTGATCGACTGAACGTGAATGGTTCAGGCATCTCCTTGGGCCATCCAGTAGGCGCAACCGGTGGCCGTATACTCGCGACGCTGCTGCATGAAATGAAGCGTCGAGACGCTCGCTATGGGTTGGAAAGTATGTGTATTGGCGGTGGGCAGGGGTTGGCCGCGATATTTGAGTGCGTTTAGTCCAAATCGGGTGGTGGCGGCCATTCCAGTTTGCTTTCCGGTGTGAAAATACCGTCAAACACAAACGTCTTGTAAGTCTTGCGAAAGCGCTTTGCCAGGGCTGCTCGCTTTTCCACCGTTGCCGCGCCACTGAGTATTAGAAATAGCCCTACTAAGGATGCGCTGGCAGTGATAATGGCGGTCATATCCGGGTCCAAACCCTTGCGTAGATGACCATGGCGTTCGTGCCAGCGAAAGAGTTTGCGGTAGTGCGCAATAAGCGGGTCCGACTTTGCCCCATCTCTGAGCATTTGTTGAATCCGGATCTTCAACAGGCTCAGGTCCTCCGTGCTCAGATCAGATGCATCTTCAAAGGCCTCGCGAGATACGAACGATCGATCGAGTGTGTAGATGAGTTCCTTATCGAGTTTCTCCTCGACGGCGGCAATGAGTTCTTCTTTTTTCTTGAAATGATAGTAGGCGCCAGGGCGCGTCACTCCTGCTCTCCTAGCGACTTCCGAGACCGAAACAGCTTGTTCGCCTACTTCCGCCATTAGTCGCATGGCGGTTTTCATCAGCAGCTCCCGCGTCTCGGCCGACTTAGCTTTTCTGCCGTCATGATCTTTGATGTCTTCTTTGTCATTATCGGGCGCTGGCTCTTCTTTAAGGGGCGAGTACCTTGGCAAAGTGGGCCACTTTCCGAGTGTTTCTAGGCGCAGGGCACCATCAAATAGTAGTTCATAGTTAGTTCTGCCAAATGCTTTTGCCTGCTGATGTCGACGTTTCTTTTGCTTAAATTCCGTAACAGCCAGGAAAGAAGACACCAGAGAAGTGGCAGTAATAATCGCGGCGATATCTGGGTCGACACCCGGCTCGACCATATTATCTCGTTGCGCTCGCGATATGCCTCTTACCCGCGAGCGAATAATGACATCATCAGCGCCTTGATCCAGCATACGCTGGATGCGCAGAAAAATCGTATCCTGGTCAGCTGCCGCGAGTTCAGCGGCTTGGGAATATAGATACTTGTCGGCTTTGCCACCTGCTACTGTGCGGACTAACTGATGATCCGTTTCATTCCGGACGGCTTCCAATAAGGCTTCGCGAGTTTTGAAGTGATAGTAAGCGCCGGGGCGTGTGATTCCG
>JBCCNJ010000228.1:0-5178 GCA_039025905.1 Pseudomonadota bacterium | reverse complement strand
GGAATTACCAGCGTTGCTGGCGACCTCACGATAGACTCACTCCCTTTACTGGAGGATTTGGCGGGGCTCAGTGCACTGGCAGGAGACATCGGCGGGAGTCTGGTCATTGCCCGCAATGCAGCGCTGGACAATATTAATGCTTTGAGTAGCCTGACCGGCGTAGGGACTTCCATATACCTGCAAGACAACCCAGCCTTGCGCTCTCTGGCAGGACTGTCGGGGGTGAGTGGTGCGCTGGGTGGTGATCTCTTTGTGACGCAAAATCCGATTCTTGAAACCGTAGAAGGTCTTGGCGGGCTTCGCGGCCCGATCGGCGGGACGCTGCAGATTTTTCAGAACAGTTTACTCACGACCCTGAGTGGATTGTCTGAGGATCTGTCATCTGTAGCCGGGGATCTATTTCTCACCTCTAATGTGTTACTTCAGGACTGCGCTGCGCTGGGCCAGCTCCTAGGCGCACCCGATGGCCCCCCGGCCGATGGTGTAGGGGGTAGCATCGACATCTCGGGCAACGCGTCGGGCTGTGCGACGGAACAAGAATTGCTCGCCTCTGTTGATTTACCAAGCTCCGGTCTGCCCATCTGGTTGTTGGTCCAGATTCTAGAGAACTGACGCGAAGCTTTACGGGACTCGAGGTCTGCAGTCTTGGTGGTGGATTAGGCTACTCAGCTCTTTCGCCGCTAAGCTGCGCTTGGCACGGTAACGCGGCGCGACCGCATCGGTGATGACGGAGACTAAGCCTGGAGAGATACCCACACCGTAGATCTCACGGATAGGGGCCTGACTATCGCGGATACCCACGCCTAGGACGTAGAGCGCGATGATCTTGTCATCAAAAGCCCGGCACGCTGATATTTGAGGATGAGCGCCGGGTCAAAGTGGCCGTGTCGATGACGGCGAATTAACAGCATCAATTCACCGTCTCACGTCAGAACGGTTTTGACGCTTTTGCCATTGCGATGATTGCCTGAGGCTCGCTCAGCCTCGGAATCAGGAAAAACGGCCATCTCGGCATTGAGCATACGCTCTGCCGGGGCTTTCTTGAGCTCGCCTAGAAAACCATCCGAACTAAAAACCTTTGTCGGATCTTGTCCATCATGCAAGTGATCTAACGGTTCGGCGCTCAACGTCGCCCAGGTCATTGTTGCCATGCTACTGCTTACCGGGTAACTAGAATGGCTCATAAACACAGTATTACCGACAGGCTCCCATGCCAGATTTAGTTTTGGTCCGTTACGACGATTGGCGTCAATTGCTCTAGCAGATTTATGTTCACTGTGGACTGCCCATCCCCGGGAAAGGTAAGTTCGAACCCTACAAAAAATAGACCTTGAGAGCTCGGCATCGGAGTTTGCCCAAGACTATCGTCAGCAAAAAACATGTCGTCTGTCTTTTGCTCATAAAATTCAAAAGCACGAATTGGCGCGAAAAAGCCATCACCTCGATTCAGCCAAACTGCCACACTGTCGACTTCACCAGTTAGCGGCGTAGACATAGCTACGAGGTCGAGAGCACTATCGTTATTGGCATCGATCAATGAATATATTGGCAAACCTAACTCTTGACTTACACGGAGTGGTCCAAGGCGTTCGTCGCTTTCATCGACAAATACCCTATTCCCTTTGTTCATGAGCAGCTGAACGGCTTGACCCTGAAAATTTGTACCGTAGGCAAAAATGATTATGTCGCTTCGATCATCTCCGTCTACATCCCCCATTACTACATGGGCGGTCTGCGCGATAGTCCTATCGAAGAGCGGGTTAAGATCTGGCAAAAAGGTGATATCTTCGTTTGTAAAATGACCGCCCATATTCCAATGAATGCGAGATGCCACCGCACCGGGCCACCCACCTTGACCGAGTACTAGGTCCTCATACCCGTCACCGTCTAGATCAGTCAATTCTCCTGCGAAGGTTGAAAAAATCACCGGCCAGTCTGGGACCTTAAACTGTTCAAAACCGGGTGGCGAATCAACCCACCCATCAAGCCAAAGGCTTGGGAGAATTTCACGGTTTAGACTGAAATGTGCCTCTCCATCGTTAATCAGCGCGTAGGGTCGACCCGGGTCGTTGCCGAAGTCAGCACTTACAATAATTAGATCAATATCACCATCCGAGTCGAGATCTCCAGACGCCACGTTGTGAGCTCGGTCATCAAGATCTGGAAGCGTCACTGACCTATCATCAAAACCATCTTCAGTGTTTATAAGTAGTTGATTGGGAAATCCCGGAAACGGCTCGCCATCGTAGCCAAAATCACCGATAAATAAGTCAGTCCTTCCATCACCGTTAAAGTCCTCAACTACCACCGTGCTTGACCATTCGTTCGCCGGTCGATCACCTTCAGCAACACGAAAGCTATTGTCCCCATTGTTGATAAGAATCAAGCCGGGCCATGCTCCGTTCCGGGGGCTTGGAGGAAAGACACCACCCAGCAGTACCAGATCTAGATGATCATCGCCATTCAATTCCGCTCGCCAAACATCGACAAGACTATCGATATTGTTTATACCCGTGTCAGAAACCGCGCGTCGTGTTGCATAGGACCCGATACTCTCAATCTGAGAGCTGTTAAATGCTTTAGTGGCTTCGAAAACCGGTTCTAGAAAAAAAACTTCGTCTCCCTCGAGAAAACTGACTAATAGTTCATTCCCCTCAAAACTCGAGGTAACCAGCCTGCAAGCGCTCAGGGACCCACCACACAACCCACGCTCACGTTGTTTCCATCCCGTGAACGAAAATCCGTTTTTGGCTGTCGCTATAAGCGTTTCATCGAAGACCAAATCGACTACGTTCACCATGCACACCTGTGTTTCCTTGCATGAGATTGTTCCAGATAAGCTAGTTACCTCACCGCCCTCAGGTACACTGATTTCCACCCTACAACCGCTCATTAGACACACCATAGTGATAACACTGAAGATGGTCTTAGGTTTAATGCCAAGAGCTGTAAGCATCGCGATTCCCGTGTCTCTGATTAACTGAATAAAAACGCATGTAGCAACTACTTCGGGAGCTTGTGTGTGCACAAACAATCTGTCAACAGCGAATGGCTGTCATCGGTCAGATAAAAGGCCATTCGAGATTGGAAGCCCTCGCTAACTGTGCCGACTTAGACTGTAGAGCAGCCAAAGTCTCTATTGGTTGATTCGTAAATCCCATTTGCGACGCTGAGCATGATGTTCGAATTGGTATATACCTGAGCGAGCGCGCGCAACCGTTCACGCCGAGCGGTTTTCAATACCTTCCTTGCTGGTGCGATGGTGTTGTACCGGAATTCGTTCCAGCGAAAAGCAGCAATGTCCCTGGCGGCGCTCTGGTCCGTGGGACCAGCAAAGCCCGAGTCGATGTTTCTTGCTCTTTCTGGCGCAGGTGAGTCAAGATCCGGACGAGGGCCTGCCCCGCTTTTTCGGAAATGACGTCCTCGCTCTATAAACGCGATGACCCTGACAGATTCGCCACTAAGGATGCAGGCCTCTACAAGGTGAATCGGCACGGAACGTCGAGGGAGAGTGCCCTGGGATAGGTCGATGTTGGAGAAATTCGTTTTAGGCGTTAAGACCAGGTCATACCCGATAAAGTGGGGCAGGCTCTGGCCGCATGACACTCGGCGGGTGTGCGGACTTCTGAGTTGGAGGTGGGGTTGATGCGTTTCCCGAAGCTCGTAGGCACGACGAGCCCAGGCCAGCAGTGTTTCAGAGCCAGGACATCATGGTAACGGATGAGGTTGACCTGTGGTTTGGGTACCAGGGCAACCAGACGGGCAAAGACAAATCGGTAGGACAGCCGATTTGGACGACCGCAGGTCGCCCGGAGGGTGACGCGCGGGGACATGCGTCATCTAATCCGCTGGTTCGAAGGCCACCTGCGGTGAACCAGCATAGGCGGTACGAGAGGCTTCCCGCACCGAATCAAGGAGAAGATACACGCGACGCAATCGAAGCTCCGGGCTGAGGAATTAGAGTGGGATCTGGCGTATCGACAACAAGCCCCCGGCCACCGCATTCACAAAAGCAATAGCACGAGCGGACTCAAAACGACAAAGCTGATGTTGGCTCGTCGTAATGCTCAGATCACGCAAGCATCTATCCTCAGGATACGGCCGGTGCGCATTTTTCACGAGACAGCCACTCGCTTTCCTGAAGAAAACAAACACCTAACGACTGTCCAAACCTACGCCTTCCATCTGAAAGCGCTGATACCTGAGATCGGAGACTTGCAGGTCTATCAGGTCCACATGGGCACGCTGCAAGCGAATACTAATCGACGGCAGAAGGGGGCAATAAGAACTTGACCACTAAAGGTGTTCTGGCAACGGCGCGCAGGGTGTTTAACCTGAGTGCCTGCCTGTGGCCCGACGAGCACGGTTTGACCTGGCTGGAGTCGGCGCCGCCGATTCAGTTGTTGCCACTGCACGATGCTAGACGCCCCTACCCGCTCAGTTAGGAGGAGCAACACTACCTGTAAAAGATGAATACGGATTGCAGGGATGGTGAAGTCCGCACCTTGCGGTGGGATTGGGCAATTGACGTGCCGGACTTGGGCACCACGGTATTTCTTATTCCAGGAGAGAAGGTCAAGAATTGGGAGGATTTAGAGGTGGTGCTAAATCGAGTGGCAGAATCAGTGATTGAAGGTGTGCGTAGGCCATACCCGAAATGCGTTTTCACTTACTACGGTCACGAGGTGCGAAGCATCAACGACAATGGCTGAACGTCGGTCCGGTTTAAGCTGGGCATACCCCCATCCGGGTACATGTCTTGAAACACACCTTCGGTCGTCGTTTTCGCGCGGCAGGAGCGCCACTGGAAACCAGTAAAGTCTGGAAACCTCCTGCATTTTTGGTGCTCAAACACAGATAGGCTGGCGCGGCGGCACGCTGAGCAATTGATACAAAAAGAGGAAGATGGTGGGCCGTGCTGGGTTCGAACCAGCGACCAATTGGTTAAAAGCCAACTGCTCTACCGACTGAGCTAACGGCCCGTAAGGGAGGCGCGCATAATACTCATCTGCGCCCAAAACTCAAGCCGCTTAGCGTTGGTCCCGTTGGGCTTCGGAACGTATCGATCAAGAACTAGCTAACGTAGCGGGTAACGTCTTCCAGACCCGCGCTCAGAAATCCTTCCCGGCGCAAGCGGCAGGCGTCACAGCGCCCGCAGGCAAGTCCGTCATCGGTGGC
>JBCCNJ010000227.1:0-5180 GCA_039025905.1 Pseudomonadota bacterium | reverse complement strand
GAATGATACGGACAGCTTACCCGATGGCAGCCTGCTAGCAGCCATCGACCTCGGCAGTAACTCCTTCCATCTCATCGTCGCCAAAGTTGAACATGGGGAACTGCGTCCCGTTGAGGCCCAGGGAGCATCGAGTATGATCTGTCCCACTACAACAGCCAGCGGCTGAGCAGTGCGGCCCCACACGTAATCTATTACCATTGCCCCATAACACTATCCAGAGACAGCCAAACTTGGCAGAGAATGATACGGACAGCTTACCCGATGGCAGCCTGCTAGCAGCCATCGACCTCGGCAGTAACTCCTTCCATCTCATCGTCGCCAAAGTTGAACATGGGGAACTGCGTCCCGTTGAGGCCCTGGCCGAAAAGGTGCAACTGGGTGCAGGACTGGAAAATGAGCGTTTGTCGGATGCCGCTATCGGTCGTGGCCTTGAGTGCCTGACGCGATTCGCCGAGCTCCTTGAAAGCGTCGAACCCGAACGCATTCGCGTGGTGGGTACCAACGCGCTGAGAGTCGCACAGAACAGGCATGCATTCACTGCCCCGGCAAGACGTATTTTAGGCACGAGGGTAGACGTGATTTACGGGCGCGAAGAAGCGAGGCTAGTGTACCTGGGCGTCGCACACACGCTCGCTGACGACATGGCCTCGCGCTTGGTCATCGATATTGGCGGCGGTAGCACCGAGTTGATCATTGGCGAAAAGTTCGAACCGCAGCGGCTGGAAAGTCTGCAGATGGGCTGCGTTTCCTACGCAAAAAGCTGCTTTAAGAGCGGCAAGATCACTCGCGGTCATTATCGAAAAGCCTACGATAAAGCGCGCCTGTTGCTCGCACCCATACGCGCCGACTTTCATGCCAAGCACTGGCAAGACTGCGTTGGTTCCTCGGGCACGCTGCGGGCCATTGAAGCACTGGTCAGCGCGCAGGGGTGGTGCGATAGCGGCATTGATCGTCGTGCGCTGCACAAGCTTGAGGACAAACTGCTCAAATTCAAGCGCATGGAGGACATTGACCTGCCAGAGCTTGTACCGCAACGGCGCACTGTCATATTGCCCGGGGTCGCCATCATTAGCGCACTGTTCGACGTGTTAGGCATAGAACATTTACGCACCTCTGGTGGTGCGCTGCGCGAAGGGGTGATCTACGATCTCATGGGGCGACTATCTCATGAAGATGTGCGCGAGCGTTCAATCACCGCGCTGATGCTGCGCTACTCGGTGGACGAGGACATCGTGCAAATTGTCGAGCGCAGAGCGCGCGTGTTTTTTACTGCCACCAGGCAACCTTGGGAGCTAAGCAGTTCCGATTGGGAGCTGTTGCGCTGGGCGGCGTACACGCATGAAATCGGCCGCGCTATTGCCCACAAGCACTTCAACCGCCACTCAGCCTATGTCGTGCGCAATGCGGACCTGCCTGGCTTCTCGCAGGAAGAGCAGGAGCAACTCGCGGTACTAGTATGGGCACAGCGAGGTAAGGTCCACCGTGAGTGGTATACCGACATTCCCGAAACGGACGTAAAGCGTGTACAGCGACTCATTGCCATCATGCGACTGGCGGTCTGCTTCAAGCACGTTGAGAAGCTGGAGCGCCTTCCCGACTTTGCCCTGGAAGCAAACGCTGGCGGCCTCACTTTCGCCTTCCCTCCGGATTGGCTGGATGAGCACCCGATGACCGCGCGCGAACTCGCCGCGGAGAAAGATGTGATGGCTAAAATGGGCTTAACGCTGGAACTCGGCTGATCAGCGCCGGGCGGAGTCGGGTATTGTGCGCGAAGTATTGATCACCATTTTTATCCTCGTAATAGCGATCATCCATTTGCTTCCTTTGGCAGGCATACTGTCTGTAGAGCGCTTGCGCAGCCTTTATCAGATCGACATCGACGGCAGGGATATGGAAATACTGATGCGCCATCGCGCTGCCTTGTTCGGCATACTCGGTTTGTTTTTCGTTTATGCGGCGTTTACACCAGCAATGCAGCCCATTGCCTTCACCGCCGCGTTCCTGTCGCTGGCATCATTCTTCTACCTCAGTTTTTCCGTTGGCGACTACAACCCCGCAATCAGGCGGGTTGTCCTAGCCGATGTGATCGCTACCGTCTGTCTGCTGGGTGCGATACTGCTGTATCTGCTTTAACCCGCGCCGTTGGCGACATTTGTCTAAATTTAGACCACATCTCGCCGACTTTAACGCAAGAACAAGATGGCTGAGAGCCCAATATGAAAGGACACTGGCAGATCTAAAACTGCTATTTACAGCTTTTTTACAAAATAATTATCAAATAGTCATCGCAAACTATTATTTTTATTGGTTTTATTTTTTTCTTGTGTTAAAACGTCGTCAGTGAGTCAAGTACTGGGCCTAACTGGTTGCTATCTCCAGCGCGGCCTGACAATAACTTGACCACAAAAAAGCACCATAAGAGTGAAATAGCAGTCTGACGGATCGGAATTGCTTGCGAGGTAGGGGCCCCATGTACGTTACCGCCGAACATTTGAGAGACAATGTCATCAGGCCAACACTGAAATACCTGGGGAAATGGACGGACAGCAGCGAGAACTTTTTGCTCAAGGCCGCAATAGACGGTCCAGAGCTGGGGCTATTCTCGCCAGCCCAAGGGGGATTGGGGCTGTTCCATATTACGGCGGCTCAACACAGGGACTTATGGGACCGCTACCTCGCATTCAATCCAGAAATGGCTAGCCGAGTGCGGGGGCTGGCAAGCCAACGGGCATTTCTGACCGATCCAGATGGCGAGCTGCAAACTAACCTAAGCTACTGCACGGCAATCGCCTGGCTACTGTACCAGCGTTCAGGTATGGCACAGGCTGAAGACACAGCCAGGCCCTCGCAGACCCAAGTCTCGGCCTGATTTCGAAGGAGCTAGCCGGGGGATGCGCTACGCTTCAGCGCTTCCCACAGTGGCAGGTCTGCCGGCCGATCGATATCGGACAAGGCGGCCAACTCGCTCCATCCAACCCCGACAGCGCGAAGTCGTGACCGCGTCGACGCCATTACAGTCTCTGAGCCCCACTCAATATCTTCGAACATCTCACCGATGAGGCGCCGCGCGCCTACCAGCACATAGCCGCCATCATTCGCCGGCCCAAGCACGATATCTTCACTCTCCAACGCCTCGGCTGCATCACTGAGGTATCTTGTATTTAGCGCTGGGCAATCACTGCCGACCAGAATCACTTTGCGGCTGCGTATCAGACCTGCCTGCAGGGCGTTGCGCATACGCGCCCCTAGATCATCACCAAGCTGGGGTCGACAGTCCGCCACTCCCAGCGAACAGCAGCGTTGAAAGAGCGGGTGCAGCGGATCACCCGCCACCTCAAGTTCTACGGGTCCCACAGCGGAAGTTAATAAGCGCTGGGCGGTAAACAACACCAGCTCACTGTGAAGATGCGATGCCTCCTCTGCAGTGAGCTGCGGCAACATGCGCGTTTTCACCTGGCCAGCGACAGGTTCTCGTGCGAACTGCAGCAAGAGGCAGTCGACGGTTTTGCTCTTTTGCTCGGTGCCCGTCACGAGGTCCTGCCGTAGTAGGTCTGCCACAAGCGCTCTGGCGACACACCCAGAACATACGCCAGACGCAGCCACCACATCGTCACGATAGTGCGCGCTACCCCGTTTTGCTGCCAGCGTCGACTGGACGACAGTACGGTTTCAGGTAGCACTAGCGGTTTACTCAGCGCTCTCAGCCGCTTGCAATAGGCCACGTCTTCCATCAGCGGGATCGCATCGAATCCGCCGGTACTGGCAAACACATCTCGATGCACGAACAGCATCTGATCGCCTGTGGCAACTGCGGTGAGGCGCGAGCGCCGATTCATAAACCAGGCAATAACGCGATAGATTGTCGCCGCCCCATCCAGTCGAGCACGGCAAAACCCCCACTCGGGCTTCGAGTCCAGATGCGCATCTAAGCGCGAGGCGCCAAAATCGGGTTGCGAATCGGCGTGTAAAAAGAAGAGATATTGCGCAGCGCTTGCACGACCACCCAGGTTCATCTGGCTAGCTCGGCCAGCGGGTCCTACCAGCAGCTGATCTGTCAGCGGCATGGCACGCTTAACCGTGGCATCCAAGCTGCCGCCGTCGACCACGATCAATTCACTCTCAGGAAAGTCAGTTCGCAGCGCAGTCAACAGTGGCCCGATGCGCTCTTGTTCATTGAGCACCGGAATCACAAACGCAACGCGCGGCATTACTCCAGGGCACCACCACAGCTACTGCCCTGGCCGGCCGTGCAACCATAGCAATGGTCTGCCGTGTGGATGAGGCGTCCGTCTAAATGTTCATCAGCCGAGAGATCGGAGATATGTCGGCGCCTGTCGCTTGCCAACACCGGAAGATCGAGCATTTGATTGAAATCGCAATCGTAGACATAGCCCTGCCAGTCGACACTCAGCAAGCTACGGCACATCAAAGTCTCAAGGTTTGCCTCACTGAAGTTATCGCGCAGTAATTGCATGTAGGGTATGTACTGATCTTTGGCGAGCAAAACAGCACCAAAACGGCTTATCGGCATATTGGTAATCGTGAGCAACTCGTTAAACTGAACATCGAAACGCTCGCCAAGCTCGCGCCGATAATCCTCCTGCAGCTGCGCTTGTGGTGGTGGCAACTGTGGCCCGATAGGGTTGTAAACCAGGTTAAGACTCAGAGCTGAGTTAGAGCCGTATCCCAGGCTATTCAGAAGCCGGATACCCTCTATGCTGCTGTCATAGACACCTTTGCCGCGCTGCTCTTCCACGTTGTCCTCGAGGTAGCAGGGCAATGAGGCGCAGACTTCCACCTGATGCTCCGCGAGAAACGCCGCCAAATCGTCCTGCCCCGGTTCAAACAGAATTGTGAGGTTGCAACGATCAATCACCTTCACACCGGCCGCGGTCGCGCGCTTAACCATATAGCGAAAGTGCGGATTTAATTCTGGCGCCCCGCCGGTTAAATCCAGCACTTCGATGGGTTCACGCGCCATAAAATCCAGCACCTGATCGACCGTCTCCAATGCCATCGACTCGGTGCGGTTGGGGCCTGCATTCACGTGACAGTGCTGACAGCTTAAATTGCAGACATAGCCAAGATTGACCTGCAATGTGTTCAGCTTGCCGCGGTAGACGGCGGGAAAGTCGCTCTCAAGTAATAATGGGCGGGTGCTTTGCATGAGTCTAGCGCTG
>JBCCNJ010000226.1:0-5212 GCA_039025905.1 Pseudomonadota bacterium | reverse complement strand
TAAGCTGGCGGCACGCACCGATGACAACAACGTCGATTTCGTCAACTGCTGGGTCCCACGCAACGACACGGCTCATCCCTTTGATGCCGGTGCAAACACCATGGCCGTGGTGATCGAGCCCATTGAAGTGATTGAGTAGTTAACCGCCATCCAGGTATCGAGTTCTCAAGCCCCGGGGTTCTTAACCGGGGTTTTTTTATGGAGATCTAGGCTGTAAACCTAGCCAAAATGCTCCCGCGCCTGCCAGAGCTGCAATTTCTCCCACGCCAAGAGCTGCGCTTAGAATACTGATTAGGTAGCGGTGAAGCATAACTCTGAGCCGAGCCCATGACAGCTCAAGCGCTCAAACGACAGTGTATTAGCGCCAACTTCGAGATCGAACAGTTCTCTCGCCTTTACCTTACTATCGGGCAAATCTATCCTTACATTATGTCGACTGCACCATACTGTTCTTGCCAGATTTTCCATAAAAGCAGATACCCGCGATGCAGCTAGTCCTAATCCTGACGCTGCTACTCTTCTTGCAGGCCTGCAGACACCCGCTGGCGATCGAAGGTCAAGGGGACATTGTCGATCTGAATGAAGGTCCATTTGGCTGCTCCCTGGAGCAGTACCTTGCAGGCGAGTCCACCTGTGAAAATGAGGTATCGGGCGATTACTTCGTCAACTACGCGGCCATTCCTCGCCAGGGTTGGCGCTTCGACCGTTGGGAAGGCTGGTGCAGTCCGCTATCTGAGGGTACGCACTGTCGCTTTGACGTCTCCGCCGAGGCCGTTACATTCTGGGACACTGAAAGGCCCAACACACCCATCGGTCCGCTGACCGCAGTATTCGAGCCCGTTGAAAACACCGCACAGGATGTTGTCATCGTCGGGGCGGGCAGCGCCGGCCTCTATGCAGCCAGGACCCTGCAGGATCTCGGCTACGAGGTGCTCATTATTGAGGCCACCCATCGTATTGGTGGTCGCGTAAAAAGCACCAACCTAGGGGATATGCGGGTTGATCTGGGGGCCGAGGAGCATTATCTCGCCGCAGGCGGCAACCCGGTTTGGCCCGCCGTCATTGGTGAATACGGAGATGATATCTATGTTCGAGGCTATCAGGGACTGGATGCCTATTCGATGGACGCTGGAACCTCAACTTGTTGGACGAAAACGGATGCGCTAAACAGCTGCGCTGACGATGCTGACGTTGTGGCGGTAAATCAGTTTTGGAACTGGTACTGGCGTCCTAACCTGCACCAGGATCCCGTATCCTCGCTGGCTGATGATGTGTTGAGCGCGTTCGGCATCGGGCCAGGGAATCGCGCCTATCACTTATATGACGCAGGCATCGCCGGCGGCTCATTTGCAACCAACCTGGAGAAGCTGGGCGCCAGAAGCCTGGCATTACAGAGCAATCAGTGGGACCTATCGGACGCCATACGAGTACTGGGAGACAAAAATCTTGGCTACGCGGACGTCCTGGAAACCATCTGGTGGGATGATGTGGTGGCCACCGGCAAGCTGCTGCTAAACAGCCCCGTGGTGCGCATTGATACCAGCGGTGAGAGCGTGATCGTGACCGATGCTATGGGAGCTGCGCATACGGCCAGACAGGTGATCGTAACTGTCTCAATCGGCGTTCTGCAATCCGAAATGATCGACTTCGTTCCCGATTTACCTGCACCCACAGTGTCCGCCTACAATGGCATCGGGATCGACATGGGCATGAAAGTACCCATGCGGTTTCGTTCGCCCTGGTGGGAAACCGAGGGCGAACAGCTGGGTTGGCTGGTCACGGAAGGCGTCGCCGGCGCTTGCTGGGCTCCCAGCAACTACAAGGTCGGCACCACTGCAAACATTCTGATGTGTTATCCAATGGGGGCCAATGCTGAGGCGCTCAATGCTATCGGCGAAGCGGCAGGCTCAAGTAAGCGCGGTGAGGCGGCGATTATCGCAGCCATACTGGAAGATTTAGACAAAACATTTCCGCAGGCGCGAAATCAGGCCTCAACTCACTATATAGAGGGAAAGGTGCAAAACTGGGGTGCCGCACCCTATACGCTGGGCGTATATTCCTATCCCAAAGTGGGCACATATGTATCTGCCAGCAGTAATCTCCGAAAGCAGCTACAGCAGCCCATAGCCAACAACCGCATCTTTTTTGCAGGTGAGGCGTCCCACATCAGCCATCCGTCGACGGTGGTCGGAGCATTACACGAAGGGGAGCGTGCGGCTCGAGCGGTACATGCCGTGAATGGCGCGCCAAATAACCCCCCACCATTGAATTTGGATTAGCGGGCAAAGGGTTGAGTAAAATCCATTGAGTGTTCAATCGCTGCCAGCAACCCACCGGCACAGCCACTTTCGGCACGTATGCAATAGCCAGGCTACATCATGCTCACTCAACATCTCGGTGAGCTACATGTTTCATTTCCGGGCTACAAATACCATTTGGTGACAATGATAGGGGTCTATTTTCTCCAGGGGTCTCTGCATGAAATTAGGAAACGGATAGAGCCCGAAGCCATAGCCTCTGACCTCGCTGAATCCCAACATCGATAGATAGCTCTTTAACACGCGAAAGCTGAACACAACGAGATGTCGGTGTACGGGGGTCTCGCTCTCTGTATCCGCATGCAGACTGTCACTACTCACTTTGAACAATTCTTCGCGTTGTAATAACGCGTCTGAGTCGGGATGTGGACCGCTGGAGGGCATTTTTCCCGCCAGTATTAAGGCTGCGGTAAAATACGTACTGATATTCGGCGTCAGAATCACCAAGACACCATCTTGCTGCAGACAACGGAAACACTCGCGCAGATAATGACACGGGTTCAAAAGATGCTCCAAAACGGACAGACCAAAGATACATTTATAGGTCTCATCCGCGCAGACAATATTCTTGTTTAGATCACCTTGTGACACGTTTAGCTGTTTTTCACGCGCGGTCTTTACCAGGTCTGCATCCCACTCGATACCGGTATATCTCGATCTGTCTAAGCCTATCGTTGATTGCAGCATGTCGTATTTATAGCCCGAACTTGCACCGCAATCCAAACAAGCTCCGCCTTCTCGAAGCGCATGGAAGATTTCATTGTGCGCCAAACCGTAAGCTTCGCTCATCGTTCTTTTATAGAGTCCCTTAAAGTAGTTCTGTAGCATAGTTGGTGCGGTATACCCCTCTTATCCAGCCCTAAACGAACGGCGAAGCCCAGTGCCCCATTCAAAACTGCAACGGCTCTCATGCACACTTGCCCCGGACGGGCCTGGCCGCTGTCAGCACAAATTCGAGTAAGGGAAACCCTTTCGAGTCTACCAGCATCCTATCTCTATGCGGTGCAAAGATTGATTCGCGATTCATAATCGTACTCATCTATCCCGATAGGTTGAAGTTAATTCCGCGCCGCTTGCTCAACCGCATAGATTGCATATCAGTACTAGATATCAATTCATCGTGGAACTGCCGCTGCTAAAAGATGGCTTTCAAGGCCGGCTTGCTAAGAAGGGGATTCTTGGTATTCAAATGAGCCAAAGCGATGGATTCGCCTAGTAAGAAAAGTCGGAACTTCCACGTACTATATGAAAGGAATTGAGCTTGCCGCATCAGGATCATAGACTTACCGAATGCTTGAGCTCTCAGGAACGCCAATTTCAGGTTGCGGCATTGCCTCGGAAACCATTGCACTGCAAAAACCGTTTCTAATTAAGTGGTTTCCTGAGATCGAGCAATGCCATATCGGAACCATTAATTTGAGGCTGAATGCTGGCCTGGTGATCCTCAGCCCAGATATCAAAACGGATGCGTTTCAGTGGTCAGACGGCTGGACTGAGTACATTCCGCCCGAGTCATTCTGTTTAACCCAGTTTGAGTTTGATGTTTCAGGCGGAGCCTCAGGGGTGACGGGCTGGGTCTATGAAGCCTCCTGGTCTGTACACCGTAGCGACGTCACGATGATTGAGTTTCTTGCCCCTTTTACGCCCTATCAGCAAACTGACGTATTCTCCTTGCGTTTCCGAGAGCCAAACAAGCGCCAGGACTTGTACTGTCTTTGAGTCAGGAGGTTTTCACGATGCAACAGCCAACTCTGAAGGATGCCAGGCTGACGCTGCAGCAGCGTGTTGCCACGCTGACGTTTCAGCGCGATGACGTACGCAACGCCCTCACCGGCACCCATCTGATCGACGACATTGTCGAAACCTGCGACTGGGTCAACCGCAACAAAGAAATCTCGGTACTGATTATTACCGGCGATGGCAAAGCGTTTTCCTCAGGTGGCAATGTCAAAGAGATGCAGGACGGCAAAGGTATCTTCGGCGGCAGCCCCGTACAGATCCAGGAGCAATATCGGGCAGGCATACAGCGTATCCCTCTAGCTATGGACGCTATTGAGGTGGCTACCATTGCGGCAATCAATGGTGCGGCAATTGGCGCTGGATTCGATCTTTGCAATATGTGCGACATCCGTATCGGTTGTGAGCACACCTTGCTAGGCGAGACCTTTGTTAATCTCGGCATCATTCCAGGCGATGGTGGCGCATGGTTTTTGCAGCGAGTGGTCGGATACCAGCGGGCGGCTGAGTTAACGCTATCCGGCCGCCTGGTCACGGGAGCAGAGGCACTTGAGCTGGGCCTGATTATGGAAATGGTTGCGCCTGACGAACTGCTGGATCGTGCCATGGAACTGGCAATCGGCTTCGCGTCACGGCCACCGCGCACCGTACGTATGAGCAAACGACTGCTGAAAGCAGCGCAGCGTATGGAGCTGCGCGATCTGCTCGATATGAGCGCGAGCATGCAGGCTATCAGCCATAAAATGGACGACCATCAGGAGGCGGTCGACGCCTTTGTGACGAAACGCGACCCTACTTTCAAAGGCGACTAATGCTGTCTCAGGTCATACCGGACCCAATTGAAAGTGTTTTCGATAGGCTGCAATCTGCCAAATCGGTTTGTTGGTTTGCGAACGCTTATTATGATGGGCTTAAACCGTGGTCGGTGTCAGAAGAATTATCGCTACAAATCAGGGTTTTACAGCGATATCGGCCGCATCAAGCACTCTCTCATCAATGCACCCTGCACGCTCATTTTCATTTTTCTTCATAAAGCGCCACACACACTCATATTCAGAGGCATAGACTACAAATCAAGGTAGCGACGAGGGTCCTACCGGTTAACGCTCAATCACGTAGGGAAAGTAGGGGTCAAGACAATGAATTTCAGCAACTGG
>JBCCNJ010000225.1:0-5283 GCA_039025905.1 Pseudomonadota bacterium | reverse complement strand
GTGCATCCAGGTTTTCGGTTAAGAGTTCTTCGAATATGTTCTCTGCGACACGATCCATGCCGTAGGACAGACTGATACCGCCGCGCAGCAGTTCGGCGTTATCAGCATGCATTGCCAGCGCCTGTAGTTCTTGCGCCGCCATCAGTTCAGTGAGGGCGTTAAAGTAATCCTGCTGGTAGTAGTGATACAGCGTGACGCCATAGCGCAGCGCTTGCACCGTCTCCTCGGCATCATCGGAAGACGCCTTAGAGTATATTGGCAAACACAGCGCGACGCTTGTCACCGCGCTGGCAAGCAGGCTGCGCATCTGATGTGTTGTTAGACCCCTTACCATTCCTTTACCGAGAACTCCGGTTGCTGCATGGCCTGGGAGCCCAATATTTTGACTTCCAGATTTTTCGCGCCATTGGCTTTCTCAACCACCAGTTGGGTCGCGCGTCTGAAATCTCGCCCCTGTGGGCCGCGACCGGTGAACACCGCGACGATTTCGTGCTCCCCGGCTTTCATGTTGCCCATATACAGTCGCTGCACGCCGCCGCGCTGTAGGGCATCAACCTGACGCTTGGTATAGAGGTAGTTGGTAACGACCACGCCGTCGATGGAGAGCTTGACCGCATCCAGTGTGAACAGCTCGTCGGCATCCATAGACACATAAATGGCGAGCTGAGTGTTATCCGGGAACAGCAACTCTTCTTCCAGGATAAACAAGTCCCGATTGAGCTCCAGCGCCTGCTGTTTAATGTCTTGAATAGACTCCTGCAGGGCTACCTGGTCCTCGGTGTAGCCCGCGATGGGAAGCCAGAGCACTGTGCTCAACAGTATGAGTAAAAGACGAGGATGATGGCGTGTTGTCATTAGCTCAGTACTCCACCAGTAATACTCTGCAGCGGTTCGAAGGCGATCAGGGAGTCGCGACTGCTCACACCACCCAGGCCGTGACTGGGGAAGAACGCGGATTCGGCGAACAGGTTCTGCTCGCCGTGCAAGGCCATGTAATTCAGGATTAGCGTCTCGACCATCAAATTCACATTGTTAGCCGCGGGCGTGGAAGCCGTTTCAACAGAGGCGTCGGGTCGCATCCAACCGATTTGCTGACTGCGCAGGGGGTCACCGCTGCTGCCGGTCATCAGTGTGGGAGCGCCCGCCGGGTCGTAAACTAAGAAGAAGGAAGCGGCGGTGGAAGAGTTATCGCCACTCCAGACGCCTTTTTCGATGCCGTTGACGGTCTCTACCGGACCGTTATTGGCAACCGAGCCGTCGCTGAAGATGTAAATCATGATCGGGGTAGAGCTGCGACGGGCGTAGTCCAGGCAGGCGCCAATACACTGTCCCGCACGAAAGTCTCTCGCCTCGCCTGTGCTGCGATCACCCACGTGGTAGTCATAGCCACCCATTTCAATGGTGCCGGCCCCGGCAATACCGTCGACAACCAGCTTCATAACCGATGCCGCTTTGCTGAATTCTCTGTCGCCGTCAAACTCGGCCTGCGTAAAAATGCCGCCCTCGCCAACAATGTTGGGGTCGGCCGAAGGGTCTAGTGCATCGGGGCTAGAGAACTTTTCTAGCGTGTCCGCGCTGCGCAGGTATTCGCAGCTTAGGCGCTCCTTCAATCGCTGATCCTCGTCGCCCGGGTTGTTGATGCGCGTGTTCACCAGGTCGAGTTTGAAATCCGTAATGCGCTTCATTGATTCCATCACGGAGACGATATCGTCCGGGTTTTCCAGCAGCAGGTTGAGATCGCCCACATCGACAAGGCCGCTGGCATCCGACGGTCGATCCACTTTGGTGGGTCGAATCTCAGGGTCAATTAACATGGCCGGTGCCATGGAGTTGCCGCCGGAGTCGGAATTCTCCGATCCAATCAACTGCAGTATTTGCCCGCGCAGGCCTGCGCGATAAATACCGTACATGGGGTTGTGCGGGTTGTTGCCCGTATCATTGTCGGATCGTCCGGGAATGACCGCACCGTTGACGAAGCCCTGCATGCCCGTGGCTTTATTCAGAATGCCGCGTAGCATGGCGCTGTCGGTGTGGAACAACAGACCCAGCGTGTCGTCCGTAAAGTCACCGGAAAGAGATGCCGCGTTGTTTGCAAAAGGCGCGATATCCGGCGGTAGGCCCAGTTTCCCGTAGCCGGGCAGACTCAACCCGTCGCGCTGACCCCCGGGTCCACCGACGATCACGTTGGAACCTGCGATATTTGCGCCGCCGGCGAGATCGAAGCAGATAAAGGGTATCTTGCGACCGGCCACCGAACCCAGGTCGCAGGTGCTATAACGCGTAATGGTCGGATCCAGCAAATCAGGGGAGATTGCCTGTGCGCGATGACCCAACAAGCCCAAGGCGGAGGTGCCCAGCAGTGTTGCCACGCCGGAGCGAAATCCCTGGGAGATCAATTCGCGCCGCGTGACCGGACGGCGATGGTCAGGATGCGGGAGTGCATCATCGAGTCCATAGTGTTTAGAGCGCCTGCGCATGGTTGTTTCTCCTAGCTTCCTTTCCTTTACTGCATCAGCACCACGGCGCTGCCAAAAACCGCGGTACAAGCCGCCTTCACAACCTCAGCGGTGCGAGAGGGCGGACACAGCGCATCGTTCTCGCAATAAATCAGGCCATCGCGTTTGTTGTGCGCCGCCGGATTTGGGTCGCTGACCCGCTGGCCGTTGATTAAGACATAGGGTTTGAGATCGCGATCATCGGTAATCAGCAGTTCAACCTCGTCCAGAATTTGGTTGCGCTCCGCTTCAGTCAGCAGCCCCCGGTTGATGGCCCGATCAACCAGAGGTGTTACCACATGTGCTCGCCAGTCAATGGAGGGTGAGGCAACCGGTGTACTGAAGTCGAAGGTAGGTGGCGCTGGGAACAGCTGCTCTCGCAAGGCGACGTCTTGTACCAGCGCGTCGCAGTAGGCGGCAGTGAGCTGCGTGGCCGCCATATGGTGCGATGACATAAAGGTCTGAAAGTCCGCCACGCCCGGCAGTGCGCGCCGTACGATGGCGTAGGTTTCTGCCACGGTCTTGCCCGTGACCGGACTCACACTGGGGCTAGACGTGGAGACACCCGTGAGCCTCGACAGGCTGGCATTGATTTCATCGAAGGTGCGTACGCCTACATCTGAACTTGCCTCACCGGTGAGCACAGCCTGAAAGGGATTGCTGCTGCCATCGTCGGACTCACCCAGCACGCCCGACAGGTTGTCGAATGCCAAAAAGAAGATGTCTTGATCGCCACCGTTCTCCAAGGGCACGATACTGCCGATCTCTGCCAGATATCGCGGCACACTGATCTCATTGCCGCTAATGCGAGCATTGACATTGGTAAAGGCCTGACCGATGCGCGCGATCTTGCCGTTCACGCCCAGGCGGATGCCGGTAAGATCAAAGTCGACTTCGCCACCGTCCGGATTGATATTCACAAAAAACGGTTCGTTGAATAGATAGCTGGCATCGTCAAACTGGCTGACCTCAAACACGACGTAGCAGTAATTCACGCGCTCCTCGCCATTCATTACGTGACACACGCCTGCGCGATCGATGATCTCGGCAATGCTGAACATCAAATAGTATTTCTGGCCGACACCGACGTCGAAGTTTTGAAATACCTGCTCGGGCGTTAAAGCAGAGTTATGAAGCGCAGCCATGCGCAACACGCCGGCCCAGGGATTGGTACCAGAGGTGGAATTACCCAGCACCAGCGCGAAGGCTTCACTCCAGTTATTGAGCAAGCCGCCGCCGGCGGCATCGACATCGCCACTGAATTCGCCGTTGACGTAGATTTTGCGGCCATCGATTGGGCTGTAGGTCACCACCACATGCTGCAGGCTGGCCTGGGCCAGTTGTGCATCATCATTCGTCACCAATGCCGGTGCGCCCGCATTATTGTCGTCAGTGACGGTGCTGCGCGTGAAGGCCTCATAGTTGTAAAGGCTTTGGCGCAACAACATGTTGACGCTTTCGGGCCCACCGGCATAGCCCACTATCCAGGCCTCTTCTTGGGTCACATTGGCTGGCGCAACCCAGACCTCGATACTGTATTCACCTACGCCGGAGATCATATTGAACAATTTGCTGCTGCCGTTCACGCCGCCCTGTGCCTTGCCGTCTTGAAAGCGAATGCCCCAGCCCGCCTGCCAGCCATAGTCTCCGGACAGGGTTAGCGGTATCTCAGGTGGCACCCCACTGGTGTCCGCGGTGGTGTTACCGCTGCCTTCGCGGAACTCCCATTTGGCGATCAGCGAAGAGTCGTAGCGACCGCCGGTGGTCGCCACCAGACCGTCGTTCTCCAACACGGCCGCTGTACTGATCAGTAAGGAGGGATCGACATCGGTAATTGGAATCACAGCGGCGAGATTGTCTATCGCCCACTCCATATCGGCGGCATTGCTGGCGCAGTCACTCCAGCAATTGTGTGACTCTGGGTCCAACCGCAGTACGAGGCGCGATTGCGACGGCGTGATGAGATCAATCTTGCCGCGCAGCGCGGCGAAGGCGACCTCATCGTCAGCACTGGCAAAAAACGGAACCTGGGCGATAGGCGCTGTATCGGAGTGACAGTCTGCGCAGTATTCTCGTGTCAAATCCAGCAGCTCGGCAGGCGCGGTAAGATCGATTCCCAGACTGTTGACCTCGATGATGTCAGCCGGCAGCACGCGTGTACCGGATGGCGCGAGTGCGCGGCGCGGGAGTAATTCAATCGCCGTGGGCGAATCATCGGTGCTGTCGGCCCAGCGCTCTATGTAGGAGGTGATAGTGGTCGCGCAGGTGGCGGATTGTTCCGGGCCCAGCCAGCAGTTGTGGCCGCTGGCCACTCTGGCCACGACTGCCGAGGAGGCTGGATCATCCAGATTCACCACCGTGCGGGCCTGCTGCCAGGCGGTATTCACATCGCCTTGATCGACGAAATGCGTAGTGCCTGATTTACCGGGCGTATGACATTCGCCGCAGCGATCGTCGCCTGCGAGTTGGTCATAGAATGCCACCTTGAAATCTTGAATAGCCTGGCTGGCCGGTGGCGGGCCGCTGTAGACAAAGGATTGGCTGCCTACAGGGGTACTTAAATCCACTTCTCTTGTGGTACCCCCACCACCGCTGCCTGCGCTACAGCCCACCAGTGTGGCCAATAGCAACGCCAGGGTTGGCGCAGAGAGTAGCTGAAAGCGAAGCTGTGAAGTCATGATCGATGCCCTACAGATGGCCTGCGCAATAGGCCGCCACTTCGGCGAAGACTTGCTTCATGTTGTGGCTGCTATCGAAGGTGGCGACAAAGCCGTCCACCGCTGATGAC
>JBCCNJ010000224.1:0-5377 GCA_039025905.1 Pseudomonadota bacterium | reverse complement strand
GTTCTCCGTAAACCAGCGCGACGAACAGCGCTATCCAGAGCTCGTCCATCAAATCAATCGTTCACAGCAGCCGATGATGACTGCCGTAAGCGAGGCCATCGACAGTGGTGACATTGAAGGTGATCCCGGCAATATCATGCACGTGTTATGGGCTGGCCTGCACGGCATTATTTCATTAGAACTATCAGATAAACTGCACATGGGCAGACGCTTCGAGGAGTTATCGGAAGTCATGATTCGCTCGCTCGGTCGCGCCATCGCGACAAATCCCTCGCGGGAAGCTGCCACCTATAGAATCGAGGAGGCTTGATTACTATGTACACGCCGCAAGCACCATCACTGATAACAACACTGGGCGAGAGTCTCACACCGCTGGAATTTACGCGTTTGTTTGCGGCCTCCCCCAGCCTTGCCACAGAGCAGCGGGGCAACGGAGACACGGTTCTGGTACTACCAGGACTGGGCGCGGGCAATCGCTCTACCGCTTTGCTCCGGGGCTACCTGACCTGGCTAGGCTACGCCGTTCACGGCTGGCAGCTCGGCAGAAATACGGGCGATGTTGCGGGCATGCTGCCCATCGTTGTCGAGCAAATGCAAGCGCTGCAACAGCAATCCGGAGACAAGATTCATCTGATAGGCTGGAGCCTTGGCGGAATCGTCGCCAGGGAAGCCGCGCGCGACAATCCTACGCTCGTGAAACAGGTGATCTCTCTCGGCAGCCCAATTGTCGGCGGACCAAAATACACGGCGATGGGCAACATGTATGAGAGACAGGGCGTTGATGTCGATGCGATCGCCGCAACAATCGCCTCAAGGGAGAGCAACCCTATCGCTGTGCCCGTCACCTCGGTCTATTCTAAGCGCGACGGCATCGTTGGCTGGCAGGCAAGTATCGACAAGTACAGTAAGAGCGCCGATCATTTTGAAGTGAATGCAACCCATTTTGGATTGGGTATCTCGCCGCAGGTATATCGCATTCTGGCACGCAAATTGGCGAAAGCATGATCGATAGCGTGCGTCAGCTAGAACAGACACTGGGTCGCCCCGTCGCCAATGCGTCATTTGCAATGATGCAGGGTTATATTCGCTCGTCGCGCCGGCGCGGAATTGGCATGCTGCATACGGCGCGGCCCTTTGATCTTTATCGCAAGATCTTCTTCGGTGGTCGGTCCCGCTCTGGTGTTCTCCGCGACTTGCAACACAAAACCATCGTCGACATAGGCTGCGGCTATACGCCCTACGCCCGCGACTCTATGTTCCGCGCGTGCCACGACGCTGGTATCGAGTTTTACGGGGTCGACCCGCTGATTGGGCAAGAAGTAAGCTTTGGCCTAAAGGAGAAGGCGTTGGCGATAGCAACGGGTGGCGCCGGCAAGTTCAGCAAACGCGCCCCCGGACTCGACAAAGCGATATCGGCACAAGCTCAGAATATGCCTTTTGACGACGCGAGCGTGGATGAAATTCTTTGCTGCTTTCTGCTGTTCGTTTGGATTAATGATGAGGTAGTGTTGAAGGACATCCTGCAAGAATGCTTGCGGGTGTTGAAACCCGGAGGATCCCTGAAGCTATTCCCGCTTCGAGAGTTGCGCTTCGTGGACATTCACAATAGAGAACTTAATCTGCTTCTCGAGCAGTTTAGCGTCGAGCAAACCTTCATCCATGGCTATGGTGATATCCGTGTCATGCCCGCCATGCTTACAAAGCTTACCAGAATGAGCTGAGTTCTTCCGTAAGAACGCCGCCCATCCGCCCTGATGTAAAGTGCATTGGTGGGGCCGCCCAGGTGGGGCCGAGAAGGAGGGGGCGCCTGGCAGCGCTCCCAAGGTGAGTCGCGTCGACTTGGCCGCCTCATTAGGGCCTGCCACTCCTCTATTAATCAGCTCGAAAAGAGAAGCTGCAGCAGCTTGGTCTATGCTCGGTGCACAGCTGGCCGGCTAAGCACGATCTCTTGAGTTACAGGTACAGCCCCTATTCGCCAGATCGCTTTGACCAGGAAATGCAGCACTGGAACCCGCGACCGCGTCTTCCATAACCCTGGAAGAATCGCGGCACTATTTATTCGGCAGCGAGATTTATTGGGCAGCGAGCCCTATTTAAATCTATGCTAGGTTTAGCAAACCCAAGCCTTAACCCCAATAACAAAAGGAGTGCTTATGGGACAGGACGCTTTGTTCAGCGATTTGCTCGTGATCGACTGCGCCAGCTTTATTGCCGGCCCGGCTGCGGGCACTATCCTCGCAGACTTTGGCGCAAGAGTAATTAAGATTGAGCCACCTGGAGAAGGCGATGGCTATCGTAAGATTAAGCAATTGCCCGGCGTGCCTAACTGCGAACAGAATTATCCATGGCGCCTTACCAATCGGACGAAAGAGAGCCTGGCGCTGGATTTGAAAAGCACCGACGGCAGAGCAGTGCTGGACAAGCTCATCAATAAAGCAGATGTATTCATTACCAACTATCCGCTTAACGTTCGAAAAAAACTGCGTCTGAACTACGCTGACGTCAGAGGCGTGAACGAAAAACTCATTTACGCCTCGCTGACGCCCTATGGTGAGACTGGCCCGGAAGCCGAGAGCAGCGGCTACGACGCGACCGCGTGGTGGGCCCGTTCCGGGCTAATGGATTTTGTGCGCGCTTCTTCTGACACCCCTCCCGGTATTTCAGTGCCGGGAATGGGAGACCATATGTCAGCCTGCTCTTTATATGGTGCGATCGTGACTGCGCTGTATCAACGGGATCGAACGGGTAAGGGGGCCATGGTATCCACTTCACTGTTGGCAAACGGCTTATGGTCCAATGGTTTTATGGTGCAAGCTGCACTGGATGGCGCTAACACCAACGCACGCCTCGATTCCGAAAAACGCAGTGCATTTACCCAGCTGTATCGGTGCCGAGACGACAGGTGGTTCCTGCTGACGATACTGCCGCAGATACAGGAGAAAATCTGGCCGGTGTTTACTCGGTGCCTTGAGCGAACAGAATGGTTGGCCGAACCCAAGTACTCTGACGCCGCCACCCGGCATGAGCACAATCGCGAACTGACGGCAGGGATACAAGAGGCCATCGCGCTCCAAGACTGGAGCCACTGGAAAAAAATATTTGCTGACAATGGCATTACCTGTGGCGGTGTCGCGAAATGCGATGATCAGGTCGACGACGAGCAGGTCGCAGCGGCAGGCCTGTTGCGAGACTACACAGATGAGGGCGGTAAAACGCTAGATAGTCCCGTCTTTGTCTCTGGCGTGACGAAGGTTGCGCCGGGCCCCGCTCCCGACGTTGGAGAGCATAGCGCGAAGATACTAAGCGAGCTCAATATTAGCGCTGAGGAGTTAGCGAAGTTACGCACACAGGGGGCTGTGGGTTAACTCAGTCGAGCGTGACTTTCTCACCGTGAGGTGTCATACGGTAGGCTTGCTCCCAGCGCTGAGATAGCCCTGCCAGCAGATCTGCATTAACACTTGTGCGAGTCCTAACCAAGGATTCCAGTGCGGATAGCCAGTCCTGGTAATAATGCTGGGCTCCGTCATCTGAAGCAGGGCTTCTCCTGCTACGTTGTTCGCTTAGAGCAGCCGCCCACTCATCCCAGCTGAACAGCCCTTTTTCATACAGCGCTATCGTCATAGCGAAAGCCTGTGCCTGCCAGGGCTCTGCAAAGATCGGCTCACCTTCTGTCAGCAGATTTCCCGGGAGACTGTCGCGGAATCGCTGCTCGCTGCCTTCAGATGGGCTCAAGATAGGGCTCCCACAGGTCAAGTGTTACGCTGTCGTTGCGAGAGGCCTGTTCGCCCCATAGCTCGCGAGCCATAAATCTCACTGCATACAATCGCTGAGGGTTTTCTCCCGCACCAATGGCGTTGCTATCCGGAAAGACATGGCCACCGCGATCGGCTACCACTTCACCGACACGACCTCGGACATAGCGCGGCAGCCGAGTATGCGTCGCTGTATGCGCAAGCCGTGCGCGAACAGTTTCGCCGATCGCAAAACATGCTTCAGACTCGATGTCTCGCTGCGGCGGGCTACCCGTTTTGGCCAATTCCATCAGAGCACCATCGCGCAGGGACACACCTTCAAGAGGCCCGGGGATATCAGGCGCAGTGCCCGCCCGGATATCGGCTATCTGTTCCTGACTAACTAGCCCGCTCGCCACCAAGGAGGTGCACAATGCGCTGAACCAGCGGCCGAAATAGGGAAGGCTGAGATATTCTGCTGGCGCAATCTGCTCTATGGCGGCGCGCGCCGCGTCAATTGAGCCACCGGCAAATGCCGACATGGCCCAGTTGAGCGCGAATACTCTGCCCTCCCATTCCTCGCGGAAAACAGCCTCGTTTTCTTCCAGGGGCAACTTACCAAATCCGTGCATGCCGCCCATATCATGTGCGCCGTCCATCGAGGTCTACTCGCCTGAATTAGCGCTAACAGGTTCTAGCAGCGCCGTGCCAATCATTGCATTGCGGGTAACTAAATCCGCCAGGGCATCTTCATCCAAGTCTTCGCTGCCTGCAGGCCGCATCGGCATTACCAAATAGCGGGTTTCCGCCGTGCTATCCCAAACTCTAAGCTCCACCTCTTCATCCAATGTAATACCAAATTCCTTAAGCACCGCGCGCGGCTCGCTGACGGCCCGTGACCGATAAGCGGAGGATTTGTACCAGGCGGGAGGCAGTCCCAAAACGGGCCAGGGATAACAGGAACACAGGGTGCAGACCACCAGGTTGTGCACCTCGGGCGTGTTTTCAACTACACAGATATCCTCCCCCTGTAGCGCAGGGAATCCATACTCGGCAATAGCCGCCGTACCGTCGCGCAGCAAGGTTGCCTTGAAACCCGGGTCGGCCCAGGCTCTGGCGATCACTTTGGCACCGTTTCTGGGGCCGACTTTGTTCTGATAAAGATCGACGATCGCATCCAGATCTTCAGTCTTCACGAGCCCCAAGTCTGTTAGCGCGCTTTCGAGTGCTTTGACTCGCAGCGCAGTATCAGAGGGCACGTGGTGATGGTCATCATGAGACATTTACAGGCATCCAGTTACTCGTATGGCAAGTGTATCAGTGTTCAGATACTTACTGCATAAGGACAGCAGCATTGCGTTTGTCTTCGGCAAGCTCAACAGCATAAACAGGCGTGCAAGTGTTTCCTGACAGACAGTACTTCCAGCGCGTGGCTTTGCATTGGATTGTATCGATCAGACCTATGCGGATTAAAGTGCACAGATTTTCGTCGGTCTACGCAAGATCTGCCGGGCTGTAAACGATTTCACGGCAAGACAGTTTCCGCCAGAACGGCTCATCTACTCTATAATCTCGCTGATCACATCAAGCTCTGAATTCACTGCCGATAAGGACTATGCCATGCCCACCGAAACTGTACTCATTAC